>NZ_QTLP01000001.1:0-368461 GCF_003635405.1 Parabacteroides sp. AF39-10AC | reverse complement strand
ACGGTTTCTTCGTTCTTCATGGTAAATTCGAGGATATGTACAACAACGCTGCCGAGAAGGTTGACGAGTTGGCGGAACGTATCCTGATGTTGGGAGGCGAGCCGGAGAACAAGTTCAGCGAGTACCTGAAAGTAGCCCGTGTAAAAGAGGTATCAGGCGTATCCTGTGGTGACGAGGCGTTAAAGAATATTCTTGATACGTATGGTCATTTGATCGATGAGGAACGTAAACTTCTTTCCTTGGCATCCGGGGCGGGAGATGAGGCTACGGTCGCTTTGATGAGCGATTATCTGAAAGAACAAGAGAAGTTGGTTTGGATGTTAGTAGCATATTCAACTTGCGATTGCAAGAAGTAAAAAAGGTGATTCATTGCGTTTGGAGAAGGTCGGAAGTGATTCCGGCCTTTTTCTGTTGGTGCCAATAGGGGTTTTTTATTGTTTCATGTCTTATTCATATATGTCGTTCGATTATTTTATCAAAATAAAAAGTATATGAAAAGAGTTGTATTATTTGCGATGGTGTTAATGTTGGGTGTAATATCGGTACAAGCCCAGTGGTCGGTAGTTCCGGAAGCGGGTATGACAGTGATGAAGGCGGGTCCAATGGTTGATTGGAAACCGAGTTGGAAGATTGGGGTAGGAGTGGAATATCAGTTGAAGCCGGAATTTCTCTCTCTGAAGTCAGGTTTGTATTATACGCAAAGGGGATATAGTAATGACAAATTTCCCGGATATGGATATGGGTGTTATTGGTGGGCAGTGCCGGGACCTACTTATGATCCGTATGGATATGCGTATGATTACTCAAATAAGGTGACACGAAATTTCTTGCAATTACCGATTATGGCTAATTTCTCATTCAAATTAGCTGAGGATATTCGTTTGAATGTTGGAGTAGGCCCTTATATAGCCGTAAGCGTATTGGATAAAGGAATGTTCGGGGGATGGTCTGTCGCTTCGGAAGAATCCGCTAAGTTTTATACCCATGATCCCTGTGAAGGGCTTCGTGCTTTTGATTGGGGGATAAGTGCCACTGTAGGTGTGGAAATAAAACAATGCTTTATCAATTTTGGCTATGATGTATCGTTAGGTAAAGAGTATAAGGGAGGATCGATCGAGGCGAATTACCATACTTTGGCTCTTACCGCAGGATATAAGTTTAAATTGGGTAAATAGAAACCCAAGTTCTATCGCAAGTCTTCTTGCTGATCGTTTAAATATAGATTTTATCTATATATGTATAGGAATTATCTGTTTGACAGTTGTTTATATTTGCCATATCTTTGCAATATAAGAAAAACGAAAAGTATAACAATTAAAAAATAGCAGTATGAAAACATTAGATTATCTTCATTTAGATGCGTCAGCGGTAAGTAACGTAGTAGCAAGCTTGAAACAATTATTGGCGGATTACCAAGTATTCTATACGAACCTTCGTGGTTTCCACTGGAATATTAAGGGACACGGTTTCTTCGTTCTTCATGGTAAATTCGAGGATATGTACAACAACGCTGCCGAGAAGGTTGACGAGTTGGCGGAACGTATCCTGATGTTGGGAGGCGAGCCGGAGAACAAGTTCAGCGAGTATTTGAAAGTAGCCCGTGTAAAAGAGGTATCAGGCGTATCTTGCGGTGATGAGGCGTTAAAGAATATTCTTGATACATACGGTCATCTGATCGGTGAGGAGCGTAAACTTCTTTCCTTGGCATCTGAGGCAGGCGATGAGGCTACGGTCGCTTTGATGAGCGATTATCTGAAAGAACAGGAGAAGTTGGTTTGGATGTTAGTAGCCTACTCAACTTGCGATTGCAAGAAATAAAAATAGTAGATTCATTGCGTTTAAAGAAGGCCGGAAGAGATTCCGGCTTTTTTGTTCTATGATATTTATGCTCTGCAACATACTTAACACCTTTTTACATATTTCGTATCTTGTTTAAATTCATCACTGCTATATTTGATTCAAATCTGAAACGCAATTTCAAATATGGAAAACACGCTACCAAATATGGAAAAAGTGGATGAGAACTATAAAGTGCCTAATTTAGAGAAGGGCATTGCGGTTCTTGAGTACCTTTCCTTGCGGTCGGCGGGGGAAACATTGCAAGATATTAAGTCGGCGCTCGATATATCGCAGACCACGGCTTACCGTATTTTGAATACATTGGTGCGGCTGGAATATCTTAATTTTAGTGAAGACACGAAACGCTATAAACTTTCCCGAAAATTATTGACTCTTGGTTTCAGATCCTTGAATGAACACAATCTTTTAGAGACCGTCTTGCCACATTTGCGTGATTTACGTGATCAAGTGAAAGAGACCGCTTGCTTTGGTGTCTTGGGAGATGAGAAAGGGATTTTTATCGAACAAGCGCAAGGACATCATACGTTCCGCTTCGTCCTGTCGCCGGGAAAGCCGTTTGAGTTGCATTGTTCGGCTCCGGGAAAGGCGATTATGGCTTATTTGCCGAAGACGGTGCGAGATCGTTACCTGTCCTACATGACGTTTACACGGTATAATTCCCGGACGATCACTTCTCGTGAGGCCTATCTGGAGGAATTAGAAAGGGTTGGCAAACTGGGGTATGCCATGGATAATGAGGAGGAGCTGAGCGGCGTGATCTGTGTAGGCGCCCCGATCTTTAATTATACGGGATATCCTTGTGGAGCGATTTGGATCTCCGGCCCGAAAGACCGCTTATCGAAAGAGGTGGTGAAAAATACGGTGAAGGCGATCAAGGAGGTTGCCGGGGTAATCTCGAACGAACTAGGATTTAGAAAATAAGGAATACAAAATATACCATGAACACACGAAAATACTTGATAAAAAACTCATTGGTGGCTTGTCTTGTCGGCTGTTGCGTTTCTCTCGCTTCAGCCGGCAACCCACCTTTCTTTACTACGGATGCCGTATTGAACGCAAAGGGGGAGCTATTAATGACACAGAAAGGAACGAGACATCTGGATATCTTTTCAGCGGACGGTAAGAGCTTGCTTCATTCGTTTCCGTTTGATGAGATCCCGACCGGATTGCTTCCGGATGGGGATAAGGTGTATGTGACGACCTTCGAGAACACCGGCCGCCTACAAGTTCTTTCCTTGGAATCGGGTAGGGTGGAAGCGGCCATACCGACGGGATCGGGAGCCTGCCATCCGATGTTCGGGCCGGATAAGAAACATATATATGTATGTAATCAGTTCGATAATTCGGTGGTCGAGGTAGATCCGGTGATGCGTAAGGTAGTCCGGAGCGTGAAAGTGTTGCGTGAGCCTAAATCGGCGGTATTCAGCAAGGATGGCAAGTATATGTTTGTTACGAATTTCCTGCCCGCACAACGGGCGGACGTGGATGTGGTGGCCGCTTGCGTATCGGTAATCGAGATGGATGGGTTTACGAAAGTGAAAGATATCCAATTGGCGAATGGTAGCAATGCCTTACGAGGGATGTGCATCACGCCGGACGGGAAATATATATACGTGTCTCATAACTTGGGACGATTCACGGTGCCTACTTCCCAGCTTCAACAAGGTTGGATGAACACGAGTGCTTTTAGCGTGATCGATGTGGCGAAGCAGGAATTCGTTGGGGCGGTATTGGTGGACGAGCCGGATCGTGGCGCTGCCGGTATCTGGAGTATCGCTTGCGATGACAAGCATATCTTTATCACGCATAGCGGTACGCATGAGGTAAGCTTGATCGATCATCCGGCGATGTTGGCGAAGTTTGAGTCTTATAAGGATAAGAGCCGTCTGGATTACGACTTGAATTTCTTGTATGGACTTCGTGAGCGAGTTCCCTTACAAGGAAACGGTCCCCGAAATTTTATATTTTCGGGAGATAAGTTGATAATCCCTACTTATTTCGCCGATATCTTGAATACCGTCGATATAAATACATTGGAGGTAACGGCTACCGACATGAATCCGGGTCGTACGGAAACGCCGGAGAACAAGGGCGAGAAATATTTTAACGATGCGAATCATTGTTATCAAGGCTGGCAGAGTTGTAATGGTTGCCATCCGGGGGATGCCCGTACGGACGGGATGAACTGGGACTTGATGAATGATGGAGTTGGTAACTCGAAGAATTGTAAGAGCATGTTGTATTCGCATGTGACTCCCCCAAGCATGATCTCGGGTGTTCGTGAGAGTGCGGAATATGCGGTACGTGCCGGTTTTAAGTTCATCCAGTTTTTTGAGCCAGAAGAGGAAATGGCGAAATGTGTGGACGCTTATATGAAATCCTTGCGTCCGGTGCTTAGTCCGTATTTAGTAAATGGGGAATTATCGGATAAGGCGAAAGAGGGAAGAAAGGTGTTTGAGAAACTGAAATGTGGCGAGTGTCATAGCGGTCCTTATTATACGGATATGAAGATGCACCGTATCGGCGAGGATATCGAATTTGAGAAAGGGTGGGACACTCCTACTTTGATTGAGGTTTGGCGTACGGCTCCTTATCTGTTTGATGGGCGTGCGGCTACCATGGAAGAGGTGTTCGAGGTCCATAAGCATGGTATCGATAAAAAGGTCTCCAAGAAAGATGTCGAGGCATTAACGGAATATGTAAACTCCCTGTAAAATAAAAGGATATGAATTATTGTGAGAAAATACATTATACGATATTAAACACTGAGCCGGCTGAGTTCGCGGTTATGGTGGACGATCTATTGTCTCAATTACCTCAAAACGAGGTGATCATGAGACTGGCCTTTTTCGGTACTCCGGGTACGAATGAGGAATACGTGGCACGCCGGGTTTTGCTGCGGGAGAAAATCCGTCGGTATTATGGGGATTGCGAACCGGCTTTGAGCTATGTCTCCCAACCGCCGCTGAACGCTCCTTTGCTGATGGAGGTACATAGCTATGTGCCCGATGCGCAGGATCGGATTACTTTCCGTCATTATCAAGGTGTTCCTTATGTCTTGTTGGAGAATGCCTCGGGACGTTTCCTTTTTGCCGGCGGTTTTCAAGGGGATGTACTCCATTTTGGTATAGAGCCTCAGTCGGTGGAAGCTTTCCGGTTATTGGGGGATGTGCTCCGTCGGGAGGGTTTTCCGTTGAATAGCATTATCCGTCAGTGGAATTATATCGAGCGTATAACAGCTTTCGACGGTCAGGACCAGCATTATCAGGCGTTTAATAACGCCCGGTCTGATTTTTATAGTAAAACGGAATGGACGAATGGTTATCCTGCCGCTACGGGTATCGGGGCGAATCTGGGAGGTATCTTGATCGATGTGGATGCCGCCGTGTTTACTACGCCGGATGCTTTCGCTACGCCGATCGATAATAAGTTGCAGGTGGCTGCCCATGCGTATTCGGAACAAGTACTGGAAGTTGCCCGACAAAAGAAGACGACTCCTAAGTTCGAGCGTGCCAAGAGTATGTCTTTTCAGGATCGTAAATTGATTTATATCTCCGGTACAGCCGCTATCCGTGGTGAGGAGAGCTTGAAGGGAGTAGGGCTGGAACGTCAATTACGGATCACGATGGAAAATATAGCGGAACTGATCGCTGACGCTAAATTGGTTAAGTTACGAGTCTACTTGAAGAATAAATCCGACTACGAGGAGGCTGAGCGTTTGATGAATACCTACGGATTAAATATCCCGATCTCTTATATGTGGGCCGACGTTTGCCGGGATGAGTTATTGATCGAGATCGAGGGAATAGCGATACGTTGAAACAGATAGTACTAACAAATATACACAAAAACAAATGAGAAAAGGTTTGAACATGAAAATGGCGGCTATGGGATTGGCGTTGGCATCTATGGTCGCATGTACGGGAAAGACAACAACAGACGCTACTTGTTGCGCCGCTAACGGGGAGGGTAATTGTCCGGAAGGAACTTGCCGCAAAGAATGCACGAACGCATGTAATACTAACAATCAAAAAAATAGAACAATGGCTTATTCAAAGAAGTACACGAACGCCGATTTTTATAAAGACGGCAAGTTTCAACAAGATGTCGCTATGGAAGCGATGAAAGATATGTTTGCTTTCTACGATGTTCCTTTCACGGAGTTGATGGCGAAAGATATGTGGGTGACAGACTTTGGTTTGGGTGATTTCGAGAATGTAGGTATGGGTGGTATTTTCTGGATCAACGATCCGGAGTATAAGTATTTCGCTCACGCTATCTATTTGTTGCCGGGCCAGATGATTCCGGAACACGCTCACGTAAAGACTGACTTCCCTGCTAAACATGAGTCTTGGATGGTAGAGAAGGGTTGGGTATACAACTTCTCTGAGGTAGGTGACGAGACTCCGAACGCCCCGGCTATCCCTGCTGGACACGGACCGATCAAGAGCAAGAATTTCGTGGTTCAGAAGGTCGGCGACGTATTACGTCTGAAGAAATTGGAGACATTCCACTTTATGATGGCAGGTCCGGAAGGCGCTATCGTAGATGAGTGGGCATGCTATCACGACAACGCTGGCTTACGTTTCACGAACCAGAAGGCCGCTTTATAAAAACCTCTAGGGTTATGCTTCGTAATTCTAAGGGTTGCCGATCGTGATCCTTAGGGTTTCAATAAACAACCTTCTAAATTTAAATTTAATACATGAATAAATACTATATAATGGTATCACTCTTGTTGTCGACCTCTCTTCTTGTTTCGGCAGGTCCGAAGCAAAAGAAGGTGGATAACTGGATTGACGCCTCAGTAAAACAAAAGTCTGAGCTTCGTGCCTCTTTGGTGAAGGCGAACATGCCGATCATGTCGGCTTGGATCAAGGCGAAGCAGAAGGCTGTCCCGATGTCCGCCGATTTGACGGGGCTGGATCAGTTGGTGCTTGTTACGGCTGCCGGACCGGATGGTACGGATTGGGATTGGGGTACATGGGCGAACGCCCGTTTAATCAAGGCGGACGGTAGTTCGGTTTGGTTGGATGAGTTAGATCCTGATTATTGGGTTTCTGGCTCGGGCAGTATCCGCAAGAATACGGATTTATACGGGAATCCTTTGTTGATCGGCGGTAAGAAATACGATCATAGTGTATTATGCCATGCCAATGGCGTGATGGTGTACAATATCAATAAGGAATATGTACGCTTCGAGGCTGAGGTGGGTTTGGCCGATCAGTCGACGGTAGGTAGTGTATTCTTCCGTATCATGAATGTTTTCCCGAAGGAGGAGGCCGCACGTTTGCTAGCCGCTTATCCGAAGGAATTGGGGGCCTTAAACGCTAATATCGATGGGTTGGAGAACTGGTTGACCGCTAGTGACGCTTCCGCCGAGCGTGATATTGTCTTGAATTTGGCTTCTCGTCTGAAAGACGCTGCGTATGTAAAGAACGCTGTTAAGCAGATCGAGACGGAAAAAGATATTGATACTCAGATCCGTGAGTATTTGAAACTTTATGAGAAAACTCAACGTATCTGTAATTTACAGAGCGACTTGAGTTGGTTGAATATGGAGGCGATTCGTTTGGCTTTCAACGATATGAAAAAGTTGAAAGGCTTCGACGCCACTAAATATCAACCGGTTCTGGATGAGTTGGAACAGCAGGTAAAGAAAGGTTTCGATGGCATTTATAATGGTGATGAGGCCGCTTTGGTTAATGCCGAGAAAGCGATCGCGAATAAACGTACGATCTTGCTGGCGAACCCGTTCTTGGATGGTGATAAAGTCTTGGCTGCCCGCTTTAAATTAGGTGTAAACGCTCATAAGGCAATGGCTCCGGATTTGGGTACGCAGGGTAATAACTGGAGTAACCAAGAGTCCGCCCGCCGTATGGGCTTCGACGCCGATATCGTGGAGTTGAGTAATTTACGCGGGGAGGATGTACAGGTACGGTCGATCTATAAACCGGAAAACGGTTCCTCTGTCGCCGACTTGCGGATGCATTGGGATGGCGATCGTGCTATGTTTACCCAGACGATGCCCGATAAGCGTTGGAACGTATTCGAGGTGAAATTGGATGGTACCGGTTTCAAGCAATTGATTCATAATGAGGAGCCGGATCTGGAGTTCTACGACGGAACCTACCTGCCAGACGGACGTATCATCGCCAACTCGAATATCGGTTATCAAGGCGTGCCTTGTGTAAGCGGTGATGACCCTGTCGGTAATATGGTACTTTATACGCCGGACACGAAGAGCTTGCGCCGTCTGACTTTCGATCAAGACGCAAACTGGAACCCGGTAGTGATGAATAACGGTCGTGTGATGTACACTCGTTGGGAGTACACGGACTTGACGCACTATTATTCCCGTATCGTGATGAACATGAATCCGGATGGTACGGAGCAGAAAGCGCTGTATGGTAGCGGATCGATGTTCCCGAACAGTACGTTCGATATTCAGCCGTTGCCGGGCCACGGTTCCGCTTTCGTGGGAATTATCTCCGGTCACCATGGTATTGCCCGTTCCGGTCGTTTGATCGTGTTCGATCCGGCGAAAGCCCGTAAAGGCGCCGCTGGTATGGTACAGGAGATCCCGTATCGTAACCGGCCGATCGTGGAGGAGATTAAGGATGAGTTGGTAAATGGCGTATGGCCGCAGTTTATCAAACCGACTCCGCTGAATGATAAATATTTCTTGGTGGCCGCTAAATTAGATCCACAGGATTTATGGGGTATCTATTTGGTGGACGTATTCGATAACGTGACTTGTTTGCGTAAGGTAGAGGGTGAGGGCTATATCAGTCCGGTTGCCGTACGTAAGACACAGACTCCTCCGGCTATTCCGGACCGTGTGAAATTGAATGACAAAGAGGCTACGGTCTTTATTCAGGATATTTACGAGGGAGAGGGTTTGAGAGGCATTCCCCGGGGTACGGTTAAGTCTCTTCGTCTGCACGCTTATGAGTATGCTTACGTGAAGACTACCTCCGATCATAACTGGCATGGAATCCAGTCCGGTTGGGACATCAAGCGTATGTTGGGTACGGTTCCGGTAGAAGAGGATGGCTCCGCTATCTTCAAGATCCCGGCGAATACGCCGATCTCTATCCAGCCGTTAGACAAAGACGGAGTGGCTATCCAGTGGATGCGTAGCTGGTTGACCGGTCAGCCGGGCGAGGTGGTATCTTGTATCGGTTGCCATGAGGACCAGAACCAGATTCCTATCCCGAAACGTGTGATGGCTTCGCAGAAAGCCCCGCATGCGTTGACTCCGCCGGAAGGGGGGACCCGTTCGTTCACGTTCGATCTGGAGATCCAACCGATCTTGGATCGTGCCTGTATCGCTTGCCATAATGGTGAGGGTAAGGCTTTCGACTTGCGTGGGGGCAAGAAGGATAAATTAGGTTATGGCACTTCTTACTTGAATCTGCATCCGTATGTACACCGTCAAGGTGGCGAGGGTGATATGGTGGTTCTTCAACCGTATGAATATCATCCGAACACGAGTGAACTGGTTCGTATGTTGAAGAAAGGGCACTTTAACGTGCAACTGACGGATAAAGAGTGGAAAACCCTTTATAACTGGATTGATTACAACGCTCCGGATAAGGGTTATTTCAATGCGAATGTGCTTTCGAAGGATATCATCCCGTATCAAGGCTTTGACCAGATCAAGCGTCGTAAAGAGTTGACGGATAAGTATGCGAATGGCGCAGGCGTGGATTGGAAGAAAGAGATCTCCGATTATGCCGCTTACTTGAAGGGTAAAGGTGAGATCAAACCGGAGATGCCGGAGAAATTGGCTCCTGTCAAGGAAAAAGAGTTGAAGGTGAAAGGTTGGCCTTTCGATGCGGACCGGATCAAGGCTATGTTGGCCGACGAGAAGGAAACCCGTAAGGAGATCGAGTTGGCTCCGGGTATCAAGATGACATTTGTTCGCGTTCCGGCCGGACAATTCGTAATGGGTAGCTATCGTGGGCAATCCGATACTCGTCCGACGGCGAAAGTGAAGATTGACAAAGCTTTCTGGATGGGTGAGTTGGAGGTTACGAACCAGCAATTCAACGTGATTTTCCCGGATCACGACAGCCGTTTCGTGGATCAGCAATGGAAGGATCACGTGGTTCAAGGATATCCCGCTAATAAGCCAGAGCAACCGGTAATCCGTGTAAGTTACAATGACGCTATGGATTATTGTAAGAAGCTGAGTGAGAAAACAGGCTTGAACATCACGCTTCCGACCGAGGCGCAATGGGAATGGGCTTGTCGTGCCGGTAGCGATCAAGATTTCTGGTATGGCGATATGAATGCGGACTTCGGTAAAAAGGATAACCTAGCCGACGTAACCACGCTCCTGCTTGCCGTAAGCGGTATCGACCCGCAACCGATGCCTAAGACTTCTTATTGGTACAAGTACTATACTTACTTACCGAAAGAGGAAGGCGTGGATGATGGCAATTTGGTTCAGGTGGGTGGTAAGCAATATGAAGCGAATCCGTTCGGTTTGTATTGCATGCACGGTAACGTGGCGGAATGGACACGTTCAGATTACTTGCCTTATCCTTACAACGAGAAATCGAAAGAGGTTTCCGAGTATAAGGTGGTTCGTGGCGGTTCTTATATCGAGCGACCGAAATTCTCGACGGCTTATACCCGTAAAGGATATTATCCGTACCAACGTGTATTCAACGTAGGCTTCCGGGTAATTATTGAGGACTAATAGACAAGGTCTATTTATAGATAGATAACATGGATGCGGCAAATTAATCGCCGATTCTTTCAAAAATGATTAATCTGCGTACATTTGTCGCATCAGTGTTATTAATAAATGAGCAAATGAAAACTCTAGAAAGATTTATCTCTTCTTCTGTGACGACTATCGTCCTTCTATTGATCTACGCCTTTGGCTTGGCTATCGCTACTTTTATTGAGAAGTATCATGGTACTGCCGCCGCTAAAGCGATGATTTACTATTCTCCTGTATTTTTCTTACTCCAATTCTTATTGGTAGCCAATTTCGTGGCTATCGTTATCAAGCACCAGTTACTTAAGCGGCGTAGATGGGGATTGATGGTCACCCATGCCGCCTTTATTGTCATCCTTCTGGGTGCCCTTATTTCCCACCTTTTCGGCGAGGAAGGAATCCTTCACCTGCGTGAGGGAGAGGCTAGCGATCGTATCATGATCCGTACCTCGGACCAGACTCTCTATCATACGCTTCCTTTTAGCGTAGAACTCGTGAAATTTACCTTAACCCGCTATCCCGGCTCTGCCAGTCCCTCTGCTTATGAGAGTGAGTTGCTGGTACATGTAGATGGACAGACTCGCCATGCCCGGGTATATATGAATAATGTATTAGACGTGAAAGGCTATCGCTTCTTCCAAGCCTCCTATGACCCGGATGAGCAAGGAACGGTACTTTCCGTGAACCGAGATGTGGCCGGAAGGAATATTACGTATACCGGCTACGTGATTTTAGTGATCGGCTTTATACTTTGCTTGGTAGGTAAAAACTCCCGTTTCATGAAATTAAGCCGACAGTTGAAAGATTTAAGATCGGGCGCTCGTAAAACGACCCTGTTAGTAGCGATTCTTCTTTCCGTAGGGGGCTTGCGGGCGCAAGGTGCAGCCGCTCCCGAGATGAAGGAGGCCATACAGAAATATGCGATAAGTCCGGAACACGCCGCTAAGTTCGGTGCGTTGCCGATCCAATCGGTAAGCGGACGTATGTTGCCGATCAATACATTTTCTTCCGAGGTACTGCGAAAGTTGCATAAATCGGATCAGTTCGGTTCCTTGAACTCTGATCAGTTCTTGTTGAGTGTCTTGGCTATGCCGGATATGTGGGTCCGGGTGCCGTTTATCGCCTTGTCTAATAGTGAGCTGGCTAATTATTACGACCTTACGGATAAGGATTGCGCCTATATAGAGGTATTCGATAGTAACGGACGCTATAAATTGCAAGAG
The DNA here is from genome assembly GCF_003635405.1 of Parabacteroides sp. AF39-10AC. Classification (NCBI taxonomy): domain Bacteria; kingdom Pseudomonadati; phylum Bacteroidota; class Bacteroidia; order Bacteroidales; family Tannerellaceae; genus Parabacteroides; species Parabacteroides sp. AF39-10AC. Next base: position 356,644 of record NZ_QTLP01000001.1, on the reverse strand, counting down.
AAGCTGGAAGAGGCCTACAATAAAATGCCAGCGGAGCGTACCCGCTTCGATAAAGACTTGATCAAGCTGGATGAGCAGGTAAATATCTTCCATCAATTGATCAATTACCAGATGTTAAACCTTTTCCCGAAAGAGGACGACCCGGATCACAAATGGTATGCGCCGGGCGATGATTTATCGGCGTTTTCCGGAAAGGACTCCATGTTCGTTACCCACATTATGGGCTGGTATTTATCGGAGGTACAGGAAGGATTGAAGAGTGGTGATTGGGAGAAAGCGGACGAGGTAATCGGAATGATCCATACGTATCAGCAAGCCAAGAATAAGACGGTAGACATTCGCCCTGAGAAAATACAGGCCGAGATTAAATATAATCAAATGGATGTATTCCGGCAATGTAAGAAAGGGTACTTGATTTTGGGAGGCTTGTTGCTGGTCTTCGCTTTCGTGGCCTTATTCAAGAAGGAAAAATGGGTTACCTATATGACTTGGTTATTGAGTCTGGGCATTTTGGCCGTATTCGTTTTCCATATGTATGGGATGGGAATGCGGTGGTATATCGCAGGTTACGCCCCTTGGAGCAATTCGTACGAGACGATGATTTATGTGGCTTGGGCTACGGTGTTCGCCGGGTTGTTGTTCGTACGCAAGAGTACGCTTACGTTTGCGTTGGCTACTTTATTCGGGGGGATCATCTTGTTCGTGTCCGGCTTGAGTTGGATGGACCCGCAGATCAATCCGCTGGTTCCGGTCTTGAAATCCCCATGGTTGATGTTCCATGTGGCGGTTATCGTGGGAGCTTACGGTTTCTTCGGTATTAGCTGTCTGATCGGCTTGACGAATCTGGTGATGATGAGCGTAAGCGGGGAGAAGAACAGCGTGATGCTCAAAGAACGGGTACGAGAATTGAGTATCGTGAACGAGATGTCACTTTGGATCGGATTGGCCCTGATGACGATCGGTACTTTCTTGGGAGCGGTCTGGGCGAATGAGTCGTGGGGACGTTATTGGGGCTGGGACCCGAAGGAGACGTGGGCGTTGATTACGATGGTGATATATGCGATCGTGACGCATCTCCGCTTGATACCGAAATGCAATAACCTGTGGTTGTTTAATTTTACGTCTATCTTGGCCTTCTATTCGGTGTTGATGACCTTCTTCGGTGTGAATTATTTCTTGAGTGGCATGCACTCTTATGGCCAGAATGACAACGTGAACGGGATATTTATTTATCTTTATCTGTCGATCATCCTAGTATTGGGGGCTGGCTTTATATCCTATCGGAAGAGAACGAATTTTAATAATATAATTGTCTAACTATAAATTGAATAGATCATGAGAACATTTAATCACGTAGGAATTGTCACTACGGAAAGTAAAGAAGGGGCGGTTTATAACGAAGGCCTGAGTGTATGGTTGACGGATTACAGCAAGAGTCCGAACCGGATCGAGTTCTTGAAATTCGAGAAAGGCAGCTGCTTACCGGAGTTGGTACAGACCAATGGCCATATCGCTTATACGGTTCCTTGTTTGGAAAAAGAGTTGGAAGGTAAGAAGGTAATCTTCGGCCCGGCTGTTTGCGACGAGCACTTGACGATCGCTTTCATCGAGGAAGAAGGTATCGCTATCGAGATCATGGAACTAAAATAATTCGTAAATCAAAATTTATAAATCTAAAGGAGGATAATACCATGTCAGACATCAAGACAAAATTCATAAATGATCCTGAGAATATTACGGCTGAGTTATTGGAAGGTTATGCGTTAGCGTATCCGAATCAAGTAAAGTTGGCGGCTGAGAATATCGTCGTACGTGCTAACCCGAAAGGCAATGATAAGGTAGCGATCGTTACCTTAGGCGGTTCCGGTCATGAGCCTGCCTTGAGCGGTTTCGTAGGAGAGGGCATGTTGGATTGCTCCGTCGTGGGTGACGTATTCGCCGCTCCGGGTGCCCAACGTTTGTTTCAGGCACTGCAATTGATGGATCGTGAGGCCGGGATCTTGCTGGTCGTATTGAACCATTCCGGCGACGTGATGAGCGCTAATATGGCTTGCCAGTTGGCTGCTCGTAAGGGTATCAAGGTGAAGAAATTACTTACGCATGATGATATCAGCGCAGGTATAGGGGCGAATGTAGATGATCGCCGTGGCTTGGCCGGTTGTGTTCCTTTGTATAAGATATTAGGTGCCGCCGCCGAGGAAGGGAAGTCTTTAGACGAGTTGATTGAGATGGGTGAACGCTATAATAAGAACGTGGCTACCTTAGCTGTCGCTATGCGTTCTTGTACGCATCCCCAGAACGGAGGTACGATCACGAATCTTCCCGATGGAATCATGGAGATCGGTATGGGCCAGCATGGCGAAGGCGGTGGTGGACAGAAACCGTTGGTATCCGCCGATGATACGGCAGCGGAGATGGTAGACCTACTTTGCCAGCAGTTACAGCCAAAAGCCGGTGATAAGATGTTATTGATCATTAACGGCGTAGGCGCTACTACCCATATGGAATTGAATATCATCTTCCGCAAGGCTTATAAGGAATTAGAGGCTCGTGGCTTGCAGGTGGTGGTAAGCCGTATCCAAGAGATCTTGACCGTACAGGAGCAAGCCGGATTCCAGATGATCATGGCGATCTTGGATGAGGATCATATCGATTATTTGAATAACAAACGTGCGGACGCACCTTATTGGACAACCCTAGGTAAATAAATAATATACATGAAACAACTTACTATCGAGGCCTTCAAGGCCATGTTAGACAATGCGCTGAAACAGATCAAGGCACGTGAGGAGGAATTTTCTAAATTGGATGCCGTAATCGGGGATGGAGATCATGGTACCGCTATCGTTGCCGCTATGACTGCCGTGAATAAAAGCGCTCAGTCTGGAACGGAGTTCAAGCAAATGCTTGGTGATATGGGTATGGACGTGATGATGGAAGTGAGCGGATCGACAAGTACCTTGCTCGGCGCTTTCTTCTTGGGCATGAGCGATCATGCAGAGGGAACCGAGTTGGATGCCGCAGGCGTGAAAGCTATGTTCGCCGGTGGCTTGGCGAATGTGCAACAACAAACCCAAGCGAAACGAGGCGACAAGACGATGATGGATGCCTTGATCCCGGCGGTGGAGGCTATGCAGGCTTGTACGTCGGATGATATCAAGGTGGTCTTGAACGCCGGCGCTAAAGCGGCGCTTGAAGGAGCGGAGGCTACGGTACCGATGAAAGCTAACTTTGGCCGTGCCCGTAACTATGGCGAGCGTTCGATTGGTTTCGCTGATAGCGGGGCTACTTCTTGGAGCTGTATGTTCGCTTCTTTTGCTGAGGCGCTATAAAATAATACACAGCGTGAGACGGGGCGTGCCCCGTCTCTATAAAATATAATAATATAACGAATAATAAATATGGCAGATTTAGATGATTTAAGAGAAGGTGCGGACTTCGGTTTAGGCATCAATTGTGAGAACCAGAGTTTCCATGTGAAGGGAGCCGAGAACTTACCTTGGGGTATGAAAGACCGTTTATCCCGTATCTTCAACCCGAAGACAGGCAAGGCGGTTATGCTTGCTTTTGACCATGGTTTCATCATGGGGCCGACTTCCGGTCTGGAGCGTATCGACTTGAATATCGTTCCTTTGATTGAATATGCGGATTGCTTGATGTGTACCCGTGGTATCCTGCAATCTACGATCCCTGCGAATACGACGAAACCGATTTGTCTTCGTTCGGACGCTGGAACGTCTATCCTTACGGATTTGAATGATAATGTATTGATCGATATAGAGGACGCTATCCGTATGAACGTCTCCGCCATGGCGGTTATGTTGGCTATCGGCGACGAGGCGCATGAGGCTAAGACTGTGGCTAACTTATATAAGGCGGTCGATAAGGCTAGCCGTTACAATATCCCGGTAATGGGTGTTACCGCCGTTGGTAAGCAAATGGCTCGAGACGCTCGTTATTTCGGTCTGGCTTCCCGTATCTGTGCGGAGAATGGCGCTAATATCGTGAAGACCTACTATTGTGAGGGCTTCGAGAAGGTAGCCGCCGCTTGCCCGGTTCCCGTGGTAATCGCCGGTGGTAAGAAATTACCGGAGAAAGAGGCGTTGGAATTATGTTATAATGCGATTAACGACGGTGCGGCCGGCGTGGATATGGGACGTAATGTATTCCAGAGTACTTCTCCTGTCGCCATGATCCAGGCGGTTCATGCGGTCGTGCATCAAGGTATCACGCCTAATCAGGGATATGAGTTGTTCCGTGACTTAGCGAAATAAAGAAGAATGAACCAATGTGTCGTTTCGCTAAATGTGTCAATATGCCAATGCGAATACAACACACATGATCTTTTTTTGCAGGGTGGATCCCATGTGTCCATCCTGCTATAATTGGCATATTATCTAATTAGTACATTATTATATACCATGAAAATCTATACTTTTATATTATCCGCATGCCTGCTACTCGTATGTTCCGCATGTCATGAGGCGTCGCATCATCTTTTATTAGGCGGTTCCGGCTGGGACAAGATCGCCATCGTAAACAAGAACACGAAAGAAATTGAATGGGAGCATCCCTTGGAAAAAGGATGGGAATGTAATTCCGTAGCTGTTACTCCCGATCGGAATATCCTTTTTTCCTATTCGAAAGGGGCAAAGCTAATCACCCGGGATCATGAGGAGGTCTGGAATATCTCCGCTCCGGAAGGGTGTGAGATGCAGACAGCCCGTGTACTTTCCAACGGTAATTATTTATTGGCGTGGTGTGGAAACCCGGCTACGATCATGGAAGTGAACGCAAAAGGAGAGATCCTGTCGAAAACAGATTTCGATACCCGAATTGAGCAACCCCATGCACAATTCCGTCAAGTAAACAAGAATAAGCGGGGCAATTATCTAGTGCCCTTGTTCGCTACCTCCGAGATCCGGGAAATATCCCCGTCCGGTCAATTGCTGAAAAGCGTGAAAGTAGACGGTAACCCGTTTAGCGTGGCTGCGTTGGATAACGGTAATTATCTGGTCGCTTGCGGTGATGCCCATTGCTTCATAGAGCTGAATTTCGAGACCGGAGATATCGTTCGCAAGGTGAATGCGAACGATATCGAGGGAGCCCAGCTTTTCTTTGTTGCCCAGTTGCTCCCTAAACGGGACGGTGGTTTGTATATCTGTAACTGGCAAGGCCATGACGGAGAGGCTGCGAAAGGACATTACCCGCAGTTGATCGAGATAAACGGAGCCGGAAAGATGGTCTGGGATTTGAATGATAACGCTACCTTCGGGATGATCTCCTCTATTTGTCCGATCGATTAAAGATATATCCGGATTATTAATTATATTTGTACACCTAAATTCTAAATAAAGCATGGAAGAGAAAAACACGAATGCTACTAAACGTCGAAACCCTGTGACTTGGGTCCCTAGTGTCTATTTTGCTATGGGATTGCCTTTTGTAGTGCTGAACATGGTTACCGTACTCATGTTTAAGGGATTGGATATATCGGATGCCCAGATTGCGTTATGGACCTCGGTTATCATGTTACCTTGGACCTTAAAGCCTTTATGGAGCCCGTTTTTGGAAATGTATCGTACTAAGAAATTCTTTGTCGTATTGACCCAGTTGTTATCCGGTTGCTTATTCGGTTTAGTGGCCTTGGCGTTAAACTTGCCGAGTTTCTTTGCTCTATCTATCGCATTATTAGGTATTATAGCGCTTAGCGGGGCTACGCATGACGTGGCAACGGATGGCGTTTATATGAAAGAGCTCTCGCCGGAGGATCAAGCCAAATATATCGGTTGGCAAGGTGCGTTTTACAATTTGGCGAAGATCGTAGCCACGGGTGGTCTGGTTTATCTGGCGGGTTATATGATGCAATATTTTACCGGGATAGGATTGGAGAAAGAGGCCGTGATATACGCTTGGATGATCGTTATGTTGCTTTGCGGTACGATCATGATCCTGCTTGGTTTTTATCATATGAAGATGTTGCCTTCGGGTGGGAAAGCCGCTACCAGAGAACATTCGTTGAAGGAAAGTATGGCTGAGCTATGGCTGGTCTTCAAGGAGTTCTTCACGAAGAAGTATATCGTGTGGTATATCTGTTTCATCATATTGTATCGTTTTGCCGAGGGTTTCGTGATAAAGATCGTACCTTTGTTCTTGAAAGCTCCGATAGCTGATCAAGGATTAGGACTAACGGAGCAAGAAATCGGTTTGTATTATGGTACGTTTGGGGCGGCGGCGTTCGTGCTGGGTTCTTTGCTTGGTGGATATTATATCTCGGCCAAGGGATTGCAAAAGGTATTGTTTACGCTTTGTTGTTGTTTCAATATACCGTTTTTGGTATACACGTTCTTGGCGTGTTTCCAGCCTGATAATGGTCTCATTATCGCTTCCGCCATCGTATTCGAGTATTTTGGCTATGGATTCGGTTTCGTGGGCTTGATGCTGTTTATGATGCAACAGGTAGCTCCGGGCAAGCATCAGATGGCGCATTATGCGTTCGCCTCAGGTATCATGAACCTTGGCGTAATGCTTCCGGGAATGATGAGCGGTTTCGTGAGCGACTGGCTAGGTTATAAGTATTTTTTTATCGTGACCTTGCTGGCGATGATCCCTTCATTCTTGGTAGCCTATTTCGTACCGTTCACGTATGACGATAAAGGTAATAAGTTAGTACAGTAATATTTTAATAGGATTAGTTATGGATAATTTGAAAATCGTAGGCGCTCCGCTGCCTGATATGCCTTGGGAAGATCGTCCCGAGGGTAGCAAAGAAGTATTGTGGAGATATTCGAAGAACCCGGTGATTCCTCGTGATATCCTTCCGACATCGAACAGCGTGTTCAACAGTGCTGTTGTCCCTTTCAAAGGTGGTTATGCCGGTGTGTTCCGTTGCGACGATACGAATCGCCGGATGCGTTTGCACGTAGGTTTTAGCGCAGATGCCATTCATTGGAGTATCTCCGAGACAAAACTCGAGTTTGAGTGCGACGACAAGGAGATCGGCGAGTTTGTTTACGCCTACGACCCCCGTGTATGTTTTATCGAGGATCGTTACTATGTGACTTGGTGTAACGGTTATCATGGCCCGACGATCGGCGTGGCTTACACGTTCGATTTCGAGACCTTCCATCAGCTGGAGAACGCTTATCTGCCTTTCAACCGTAATGGCGTGATGTTCCCTCGTAAGATTAACGGAAACTTCGCCATGTTGAGCCGTCCGAGCGACAACGGTCATACTCCGTTCGGCGATATATTCTATAGCGAGTCTCCGGATATGTGTTTCTGGGGTAAACATCGCCACGTGATGTCTCCGGCTGCGTTCGAGGATAGCGCTTGGCAGTGTACGAAGATCGGTGCGGGCCCTATCCCTATCGAGACTTCCGAGGGCTGGTTATTGATTTACCACGGCGTGCTTCGTTCTTGCAACGGGTATGTGTATAGCTTCGGTTCCGCTATCTTGGATTTGGAGCAACCTTGGAAAGTGAAATTCCGCTCCGGACCTTATTTGTTGTCCCCGCAAAAGGATTACGAGTGCATGGGAGACGTTCCGAACGTAGTCTTTCCCTGTGCCGCCTTGCATGATCCGGAGACGAAACGTATCGCTATCTATTACGGCTGCGCGGATACGGTAACAGGATTGGCTTTTGGCTATATTGATGAGATTTTGGACTTTACGAAGAAGAATTCTATCATTTAACAGACTCGAGAAGAACAATATACTTTTGTTGTCGAAACAATATACTTTTACACACGAAAGTATATTGTTTTAGAACAAAAAGTATATTGTTTTTTTTATTAGGTAAAAGAGTAAGAGTTATGACAAAGATACAACAGTTTTTGGCAGATCTGCCCGAGGAGAAGAAAGCCTTGTTTGTCCCTGTTTTCGGGAGCATGGAGAAATTTTATACGGTAGTTTACTTGATCGCCCGGAATGAGCACGTCACTGATCAGGAGAAGCCAGATCGTTATGAGGATCGTTTACAGGTGATTCGCCAGATACGTAACCGGGTGGAGAAACTAGTTTCCTCGTATGGCTTGGACGGAGGGGAGATCGTAGCCGATATCGCCAGCGACTATTTTGAGGATTATGTCAATTACAAAGAGCCGGAGCTAGACATTACGAATGATGAGTTTATCGCTATCCTCCAGAAAATATAGGAGATAAATATAATTTTATTGTGTGATAGTATCTTTTTGATTGTGAAAAAGCAATCTTGTAAGTCTAAAATGAAAAACAAAAGCTTGTAAGGTTGCTTTTTGTTTTATTATTCTTAACTTGCGGCATCATTATTTAAAAATGTAGGCAGATGATGCAAGAGTTGAATAACTTACTATCCCTTATTGACGCTCATTTTGGAGGATCACAATGGTTTGTTTTTCTATTACTGGGAACCGGATTGTTCTTTACGGTCTATCTTCGGTTTCCGCAATTGCGCTTTTTCGGGCATGCGATCAAGGTCGTGCGGGGGAAGTACGACAATAAGCAAGACATAGGAGATACCTCCCATTTCCAAGCGTTGGCAACTGCTCTTTCGGGCACGGTGGGGACCGGTAATATCGCCGGTGTCGCTCTGGCCATACATCTAGGTGGTCCTTCTGCCTTGTTTTGGATGTTGATGACGGCGTTCTTGGGTATGACTACCAAGATGGTAGAGGTCACCCTTTCCCATAAGTATCGTGAGCAGACGGAAGATGGTACGATTTCCGGCGGTCCGATGTATTATATGAAGCATCGTTTGCATATGCGTTGGTTGGCGGGACTTTTTGCGGTCGCTACTATTTTCTCCTCTTTCGGTACGGGTAGTCTGCCACAGGTAAATAGCATCTCGAACGCCATGTTTTCGGCGTTCGGTATTCAGCAATATATTACCGGGGCGGTTTTATCGGTCTTGCTGGGATTGATCGTGATCGGGGGAATCAAGCGTATAGCGCAGGTTACCGAGAAGTTGGTACCTTTTATGGCGGTCGTCTATCTGCTCGGTGCCTTCAGCATATTGGCCTATAATTACCAGCATATCCTACCTTCGTTTATCTCTGTTTTCTCGAATATCTTTTCCGGTACGGCGGCTACGGGTGGTTTCTTAGGAGCGACGGTTGTCTGGGCTTTTAACCGAGGTGTGAACCGTGGATTATTCTCGAATGAGGCGGGGCAAGGTTCCGCTCCGATCGCTCATGCGGCAGCCAAGACGGAAGAGCCGGTATCCGAGGGTATGGTCGCTTTATTGGAGCCGTTCATCGATACGATCGTGATTTGTTCGATAACCGGCTTGGTTCTATTGTCATCCGGTACTTGGCTGAAAAAGTTTGAGAATAAGTTTCAGCAGGCGGATACGGTAGTCTTGTCCGGTGCTTATCATGAATCGGACCCGGACGGTAAATCCGCAGTGTCGGAGCATGTACTAGGGAATAAGCCCCTGCCTTTTTATACAGGCTCCTTGGAGGTCCGGAACGGACAGATCCTAAATACGGATATAACGTTACTACACGCACGTTCCTTTGCGGATAGCGTGCGGGTCAAGGAAGGGAAGGAGGTGTTGTTTAGTGGTACGCTCTCTGTACGTGACGGACGTATCGAATTACCTATGAATAAAGAGCGTGCGGTGTATTTAACCGGTAAGTCGCTGCTTCATTCCGCCCCCTTGTCTACGGAGGCGTTTAAGAAAGGTTTTTTAGGGGATTGGGGGCAGTTTATTATTCCGTTTTCCCTGTTGTTGTTTGCGTTTTCTACAACGATAGCATGGTCTTACTACGGTGATCGGGCGGTGACCTATCTTTGGGGAACGAAATATGTCCGTATTTACCACGTAATCTATATTGTCGGATTTTTCTTGGCCTCGTTCACGGATACTACTATTGTTTGGACATTATCCGGTATCACCGTGGCTTTGATGACGCTCCCGAACTTGATTGGTATCTTGCTGTTACATAAGGAAGTGAAAAGCTCTGTCAATGAGTATTGGCGACGGATGAAAGAGAAGTTATGAATGTCAATAACATTTTTTGTGTATAATACGCTTTGTATGTGTTTAATAACGCCTATCTTTGCCAATTGCCGGAATTTCAGGTTCTGGGTATTAGTTGAGAAGAGTAATGATTGAGAGTTGGCAAAGTTTTGATTGAATGAAGTATTTTACAAGGTTAATACGCTGGATATCTTCACAGGAGCATTTATATTTCTTATTTGCCCTGTTATTTATCATCCCAAACTGTGTGTTCTTTTTTACGGAACCGCTTCCCGTCACGGTCGGTATCGCCTCGTTGCTGATACCTTTGGCCTTTTGGATGTGTGTTTTATTAGTGGCCCGTAAACCGGGGATCGTGGTTTGGTGCCTGTTGCCGAAGGTTATATTAGATGGGGGGCAGTTGGTGCTTCTGTATCTTTTCGGACAGTCCGTGATAGCGGTTGATATGTATTTGAACCTTACCAGCTCGAACGCTTCCGAGGCTAGTGAGTTATTGGGGAATATCATTCTGGTGATCGGTTGCGTATTCTTTTTCTATACATTACCTACGCTGGTGCTCGCTTGTCGTTCGATACGGCAGAAAGAGAAACTGCGAAATCCTTTCCGGAAGAAATGGGCCAAGATCAGCCTAGGCGTGTTTGTCGTGGGTTTGCTCCTTTGCTTCCTGTCTCCTTCGCAAGATCACCGGTTCTCATGGAAGGACGATGTATATCCGGCTAACGCCCTATACAATTTATATTTCGCCATAAATAAGGCGGAGAGGAACAGCAAGTATCATATTACTTCCGCCGACTTTAAGTTCGACGCCACTAAGCCGGAGCAAGCGGAGGGAAAACGGGAGATCTACGTCTTGGTAGTGGGAGAGACCTCCCGTGCTATGGAATGGAGCCTTTACGGATACGAGCGCAAGACGACTCCCCGTATGGAGGCTTTAGACGGATTGGTGCATTTCACGGATGTGGTGACGCAATCGAATAATACGCATAAAAGTGTCCCCATTATCCTGTCCGCTGCCAGCGCCGAGAATTATGGAGTCCTTTACGACGAGAAAAGTATCGTGACCGCTTTCAAAGAGGCTGGTTTCCGTACGCTCGTGATCGCCAACCAGAAACTAACGACCTCGATGATCGGCGCTTTTTACCGGGAGGCAGATACCTTTATCGATATGAGTGCATTTAATACGGGTTCTACGCTAACCTCCTTGCACGATGCGGCGATCCTGCCTTATCTAAAGAAGGAACTGGATAAAGAGGACGGTAATCTTTTCGTAGTACTTCATACTTATGGCTCGCATTTTAATTACCATGAACGTTATCCGAAGGAGTTCCGTTTCTATAGGCCGGATAAGGCGGAGGGAATTCGTGCCTCGTATAAAAAGGAGTTACGGAACGCTTATGATAATTCCATCCACTATACAGATTACGTGCTGGGGGAAATCGTGGATATGTTGGCGAAGACAAATGCTCCGGCATCCATGCTTTACTTAAGCGATCATGGAGAGGATATCTTCGATGATTCCAGAGCCCGTTATCTGCATGCGTCTCCGATACCGACCTATTACCAGTTGCATATCCCGTATGTGATCTGGTTCTCGAAGGCTTACCGGGAGTCATATCCCCAGAAATATCTGGAAGCGCAGGCACACGAGACTTATCCGGTTAGCACGAACAGCGTATTCCATACGATGCTTGATATAGCCGGTGTGCGGACTCCGGTGGCCGATTCCACGTTTGCCTTAACGAATCGTGCCTTCAAGGTACGTGACCGTATGTATCTGGGAGACCATGACGACCCGATCCCATTTTGGAAAGTCGGCTTAAAAAAGCAGGATTTTGAGATGATGGATAAATGGGATATCGCTTATGATAGGAATTAGACTGATCTCAACCGTATATGAAAGAACAAAGCGGACATATTACTAGCAAGGTGATATTAGGCTATATTTTGCTGATTACCATTGCGGTCTGCTCGGTCGCTTACATTTATAATATAGTAGAGAAAGTGGCCGAGGAGGACGAGCCGGATCATCAGGCACGCCGGAAGGTGTACTTGGTCACCAATACGCTCTCCTTGCTCTATGAAAGCGAGGCGTTGGGGCAGTTGGTAGGCATGCCCCAGAACGAGTTCCGCCACTTCAATCGTACGTTGAATAAGGCCCATAATAACATGGATTCGTTGAGGACCTTGGTGACGGACTCCATGCAACTCCTGAAAATAGATACGATCGACATACTGCTGGAGCGTAAGCGATGGAATACCCGTCGTTTGCTTGAGACTTGGCAGGAAGCGAACACGGAGCGTCTTTATACGGAGAATATTGAGAAAATAATTGCCGTCCGGGATACGATCGTAAACGAGGTGCAGGTACAAGAGCGGGTAGAGGTCAAGCAAGATACGGTGGTAGTTCCCCGTAAGAAGCGGGGATTCTTCAAGCGTTTGGCCGACGTGTTCTCTCCCGGCAAGGAAGATACCAGCATCGTGGTGAACACGACCCGGGAGATCGTTACCGATACGTTGGTGAACGCTTATAATCCGACCGATACAATTGTCAGCGTGCTGAAAAGCATCCAAGACAGTGTGGCTTGGCAACGGCAACAACTGATGGATCAGTTGTTGGAAAGGGCCTCTAACTTACGGTATAACAATAGCGTGATTACCCGGGAGATCAACCAGATGCTCCGTAATATCGAGGAGGAGGAGATGGAGGCGTCGCTGGAAAGGGTCTATAAGAAGCAGGTACTATTAAGGGAGACCTCCCATTTGATCGCCGGAATCGCGATCGTCTCCGTGGTAATCGCCTTTCTGTTCCTCTTCTTTATCTCACGGGATATCTCACGAAGTAAATATTACCGTATGCAACTGGAAAAGGCGAAACAGGTCGCCGAGAGCTTATTGCGAAGCCGTGAGAAGCTGATGTTGACGATCAGCCACGATATACGGGCTCCGCTTTCTTCCATCATCGGATATATCGAGCTTTTGCTACGCCGCCATCCGGACGAGCGTCAGCAATATTATTTGGAGAACATGAAAGGTTCCTCGGATCATATCCTTTCCTTGGTGAACGACCTGTTGGATTTCCAGCGGTTGGAGTCCGGCGAGATGGAGGTGCATAGCGTTCCCTTCCGTGTCCCAGTCTTGTTCGATGAGATCTATACCAGCTTCCAGCCGATAGCGGAGGCGAAAGGCTTGCGGTTTGTCTTGAACCTGAAACCTGAGGAGACTGGGCAAGTTTATATGGGCGACCCGATCCGTATCCGGCAGGTCGTAGGAAACCTCTTATCTAACGCTATCAAGTTCACGGAAGCGGGGCGAGTCGTTTTACTTGTCTCCCTCCAAAAACTTTCAATTATTAATTTTCAATTATCAATTACCGTAAGCGATTCCGGTCCGGGCATCCCGAAAGAGGAACAAGAGCGGATATTCGGGGAGTTTACTCGCCTTGCCGATACGGAAGAGGTGGAAGGTTTCGGTCTGGGCCTCTCCATCACCCGTAAGCTTCTGTCCTTGATGAACGGTACGCTTGCTTTGGATAGTACCCCGGGGAAAGGCAGTGATTTCACGATCTTGCTACCTCTTCCCTTGGCCGATAATCAATCTTTGCCGGACGTAACGGCGGAGGCTCCGGATGCTGGTGAGGCCGAGGCTTTACCCTTGTTTGAGGGGCAAGATGTCTATTGTCTTCTGGTAGATGACGATCCTCTACAACTGGCCTTGACGGAGGAACTCTTGAAGCAGAGTCACGTGCAGGTGGTAGGTTGTACGAATCCGCATAACGTCCTCGAGCTATTGCGGAACACCGTATTCAACGCCATTATCACCGATATACAGATGCCGACGCTGGATGGCTATCATTTACTGGAGCGGATACGTACGTCCGGTATCCCCGGAACGGATGAGATCCCGGTGATCGCCCTATCTGCCAGTATCGCCAAGGAGCACGAGCATTATCTGGAGGCTGGTTTCACGGGTTTCTTGAACAAGCCGTTTACCGCCGCCCAATTAATCTCCTTGCTGAATGAGTTGCTGACACTCCATCTGGAGGCAAGGAGCGAGTTGAATTTCTCTTCGTTGACCGCTTTTGCCGGAGAGGATCCGGAGGCCTCAGCCTCTATACTGAAAACCTTCTCGGAGGAAACCCGCAAGAGCATCGACTTACTTCGGGATGCGTTAGAGGGAAAAGACCGGGAGGAAGCCTCCCGGATATCTCATAAGTTGATTCCCCTGTTCACGATGCTGGGGGCCAATTCATTGGTACAACACCTGCGGATCTTGGAGAAGAATGATGAGGAACTGACCGATTCCGGCTGGTACCACCTGCTGGGCGAGGTAATCGAGCAAGCGCTTGCTATCGTGAAGGATGCGGAGTCCGCCATCGGGTAATCTTGTGGAATCCGGTGTGGAATAAATACCCATCCGTGGAATGCCTTTCCCCATGCTTTTGAAATAAAATTCCACTTTATAGAAACAAAATTTATCTATTACTTGTTAAAGGATAAGTAGTTAGATATTCATTATCGTGCGTTTCGCTGGCTTTGGCACGATATTCGCTATCTATTTAATGAAATCGCAAGTGGGCGTTTCTACATTTAAACCGTTAAAAACAAAAGTCATGAATTTATTCATGGCGAAAGATTAAGTCCTGAGTATTCAATTTAAGTCTGCAAAAGAAAAAGGCATCCTTTCGAGGATGCTTTTTCTATTTAGTTTCGTTACTTTTGCCACGAAATAATAAAATCTACTGAATCATATCATGGAACACGCACTACAATCCCGACCTCGTATCGAGGTGGTCGACGCATTACGAGGATTTGCCGTTATGGCTATTATCCTATTGCATAATATCGAGCATTTTAACTTGTATAATTTTCCGGAGGCTACTACCGATTTTATGAAAGCCTTGGATAAAGGGGTATGGGATACCTTGTTCTTCCTCTTTTCCGGGAAGGCGTACGCTATTTTCGCCCTGCTGTTCGGTTTTAGCTTCTTTATCCAGTTTGATAACCAAGCGAGGAAAGGGAAGGACTTCCGGCTTCGTTTTTTCTGGCGGTTGGTGCTCCTATTCTTTATCGGTTGCTTCAACGCATCGTTCTTCCCGGGGGAGATCTTGGTGCTTTATTCGATCTTGGGTATTGTGTTGATACCGGTTTGCAAGTTGAGTAATAAGGTGGTCTTGGCGATCGCCGTGGTCTTGATGCTACAGCCTATGGAGTGGGGTAAATTCATGTATGCCCTGATGCATCCGGAATATGTGGCATCCAAGGAACAATGGCTGGTGCACTGTATGCGGATCTATCCGTATATGGAAGGTACCAGCTTTTGGGAAATGGTCAAGTCCAATCTGTGGGACGGGCAGCTGTATAGCCTTCTCTGGGCTTGGAGCTATGGACGTTTCTTCCAGACATCGGCTCTCTTTATGCTGGGCATGTTGTTGGGACGCAAGGGATTGTTTGTCGATCTGGAGAAGCACCGGACGTTTTGGACAAGGACCTTTGTTATCGGGGTAGTTTGTTTCATTCCCCTCTATTATCTGTCCCTTTCCCTACCCGGTTTGCTGGAGCGTACCGAAGAGCTTCGCCCGATGAGCACGATCGTGTCTTCCTTGCGTAATTTCTCGTTCATGTGCGTATTGGTATCCTCCTTTATCTTCTTGTGGCAGTGGAAGGCGCCGCATAAGGTGCTTCACGGGCTTGTGCCTTACGGGAAAATGAGCTTGACGAATTACCTCACGCAATCGATGGTAGGCTCTTTTATCTATTTCGGATACGGTTTATCCCTGTATGACGATCTGGGGACGACCGCCAGCTTCGCCGTAGGAATCCTTCTTTTCATTCTCCAGCTAGGTTTTTGCCACTGGTGGTTAGCCCATCATAAACAAGGTCCTTTCGAGGGAGTATGGCGTAAAGCTACGTGGATGTTTTCTTGATTCGTTTTATTTATTTACCTTTGTGGTTACTATAAATAATCTGAGTGGGTATGTTGTCGATTCTAATCGTTGAAGATGATATAACTTTTTCCTTGATGCTTACCACATGGCTGGGTAAGAAAGGGTTTGTCGTAATATCCTCGTCCTCTGTTTCCGATGCTAAACGGAGGCTGGGGGAGGAAGCGTTCGATTTGGTTATATCGGATTTACGCCTGCCGGATAGTGACGGGATCGACTTATTGAAATGGCTGAAGAATACCCATCCTTCCTTACCCCTTATCATGATGACCAGTTATGCGGAGATACAAACGGCGGTTCAGGCGATGAAGCTGGGGGCGGCGGATTATATTGCCAAGCCGCTGAACCCGGATGAGTTGCTGGGAAAGATCAAGGAACTTGTGTACGTGGAGGAGAAGGCTCCGGCGAGAGTCCCGGTTTCTTCGGCCCCGGATCTTTATATCGAGGGGCAGAGCCAAGCGGCCCGCCAGCTTTATGAGCATGTGCGTTTGGTGGCTCCGACGGATATGTCGGTATTGGTGACCGGCGCTAGCGGTACCGGTAAGGAGTATATCGCCCGTCGGATCCACGAGCAAAGTAATCGTAGCAAGGCTCCGTTTGTCGCCGTGGATTGCGGCGCTATCCCCAAGGAATTGGCGGCTTCCGAGTTCTTCGGCCACGTGAAAGGTTCTTTTACGGGGGCGATCGAGAACAAGACTGGGGCGTTTGTGGCGGCTCAAGGCGGTACGATATTTTTGGATGAGATCGGGAACCTGACGTATGAGGTACAGGTTCAGCTATTGCGTGCCCTACAGGAGCGCAAGGTAAAGCCGATCGGGAGCAATCAGGAGATCGCTATCAACGTGCGCTTGATATCCGCGACGAACGAGAACTTGCGGCAGGCGATCGAGAAAGGAGATTTCCGTGAGGACCTGTACCATCGTATCAATGAGTTCACGATCCGTATCCCGGACTTGAAAGAGCGAAAAGAGGATTTGCTCTTGTTCGCCAACCACTTCCTCGATCTGGCGAATAGCGAGCTCCAGAAAGATATCATCGGTTTCGACAACGATACCATGCAATTGTTCCAATCCTATTCTTGGCCGGGTAACCTGCGGCAGATGAAGAACGTTATCAAGTACGCTACCTTATTGGCGACCGGTCGATACATCACCCGCAAGGAACTCCCGGAGGAACTGACGGAGAACCTCTCTTCGCACACCAACATCCAGCTTAAGAACGTGGAGCATGAACGTGACCTTATCCGTAAGGCCCTCCAAGAGTGCGGCAATAATAAGACTCGTGCGGCCCAGTTATTGGGCATCGACCGGAAGACGCTTTACAATAAGCTGAAGATTTATCAGTTGGATTGAAAATTCCGTGTTTTATGTGAGTGCTTAAGGCCTATTGGGAGCCTCTGGCTTGTATGATGGGTCTGTTGCGAAATAGAAGCTTATTCTGACTATTTGCTTCATATTATACGAATATGTTGACATACCCTTCGTGCGAAAGTGACAAGATAATGAGATAGGCGTGGCAATAAACACGCTTTTTCTTGAAAAAGGGGCCGATTTTGTACACGATAGGTGGCGAAACCTGTTGCGATAGGTCGTATTGCCCAATGCCGATACTCGCATTAGGCATTATGAGCGGCCGTGCATAGGGTTATGAGTACTCATGAATGGGCATTCTTACCGTGCTATAACCCTATCGTAACACTGCTTTTACCCTTTTCTTGCCTCAAAATATGAGATATGATGAATTAATTTCTCTGGAGCGAAAGGCTATTTTTCAGTATTCGTCTATCAACGAGACGAATGCTGTTTTTTCTTCTCGTATTTGGGAGCAATCCGTACCTTTGCCCGAAAAAATCGATTCTCCGAGACTTTGGTTTTCATTTTGTCAAATTGCCAGATGGCATGTTATTGCCAAGAGAAAATCGCTAGGGACCTTCTCCACATCGGCACCAACCACCTTTGCCGGGAACAGTAACTTTGGCTGATAAGCTGATTGAATGGTTGGAGTAGGGTGAATAGTCTTTTATTATTCTTTTTTAACATGGTATGAAATAAATATTGTCTATTTATCAAAGGTGTTTTCTTTGGGGCATTATTAATTATAGTTAATTGATGTGATAATATTTGTGCGTTTAAGAACTTCGCATTATAATAAAATCTACCTTTGCTGTTGATAATACTCAATAAGTTGATTAAAATATACAACTTCTTTTTTAAATGATGTTATAGGGGAAATATTTAATGATTAAGCATATGAAGAGATGTATTTTTACGAAAGTAAATTTCATGGCACTGTTCCTATTCGCAGTGCTGATGGTTGCTTGTACGACGGATGTGTATGAGCCGAAGCCGGATCCTGCTCCAGGGCCGAAGCCGGAACCTGAGAATCCGGAAAATCCAATTGTGGACATAGTAAACTCGATATCCAAGTCGAGAAACTTGACTGTAAATATAGTCGATGCTTATGATGGAAAATATTATTATACAATAGAGGCCTTTGCTGGCAATCCAGCTATTGATGAAAGGGCGAGATTGCTGGCAGGACAGAAAGTGAATAGTAAAGTTCCATTTAACGTGAATATAAGTATTCCGGATTCTGAAAATGAAATCTTTATACGTCAAACTGATCCCTTTAAGAGAAAAAGAGTTTATGCTTTTCCTGTTCAAGATGGTGATATGGTTTGTAATTTGGGTTCGATTGCCAATACTAAAAGCTCTTCTGGTTCAGTGTTGCGTAGCGCAAGTTACGAAATGCCAGAGGTTGATTTTAGTCCGTCAGGTGCGACTGCGATTAGTGGAAAGCAACAAATTAAAACTGGAGGAAAATATATCGTAAACAAGGATGCAAAGTTGAATATAAGTTCTTTACCGGGAGAGGGGAATTTTAGCTTATATATAAAAGGTGAAGCCAAACTAACCACTGATTACTTAACTTTGCAGAATAATGCGAAGATTTATATATTAAGTGATGGCGAGTTGACTGCTGGTAAAAACAATATAGTATTGAACTGTGTGGGTAACGCTCAAATAGCGGTAGAAAAGGATGGCTTTTTAGGAGATGATGATGACGAAAAATTGAGCTTGTCTTTCACGGATCAATCAAGATTGATTAATCATGGAGATGTTGAGTTGAATGGAAAGAAGGCAAATGGAAATTATTCTTTGGCTTTAACTTCAAGTGCTTCAATTTATAATGATGGAGAAATGGACATTACAGGTGGGCTGTCTACTACTGATAGAACAAACCTCATTGTAAATTATGGAGAATTTGATATAGAGAAAACATTGATGTTAACAAATGGAGAGATATATAACGCTTGTGTTTTTGAGACGGATATATGCGATGTTAACGGTGGAACTATAATTTTAGCTTCCTATTCTGGTTTTGAGTGTGATAAATTTACGGCTGGTGGTTTGCACATGTATATGGATGCGTTTTCCATTTTTGATTGTACTGATGATGATAAAGATGCTGGAGTGCATTTTACGACGCAAACAAATTACATATCAGGTACGTCTGATAGCCCGGAATATGCGTTGTTTAGAGCAAATAAGGTAATATTAGGTGGTTGGAATAGTGTAGAGTATTCAGGTATGCTTGAGATCGAATGTGATCATCATGACAAGAATGTAAACTATTATAAACTGAATGCTCCGGCTACATTTGCGCAAGGACAAGCATCTGTAGAGATAGATGAAGATGATTGTAATAAAAATTCAGGAAATCAGAATCCGGGAGAAGGAGATGGAGATCAAGATCCGTCGTATGAAGAAGTTGAGACTTTACCTTATACTTATTTATTTGAGGATAATTGGCCTACTACCGGCGATTATGATATGAATGATTTGGTAATAGGTATCCAGATAAATAATAAAAAGATCGGGGGCAAGACGGAGTCTGCTAAAATCATCTATACGCTATATGCCACCGGCGCTACAAAGCAAATTGGGGTTGGTTTCCAATTGGATGGTATTCCCGCTTCGGCGGTTTCTGGCGCTGAGCAAGGACAGACGAATGCTGTGATCCAGTTGTTCTCGGATGCACATTCTCTATTAGGTAGCTCGGAAAGAACACCTATTAATACTTATAAGATAACAGCTGAGCCTGTAGTGAACGAAGTGACAGTTAATTTCAATACACCTATTGATGGAGTCATGAACGTTAATAATTTTAATCTCTTTATTGTTACCAATGGCTTTGATTCTGATCGTAGAAATGAAGTTCATATAGCGGGTTATAAAGGTACGGATAAAGCCGCATCTAGTGATAATAGTACGGCAGACTATGTGTCGAATGAGACTGGTTTGATGTGGGCTTTAAGTATACCTTCACAAGATTTCGCTACTTATCCTAAAGAGACGATTCGTATCGATGATGCTTATGAGGGTTTCGGGAGTTGGATTAAAGGTGATAATACGCCGGGGTGGTATTTAAATTATGTAGAGGACAATGTAATAAAATATGATCTCTTTACAAACAAAACAGAATGAAGAACTAGTTATGCGGAGGATGTGCTTTAAGGCACATCCTTTTGTTGTTCAATAAATAATATATCGATTCTATGATTGGCAACCAATGATGATGAATGTCTTGCCAACGCCAAAATGACGCTGTATTGACAAGGTTGTGGATTACTGAATGTTTATAGGGGATAGGTGAATAATAAAACTTCAATGATATGAAAACAATGATTAAATCAACAATGAAATGTGTCGCTATCGCGCTTTGCGTTCTATTGGCGGCATGTACTACCGATGTGTACGAGCCTGAGCCGGATCCGGTTCCGCCTACTCCGGAAAAACCAGATCCATCTTTGCCTGATGATTTCAATCAGTCTACCGCCACTATTCACCAAGTGACTTTGACCGTAGAGGTGAATGATGAGTTCAATGGCCAGTATGATTACCAAGTATGGGTATATGACGTGAATCCTTTCTATGCCGATGACGCTGAGCCATTATATGGTGGTGTGGCCAACGGGAATAAGCCGTATGTTCGCACGATGACATTGCCTCGAGCTTTGGAAACGATTTACATTATGCAAATCGATCCCCAAAAAGGAAAATCGGTGAAGAACGTATTAGTAGATCCCTCAATGAAGGATCTGGCTTTCGATTTTAAACCGGCTTCTGCCGTTGGTACGACAACTAAATCTTTATTGAGAAGTTCGGAAGATAATTATAATTCAGGAAAAGCTAAACTGATCACTGCCGAGGAATTTTTTAATAGGGCTATGAAGGGGCAGGGTAATGTTACTTTGTATGAAGGGATGTATAAGCTTGCTGCTGGAAATGATACTTATGATGCGAGCACTCTAACCTTGATAGGAAATGTGACATTATATGTAGAAGGAACATTGTCAGTCTCGATTCTTAAAGGAAGTAGTGGAGCTACTATTGTTTTGGAAAAGAGTGGTAGGTTGAATATCCTTGAAGCTAATGGAGAATCACAAGGTGACGGCGCTAAGTTGGTTGTGAAAAGTGGAGCGAAGTTCGGTGAGCCGGATGCTCTTTCTGAACCCGCTTATAAATTAGTTGATTATGATCTTGAGAACTATGGAGAGGTAATTCTTTCTGGATATAGAGCGAAAGATCATGCTGTTGCTCTAATAAATTATGGTACGATTAAGGCTACTAATATTAATATGACAGGGAAAAATGGTAGTGCTGGCGGATCTATAGAGAATCATTGTAAGATTTCTGTTGAAGCCGGACTTTCACTTTACAATGTTAGTATGTACTTGGCTGAGTCTACTCTGCTTGAAGCAAGGTATATGGATGCGAAAGAAATTGAGTGTGAAATGGGAAATTACTCGATTTTCAGAATTACGGATCTAGGTGATGCGGCAGGAAACTATTTGGCATCTTTTAAAAGTTGGAATAAGATAGAGTGTAAGGATTCAGATTATGCGTTATTAGATTTCACGCAAACTAAATTATTGGAAGGAACGCTTTCGTTGGATGGGAATTTGCAATTGTTGGGAGACTTATGGAAAGGGAATGAATTTTCGAAAAATCTAACGTTGTCTGGTGGAAGTAAGCAGGTTGATAAAAACGCTTCAATTGCGATTCCTGCGGGCGATTGCACGGGTAATGGTAATCAAGGTCCGACAGATCCTCCTTCCAACCCGGATTATCCAATCGAGGTTCCCAATGGCACTTACTATACGTTCGCTATGGAGGATAACTGGCCCGCTTTTGGTGATTATGATATGAATGATTTGGTTTTGGGAATTAGTAGCCAACTTGAACTGGGAAGATCTGGGAACGTAGATGGAATGGTTTTAGTTGTTGATCTTATTGCGGTAGGGGCGACAAAGACATTAGGGGCCGGTATTCAATTTGATAAATTAGTCGCGACTAAATTCAGCGGGATTTCCGTTCCGGCAAGTTTGTTTGTCAATAATAATTATTTTGAATCAGCCGGAGACATAGAGCCGAATCCTTCAGCGGCGGTGTTACCTTTGTTTGATGATGCGCATTGGATATTAAGCGGATCGCAGGAGCGGACAATGCTGAATACCTCAAATGCCTCTAAAACATTTTATCCGGTACGTACGATCATGTATGAATTGACTTTTGCCGGTGGCGTATCACAAGATGATTTGGATATGTCTGCTTTGAACTTCTTTATCGTGAATGGCGGAAATACAAACAACCGTTCAGAAGTACATTTAGCAGGCTATAGACCGACGGATAGAGTGAAAACGGAAACAAATGGTTATATCGCCAATGATCCGAATAACTCAGATAAGACAATGTGGGGGTTTATAATTCCTACGGAGTTTAAATACGTGGCGGAAAATAATTCTATAAATGATGCCTATCCAGAATTCTCAAAGTGGTCCATAAGTTCAGGCGAACAATATAAAGATTGGTATGAACATCCTAATATGGATCATGTATTTAAACCGAAAAAAACTGAGTAAGGAATAAGAAATAAAAACGGATTGCCGGGATCTTATCCTAAGCAATCCGTTTTTTTTATTTTGGTGTTAATCCAGCATCAAACTCATATAAGCCATCCTCCCCTGATAACCCATCAACTGTCGTGTTAGCGTTTGGTTATCCATTTGTTCCAAATCTTTTTTGGAGACAGGGCTTTCGTGTTGTTTGGATAGCCAGAGGTGGATCATGCGTTTCGTGTCGATGATGCGGGCCATACCCATAGGTAAGGTACCCGGAGGGGTGGGAGGGGTATTGACCGTCGCTTGCGATATGTTATTTTGCAGGGTAAGCTCTTGCAATAGTAATTCCTTGATCTCTTCCGAGTCGTAAAGAAGTTCCTTGATAAAAAGCTTTTTGTCGGACGGCGCTGTACCCGCCTCAAGAGGCAGTGCGAAAGCCATGCCAACCACCTTCTCGTTCTCGTCCAAGGCCGTGTACATCCCCCCGTTATCTAATTGCAGATCACGAAGTATCGTGATGAAATCATCCTGCGAGTGCAAGATACAGGAAGGGCGTTCACGTAATTTGCGGTTGAAATAAGCGAACAATTCGTCGGTTGTCGGTACCTCCGGTTGGATAACCGTTATCTTCGGGAGTTGAACCGGCGTATTCGGGCGGATATATGTCTCTACGGAATAATCGAATGCCTCGGTATAACCCTGTTCCCTATAATAGTCGAATAGCCAAGGATCGGCAGGGATTAAGGCGGAGATAGCGATCTCACGCCGTTCCATTTCCTCGAATGTCTCTTGCAAGAGTTGTCGCATAAGCCCTTGCCCTCTTTCTTCCGGAGTCGTGCACGCCCCAGAGATATAGCCTACCGAGATCTCGGTACCCAAATAAGTCATCGTATGAGGAACTATCTGCAAGGCAGATACTATTTTACCGTCCTTCTCGATGGTCATTGCGTTCTCGTCCTTGTAAACACGATCAAAATAAAGGCTGATAAATGCCTCGGAATCCCTGAAGCAGGTACGCCATAAGTTTACGATTTGTTGTTTCTTGTCCATAATTTATTTAGTTTGCGTAAGTTGCTTTTTTATTGCGGCACTCTTCTCTAATAGTATGGTAGGCTGATAAGAAAGCTTCGCTTGGCGCAACCCCGGTATGCCGAGATCCTCCTCCCGGTTCACGTAAGTATACTGTTCCGGAAGGTGAGAGGCGAACTCTTGGTTGATCACCGTATATGCTCCGTCAAAATTCACGTCCGCTTTTTCCACGTGTACTCCGAATGTATTATGATTGATGGGTGCCCCGAAAGAGAAAGCGATAATTTCGTTATCAACCCGGAGAGCGCCACCGATCAGGCCTAGGCTGTCAAAATGATGCAAGGCATAGGTAAGGGAGCGACGTTCATCATTAAGCTCTTCCTCGTCATTATCTCCATTGTTCGCCTTATACCATTTACATTCCAGTTTCAGGCATTGCGGTACGATATCTGGCGTGATAGGGACATACTCGTACGAATATTGTTTCTTGAAATTATTGATATGATTACGTTTGGATTGGTATTTCTTACCCCGTAAGGTTGCTAAATCCTCCCGTAAATAAATGTAATCGAAATAATCCCGTTCTGGGATATAAAAAAAACTTCCGGGAAGTGCGCCTTCCAGTTGCTCCTTGGCGTCGGGGGTGATACCAAGCATACAGAGCGGATGTCCATATTTTAAGGAATCCTCTTCCAGCAAACGAACGGCACCCGCTAAATCTCCATCCCCGACAGGCATCATATAGGCGAAACGGCTCTTGTCCTCGATCATAAAACGGATTAATAAATAGCCATCCACGATAGCGAATTCACTGTCATATAAGAAACGCCAACTGCACATGTTCGCGAATGAGAAATCACAATTGCGATAATCGCTGGGAAATGTAAATGAGGTTATGATCTCTTTGTCTTCTAACCTAATCGGTTTAAACGGTATATCCATAAATTTTCTTGTACTGTTTTACAACTGCAAATATAAAACTAAAATGCATGTGCGAATGTTTAGAATGGGAATAATAAAGGTGATATAAATACCATCACGATTCCCATCACGATTTGTAAAGGTAACCCTACCTTTACATAGTCCATAAATGTATATTTTCCGGTGGACTTAACGAGTGCGTTAGGTGGCGTAGAGAAGGATGAGGCGAAGCATATTGTCCGTTATTTTGTTGTTTCGGGAAAAATGGCTAAACTTATAGGTTGAACAGCCATTTTGTAAAATAGGGGCTGGAGCTATTTTTGCAATATGAAATTCGCAACAATTAGGTTAAAACGAATGTTATTTTAATGTCTAACGAAAAGAAGATAAATCAGAGATGAAAAAGTACGATGCGAT
Source organism: Parabacteroides sp. AF39-10AC (assembly GCF_003635405.1). Lineage (NCBI taxonomy): Bacteria > Pseudomonadati > Bacteroidota > Bacteroidia > Bacteroidales > Tannerellaceae > Parabacteroides > Parabacteroides sp. AF39-10AC. The sequence continues at coordinate 331,470 of NZ_QTLP01000001.1, read as the reverse complement.
TATTATTGGTTTTGGGAAAGGTGGAAAAACCTTGGCGGCGGATTTGGCCAACCATGGATGGAATGTAGCTGTGGTGGAGCGTTCGACGGGTATGTACGGAGGTACTTGTATCAATATCGGCTGTATACCGACGAAAGCGCTTGTACATTACGCTCAAGTGACAGGGTATCGCAGACCTTCTACCTTCGAGCAATATGCGGAGGAGTTTAAGCAGGCGATCCTCGCCAAGGAGAAACTGACCTCTTTGCTTCGTGAGAAGAATTTCAAGAATCTGGATGATCGGGAGACCGTAACGGTCTATACCGGAGAGGCTTCTTTTCGTTCCCCTTATGAGATTGTCGTGAAAACGGATACGGACTCTTTCTTGCTGGAAGGCGAGAAGATATTCATCAATACCGGAGCCACGACGATTATTCCTACGATAAGCGGTATCGAGGATAATCCTTACGTATATACAAGTACTTCCATTATGGAACTGGAGAAACTGCCACGGCATCTGGTTATTGTCGGAGGCGGATATATCGGGCTGGAATTCGCTTCCATGTTCGCCGGTTTTGGGTCGAAGGTAACGATCTTGGAGGCAGGGGAGGTGTTCATCCCTCGTGAGGACCGGGACATCGCCGATTCGGTGAAGTCCACGCTAGAGAAAAAAGGGATCACCATTCATTTGAACACGGTTGTGCAGACGATTGAGCAGGATGTTGAGCGGGCTGCGGTGATCTGCCGTAACGCTATCTCGGGAGATACCTTGCGACTGGAAGCCGAGGCGGTGCTTTTGGCTACCGGTCGTAAACCGAATACGGAAAGCCTAAATCTGCAGGCCGCCGGAATACAGACGACTAATCGTGGCGCTATCGAGGTGGATAGTAAGTTGCGTACCAATATCCCTAATATCTGGGCGATCGGGGATGTACATGGCGGATTACAATTCACCTATCTGTCTTTGGATGATTACCGTATTATCCGGGAAGAGCTGTTTGGTAATGGTTTCCGGAGCTTGGACGATCGGGAAGCAGTGGCTTATTCCGTATTCATCGATCCTCCGTTGGCCCATGTCGGGTTGAACGAGACGCAAGCCCGTAAGATGGAGAAAAATATAAAGGTGGCCAGCCTGCCTGCCGCCGCTATGCCTCGTACCCGTACCATCGAGCAGACGGATGGCTTGCTGAAAGCCGTGGTAGATGCGGATACCGGGAAGATCCTAGGATGTACCTTATTCTGCGCCGAGTCCAGCGAAGTCATAAATACGGTTAGCTTGGCGATGCGTCTCGGGCAAGATTACACATTCCTTCGGGATTCGATATTCACCCATCCGTCGATGAGTGAGGCTTTAAATGATTTATTTGGATTAATAAAATAAAAACATAAATATGAAAACATCAAATATTGGATTAATCGGCTTGGCTGTGATGGGCGAGAACCTTGCGTTGAATATGGAAAGTAAGGGGTTCGCCGTATCCGTTTATAATCGTACAGCGCCGGGAGAGGAAGGCGTGGTAGACCGCTTCATGAGCGGTCGTGGAAAAGGAAAGGATTTTATAGGAACCCATACGATACAGGAATTTGTTGAGTCTATCGAGCGTCCTCGCAAGATTATGCTGATGGTAAAAGCGGGTGCCCCGGTGGATGAGCTGATGGCTCAATTGATTCCTTACTTATCACCCGGCGACGTGATTATTGATGGTGGTAACTCGGATTTCCATGATACGGAACGCCGGGTGAAGGAGATGGAGGCGCATGGGATGTACTTCGTAGGTACCGGAATCTCCGGAGGCGAGATCGGAGCCTTGTACGGGCCTTCCGTGATGCCGGGTGGTTCGCCTGCCGCTTGGCCTTTGGTGAAGGATGTCTTGCAAAGCATCGCCGCCAAGCTGGACGACGGGACGCCTTGTTGCCAATGGATTGGTCCGGGTGGAGCCGGCCATTTCGTGAAAATGGTACACAATGGTATCGAGTATGGAGATATGCAGTTGATTTCCGAGGCGTATTCCTTATTGAAGAATCGTCTGGATCTGGACAATGAGGCCTTGGCTCGTATCTTTGAGGATTGGAACACGGGAGAGCTGGATAGCTACCTGATCGGTATTACGGCCGATATTCTCCGCTTCAAGGACGAGGCGGGGGAGGGCTACCTGCTAGATAAGATATTGGATGCCGCCGGCCAGAAGGGTACCGGTAAATGGAGCGCTATCGCCGCTATGGACGAGAATGATCCGCTGACATTGATTACCGAGGCTGTTTATGCCCGTATGCTTTCTTCCATGCAGGAAGAACGGAAAAAAGCGTCCTCGCTTTATCCGAAGAGTGGCGTGCTGGGGCAGACCTTGATCTCGGAGAAAGAGATCAAGCAGGCTTTGTATGCCGCTAAGTTGGTTTCCTACGCGCAGGGATTCTCTTTGTTGTACCAAGCTTCTAAGCGATATGATTGGCAGTTGGATTACGGTACGATCGCCAAGATTTGGCGGAAGGGATGTATCATACGCTCTGTCTTTTTGGAGAAAATTACGCAGGCTTATGAGAAGAACCGGAATCTGGAGAACCTCTTATTCGATGAGTTCTTTATTCAAAAGATCGAGTCTTCCTTGTTGGCTTGGCGGCAAGTGGTAGCCGAGGGTGCCTTGCATGGAGTGGCTTTGCCGGCGATGAGCTCGGGGTTGAGCTATTTCGATGGACTGTCTACCCCGCATTCCGCCGCTAACTTGATTCAGGCCCAGCGGGATTATTTCGGGGCTCATACTTATGAGCGGGTCGATTGGGAGCGTGGTAAGTTTTTCCATACCAACTGGACGGGTGAGGGAGGAAAGACGGTTTCTGGAACTTATAACGTATAAAGACATGAAGAAAGCAGATAATCAATTATTAGTTATATTCGGGGCGTCGGGCGATCTTACCAGTCGCAAGTTGCTTCCCTCTTTGTTCGAGTTATATGTTCGTGGCTTGCTACCCGACCGCTTCTGCATCTTGGGAGCCGCCCGTACCGCTTATGGCGATGAGGAGTTCCGTGCGGAGCAACATACGCATATCTTGGAGGCACAGAAGGGAAAGACCTACGACGAGGGCTTGATCGATGACTTCTTGGAGAATGTTTATTACCTCGCCTTCGATTCCACCAACGCCGATGAATACTACAAATTGCGTGAGCGCATCGAGTTCTTGCAAGAGAAACACGACTTGCCGGATAAGATCATCTATTACTTGGCTACCCCGCCGGTGATGTACGAGATCGTCCCGCAATGTTTGCTGGAGAGTGGTTTGAACAAGACCGAGTCTCCGGATGGTTTCCGGCGGATCATCGTGGAGAAGCCGTTTGGCACCAGCTTGGAGTCTGCCCGCCAGTTGAATGATCATTTACGACATATCTTCCATGAGGAGGAGATTTATCGTATCGACCATTATCTGGGGAAAGAGACCGTGCAGAATATCTTGGTATTGCGTTTCTCGAACGGTATTTTCGAGCCATTGTGGAATCATAATTATATCGATTCCATCGAGATCAGCGCTACTGAGACCTTGGGGGTGGAGAATCGAGGGAAATATTATGATGGAGCCGGGGCGATGCGGGATATGATCCAGAATCACTTAATGCAATTGATGTCGTTTATCGCCATGGAATCTCCCTCTATATTCGAGCCGGAACCGATTCGTGACGAGATCGTGAAAGTATTCCGCTCCATACGCCCGTATACGGTGTTGGATATGGATAAGATGGTTGTCCGTGGACAATATATCGGTTATCGGGAAGAGAAGAACGTAGCTCCCGACTCGAATACCGAGACGTATGTGGCGATGAAATTCTTTATCGATAACTGGCGCTGGAGCGGTGTGCCCTTCTATTTCTATACGGGAAAGAAGTTGCCGGAGAAGTCATCGGAGGTAGTGATCCACTTCAAGTCTACGCCCCATCAACTGTTTGTCGGTCAATGTTCGGGAGGTTCCTGCAATAAATTGACCATCCGTATCCAACCGAACGAGAGTATATCCTTGAAGTTCGGGCTGAAAATGCCGGGAGCCGGTTTCGAGGTGAAGCAAGTCAGCATGGACTTCCGCTACGATTCCCTCTCGAAGAGCTATCTTCCTGACGCTTACGAGCGTCTGTTGCTGGATGCCATGCTGGGCGATTCCACCCTGTATGCTCGTAGCGACGCTTTGGAGGCTAGTTGGAAATTTATCGATCCGATCTTGCTCCATTGGAAAGAGGAGGGTTCGAAGAACTTATTCTTCTATGAGCCGGGCGAGGACGGACCGGAGGAAACTGTTATTTTAGGTGCGGAAAAGAAAGTCTGCGCCTGCCAAAGAAGATAATTTTATGGAAATAAAGAGATATAATGAGATGAAAGAGGCGCTTCGGTCGATGACGGAGGACATGATGGCGATGATTCGCCGAAAAGACTTCGCTCCGTTTAACCTAGCGCTCTCGGGAGGGGAGACGGCGAAGCATATGTTTTCCCTCTGGGTAGATGAGTATAAGGATAAGATTGACTGGAATAACATCCGTTTCTTCTGGGTGGACGAGCGTTGCGTTCCACCAACGAGTCCGGATAGTAATTACGGTCATGCGAATCATTTGCTTTTTAAGCCTTTGTGTATCCCGGCGGATCATATCCACCGGATCAAGGGCGAGAACGAGCCGGGTACCGAGGCGATGCGTTATTCATGGGTCGTAAAGGAATTCTTGCCGTTGTTCAATCAAATGCCTACGTTCGATTGCATCATCCTCGGCGTAGGTGAGGATTCCCATACGGCATCCATTTTCCCTACCACCATGGAGTTATTGTCGGATAGCCGTAACTATGCGGTATCCCAGCAACCTTCTACCGGCCAATACCGGATCACCATGACGGGACCGCTTATCTTGAACGGCGCCCCCTTATTGGTCCCGATACTGGGCACGAACAAGGAACCCGTAATCCAGAGGCTCTCCAAGGGTTATTCTCCTTCAAACGACACGCCTGCCGCTTATATCTTATCGCATGCCGTACAGGCTACGATTTATGGGCTGAACCCATGATTTTGCTACATGCCGAGCCCTTCCCAAAAACATGTACGTGTTTTCGAAAAAACACGTACATATACTCCTCTCCTTGGAGAAGATATACTGCAAGTACCCTAGGAGATATACTTCACCGTCCAAGTAAGTACTACTTCTCGTGATATCCTATTAGTATATACAAGACTGTTGCCCACATTTAAAGTGAATGTATTTGTTGGATTCATGTTTTTTTGCGAAGTTTGTTGCTTGAAAAGTAAGCTTTGAGACATGAATATGAGAAATATTGTATTGTGTATATTATATTTGTTTTTGGTGCCGATGGGAGGGTTTGCCCAATCTGAGGTCGTTGTCTTGTATCCCGATACTGAAAATAAGGATTTGGATGAAGCTGTATACCAAAAAATCTTTTTGGCCGGCACGATCGATATGGGGAAAAGTGTGGATTGGCAGAAGGCTACCTGTGACTGGTTCCGGGCGCTTCCGGAGGGACGGTATCTCTTGTTCAATCCTCGTAGGGATAAAGGGTTGAGCGGGGAGATGTCCGATTTTGAGCATCAAGTGAATTGGGAACTGGAGCATCTGGAGAAAGCCGATCTGATTATCATGAACATTCTGGCGAGCAGCAAATCCCCGATAACTTTATTGGAGATGGGGCTGTTTATGCGCTCAGGAAAGTTGCGGGTGATTTGCGAGCCCGGCTTTTACCGGTATGATAATGTGCGCTTAACTTGTGCGCGCTATGGCATCCCATTGTATCAGAATATGGACGATTTTTTGAAAACCATGCGCTAATCTATTATTATTTGTTTAACTTTGTATAGTTTTAGGGACGGTGTGGAATCGATCCTAAGCGAATATTGTCGAACAAAATGGAAAGAATATGAAAGGTATAGTTTTAGCCGGAGGATCGGGTACCCGCTTGTATCCGATCACTAAAGGAGTTTCCAAGCAACTTCTACCTATTTATGATAAGCCGATGATTTTTTATCCGGTATCCGTGCTCATGCTGGCGGGGATACGGGAGATTCTTATTATATCGACCCCGCAGGATTTGCCGGGCTTTCGTCGTTTACTGGGCGATGGCTCCGATTATGGCGTTCGTTTTGAATATGCCGAGCAGCCTTCGCCGGACGGATTGGCGCAAGCTTTCATCATTGGAGAGCGCTTTATTGGCGATGACTCCGTTTGCTTGGTACTTGGCGATAATATCTTTTACGGACAGAGCTTTACCCGTATGTTAAAAGAGGCCGTTGACAAGGCGGAGAACGAACAAAAAGCGACCGTGTTCGGTTACTACGTAAACGATCCGGAACGCTATGGCGTGGCCGAGTTCGATGCGGATGGGAACGTCCTCAGTATCGAGGAGAAACCGAAGGAACCGAAGTCGAATTACGCCGTGGTAGGATTGTATTTCTATCCGAACAAGGTGGTGGGCGTGGCCAAGAATATCAAGCCATCCGCCCGTGGAGAGCTGGAGATCACTACCGTGAACCAGTGGTTCTTGAAGGATGGGGAGTTGAAAGTGCAGCTATTGGGACGTGGATTCGCTTGGTTGGATACCGGGACTCACGACTCGTTGTCTGAGGCATCTACTTTCGTGGAGGTGATCGAGAAGAGACAGGGACTGAAGGTGGCTTGTCTGGAGGAGATCGCTTTCAAGCAAGGATGGATTGATGAGAAGCGACTTGAGCAAGTGGCTTTGCCGATGATTAAGAATCAGTACGGCCAGTATTTGATGAGGTTGATTAATAAGTAGAAGTAGTTCAGAATACGAGATATCGATGGAAAAAGACAGTAAAATATTTGTTGCCGGTCACCGGGGCTTGGTAGGCTCCGCCATTCTGAATAATTTGCGTAGCAAAGGGTATACGAACTTTCTGCTTCGTACGCATGCGGAACTGGATCTGACGGATCAAGCCGCTGTGAACGAGTTTTTTGCCGCTGAACGGCCGGACTATGTGTTCTTGTCGGCGGCGCACGTCGGCGGTATCATGGCGAACAGTCTGTACCGTGCCGATTTTATCTACAATAATTTGATGATCCAGAATAATGTCATTCATGCCTCTTGGAAAAACAATGTAAAGAAATTATTATTCTTGGGAAGCACCTGCATCTATCCTCGTGAGGCTCCGCAGCCGATGCCGGAGGATTGCTTGCTGACATCTCCCTTGGAATATTCCAACGAGCCTTATGCGATCGCCAAGATAGCGGGTATCAAGATGTGCGAGAGTTACAACCTGCAATACGGTACGAACTATATCGCCGTGATGCCTACTAACCTCTACGGGCCGAATGATAATTTCAATCTGGAGACCTCGCATGTGTTGCCAGCCATGATCCGTAAGATCCATCTGGCGAAATGCCTGCATATGGGAGATTGGGAGGCCTTGCGTAAGGATATGGACACTCGTCCGGTAGAGGGCGTGTCTGGGAAGGCCTCCGAGCCGGAGATACTCTCCGTATTGGATAAACAGGGTATCCGTCCGGGCGAGGTGGAGCTGTGGGGAACCGGCAAGCCGCTTCGTGAGTTTTTATGGAGCGAGGAGATGGCCGATGCTTCTGTTTATATCATGGAACACGTGGATTTCGAGGATGTCCGCCAGAAGGAGGGCGAGGTCCGGAATACACATATTAATATAGGTACGGGTATCGAGCTTTCGATCCGTGAGGTCGCCGAACTGATCCGGCGAGAGATCGGGTTCGAGGGCGAGTTGAGGTTTAACTCGTCCAAGCCGGACGGTACGCTTCGTAAGCTGACAGATGTAAGCAAGTTGCATGCCTTGGGTTGGCGCCATACGATCGAGATCGAGGAGGGCGTGAAGCGACTCTATGAATGGTACTTGGGAATTGAAAAATGAGAATTGAAAATTGAAAATTAGAGAAATGGGCAAAGTAGCGTTAATAACGGGTATTACGGGACAGGATGGGGCTTATCTTACTGAGTTCTTGATTAAGAAAGGATATACGGTACATGGTATCAAGCGTCGTTCTTCCATGTTCAATACGGATCGTATCGATCATTTGTATCAAGACCCGCATGTGGAAAACCGTAATTTGATTCTGCATTATGGCGATTTAACGGATAGTTTGAATCTTACACGTATCATTGGCGAGGTTCAACCGGACGAGATCTATAATCTGGCCGCCATGAGCCATGTAAAAGTAAGTTTCGACACTCCCGAATATACGGCGAATGCGGATGGTTTGGGCGTATTGCGTATCCTAGAGGCGGTCCGCTTGCTGAACTTGATCCCGAAGACACGTATTTATCAGGCATCTACATCCGAGTTGTATGGCTTGGTGCAAGAGGTGCCGCAGAGGGAGACTACTCCTTTCTATCCGAGAAGCCCTTATGCGGTAGCGAAACTATACGGTTACTGGATTACGGTGAATTACAGGGAGGCCTATCATATGCACGCTTCCAATGGCATCTTGTTTAATCACGAGTCTCCATTAAGGGGAGAGACATTCGTGACCCGTAAGGTAACCCGGGCGGTTTCACGTATCGTTTTGGGTATGCAAAAAAAGGTTTATATGGGTAATCTTTCCTCCAAACGGGATTGGGGACACGCAAAAGATTACGTGCGTGCCATGTACGCTATTTTGCAACAAGATGAACCCTCGGACTATGTCATAGCTACCGGGATTACTACAACGATTCGGGACTTTATCCGTATGGCTTTTGAGGAAATTGGCGTGGGAATCCGCTTTAAAGGAGAAGGGATAGACGAGGTCGCTATCTTAGAGTCGATAGACGAGGAGTTGTTCGTCAAGAAGGTTGGTGATGCCTATCTGGAAAACTTTAAGAAACGTGTGGGTGAGGAAGTTGTAGGAGTAGATCCGCAGTATTTCCGCCCTACGGAAGTAGAGTTGCTGATCGGTGACGCTACGAAGGCACGTACTCGTTTAGGGTGGGAACCGGAGTATTCATTAGCGGCTTTAATTGAGGATATGATGAAGAACGATATAAAACTAATGAAGAAGGAGTCTTATCTGAAAGAGGGGGGCTATAAAATTTTGAACTATTTCGAGTGAGTTCGAAACAATTTGAAGATTTTATTTGTTGTAATTACAAAAAGAGTTAATTTTGTATCAATTTTAAGATATTAGGTAATTGATTGTTTAATTAAAATGTTGAAAATATGAAGACTAAGGTTTTACTTTTAGCTTTGTTATCAGGTTTTGTATTCTCTGTGGCAGCACAGGAATATCAACCGCAGGTGGGGTTCAGCAATGAGGCTGGTTATAAGACTAATTTCAAGAAGAATAAAGCTCGTGACAATTGGTTTATTTCAATTGCGGGTGGAGCCAGCGTATTGTTAGGAGACCAAAATGGAGAGGCTGATTTCAAGAATCGTTTAAACTTCGCTCCACAAGTATCTTTTGGTAAGTGGTTTAATCCGTATTTAGGATTCCGTACCCAGTTAAATGGTGGTATTATCCACGGTTTTGAAGGTGATGGCGCACAGTTTATGCAACATAATAAATATGTAGCCGCTCACGTAGATTTGTTGTGGGATGTTACTAACTTCTGGGCTCCTTACAGAGAATCTAAAGTGTTCCGCTTGATTCCTTGGGTCGGTTTTGGTTATGCGCAGCGTTTCAAGACTACAGAGTCTTATGATCGTCCAAGAACGGAGTCTCCTACGTTGAACGCTGGTATCTTAACCGCTTTCCGTTTGAGCAAACGTGTTGATTTGAATGTTGAGATCCAAGGTTCTTTGTTGAACGAGCAGTTTAACCGTGTCGAGATGAATCACCTGACAGATGGTATCGTTCAGTTGAGCGCTGGTTTGACATTCAAATTGGGTAAGACAGACTTCGAGGTATTGGAGCCGATGGATTACGCTTTGTTGAACGACTTGAACGGCCAGATCAACTCTTTGCGTGCTGCTAACGATGAGTTGAGCAAACGTCCGGTTTCTTGCCCTGAGTGCCAAGAGACAGTTACTGAAGTTGTAAATAACTACGTTGACAATGTGGTTTACTTCCGCATCAACAGCGCTAAGATCGACAAGAACCAGCAGATCAATATCTATAACACTGCTGAGTTCATGAAGAACAACAACGCTCCGATCAAGGTAGTTGGTTACGCTGACAAGAAGACGGGTACTTCTGATTATAACATGGGTCTTTCTGAGAAACGTGCTAGAGCGGTCGCTAAGGAACTTATCGATAAATACGGTATCTCTTCTAGCCAGATCACTATCGAGTGGAGAGGTTCGGACGAACAACCTTATGGCGAAAATAGCTGGAACCGTGTAGTAATTATGAGCGCTAATAATTAATTTACGAATTAATACTTTAAAAAGGCCGTACTTCTAAGTGCGGCCTTTTTTTTGCGCCGAAAAATACTTACTTTTGTGAGAATTTATCGAATTGCTATGATATTGAACAAAAAACATGGTTATTTAATCCAATGGCTGATTGGTGTAGGAGATTTGATCGTATTGAATCTCTTGTTTATGGCCGTTTTTCATCTGCTTGGCCCGAAATACACGGAAGCGATATCCTATAATTTGAGAGAGGTTATTTTGTTATTGAATTTCTGTTATTTCTTCTCTTTATATTTTATCCCGATTCAATTGCATCAGGCGGTCGTGTTTATCGACAAGATTGTGCAACGGGCGTTCGGATTGGTTACCGTACTTATCTTTTTATTCGCTACTTGCTTGATCTTCTTGAATGTAGGGGATATTCTGGCTACCTTCCTCTTGGTCTATTACGGGGTTTCTATCATCTTGTTTTCGCTTTGGCGGGTTTTTGTGCGCTTATCTTTAAAGTTTTATAGGCGAAAAGGCTATAACTTTAAGAAGGTGGTGATTGTGGGTGCGGGAAAGAATGGTATGGAGCTTTACCAAGTTATGAAAGATGATTTGAGCTATGGGTTTAGTGTAAAGGGGTTCTTTGATGACAATGACTCGTTGAAAGACGTTTTACCTAATTATTTGGGTAAGACGAGTGAGGTGGAAGCGTATGTGCTGGAGCATGATATCGATGAGATTTATTGTACCTTGCCGGGTACGAACAACGGAAAGATCGTGCGGCTTCTGAATTTCGCCGAGAAGAAGATGGTGCGTTTCTATATCGTGCCCGAGTTTTACCGGGATGTAAAGAAGAGTATGGTGATGGAGGTGATGGAATCGATCCCATTGCTGACGGTCCGCCGGGAGCCTTTGCAATCCGCCTATAACCGGTTCTTGAAACGGACGTTCGATATATTTTTCTCTTTGGTGATTTTGCTCACGATTTATCCGATCCTGTACATCGTGGTCGGTATAATGATCAAGTTAAGCTCACCCGGCCCGATTTTGTTTAAGCAGAAACGTACGGGATTGTATGGGCATGACTTCGAATGTTTCAAATTTCGTACGATGAAGGTGAATGCGCAGGCTGATACCTTGCAGGCCGTTAAGAACGATCCTCGGAAGACCCGGATCGGCGATTTCTTGCGCCGGACGAATCTGGATGAGTTCCCTCAGTTCGTGAACGTCTTGCTGGGCGATATGTCCGTGGTAGGCCCTCGTCCGCATATGTTGAAGCATACCGAGCAGTACTCGGCGTTGATCGATAAGTATATGGTGCGGCATTTGGTGAAACCGGGAGTAACGGGGTGGGCGCAAGTCACCGGTTACCGGGGTGAGACCAAGACGCTGGAGCAGATGGAAGGACGTGTGAAGAGAGATGTGTGGTATATAGAGAATTGGACGTTTTTCCTTGATTTAAAGATTATTGTGGTTACGGTACTGAATATGTTCAAGGGAGAGAAGAATGCGTATTAATCCGATTTGTTGCACACTTTTTGCGGATTTGTGTAATCTGTATTTATATTTATGCTATATTCGCGCTCGATGGGAAGAATAATTGCAATAGATTACGGCCGGAAACGTACGGGGATAGCCGCTACGGATATTTTACAAATGATCGCTAACGGCGTGGCGACAGTCCCAAGTGGAGAGGTTGTGAAATACCTGTCGGATTACATATCGCGGGAACCGGTGGATTTATTTGTGGTCGGGCTTCCAAAGCAAATGAACAATGAGCCTTCTGAGAACATGAAGTATGTGGAGGCGTTCGTGACCCATCTGAAAAGGACGATACCAAGTATTCCGGTAACTTATTACGACGAGCGGTTCACGTCGGTCTTAGCTCATAAGGCCATGTTGGAAGGCGGTTTAAAGAAAAAGAAACGGCAAGATAAAGGATTGGTCGATGAGATTAGCGCCGTTATTATTTTGCAAGCTTATTTAGAAAGTAAAAAATATCAGTTATAACTTATGATTTTACCCGTATTTTTATATGGTCAGCCCGTACTAAGAAAAGAGGCTGAGGATGTACCTAAAGATTATCCCGACTTGAAACAGTTGGTTGCCAATATGTTTGAAACGATGTATAATGCCGATGGGGTAGGGCTTGCCGCTCCTCAGGTGGGCTTGTCTATCCGTTTGGTGGTTATAGACGGTGATGTGATGGGAGATGACTTCCCTGAATGCAAGGGTTTCAAGCGTGCGTTGATTAATCCCGAGTTTTTGGAACGTAGCGAGGAGGAAATAGCTATGGAGGAAGGCTGCTTGAGCCTGCCGGGTATACACGAGAAAGTGTCTCGCTCGAAAACGGTTCGTGTGAGATATTGGGATGAGAATTGGGAGGAGCACGAGGAAGTGGTGGAAGGTTTTGCCGCCCGTATCGTGCAGCATGAGTGCGAGCATCTGACGGGGCATGTCTTTATCGACAATGTCTCCGCTATTCGCCGCCAATTGAACAAAGGCAAATTAAATAGTATTATTAAAGGGACGGTTCGTTGCTCTTACCGGGCAAAAGCCGTTGGTAAATAATAAATCTATAAATAATCAATATGACAGATTTAAGTAAAAACATTGAGGCCCTCAGGGAAAAGAAAGCCGTTATCGAGATGGGCGGTGGTGAGGCTGCTATCGAAAAGCAAGTGGCGATGGGTAAGCTTACTGCCCGGGAGCGTATCTTGGCTTTGTTGGATAAGAACTCTTTCCATGAGTATGACATGTTCGTGAAACACGATGGCCGTGATTTCGGTATGGAGAAGAAGGTTCTGCCGGGTGATGGTGTGGTTACCGGTACGGGTACGATCTTTGGTGCCCCGGTTTGCATCTATGCGCAGGACTTTACGGTTGCCGGTGGTTCGTTAGGTTTGCAGCATGCTCGTAAGATCACCAAGATCATGGATCATGCGTTGAAGATGAAATGTCCGATCATCGGAATCAATGACTCGGGTGGCGCGCGTATCCAAGAAGGTGTTGGTGCTTTGGCTGGTTATGGTGAAATATTCTATCGCAATACGATCGCCTCGGGCGTGATCCCTCAGATTTCCTTGATCCTCGGTCCTTGTGCCGGTGGTGCCGTTTATTCTCCGGCGTTGACGGACTTCGTGTTTGTGGTTGAGAACATCTCTAAGATGTTTATCACGGGACCGAACGTTATCAAGACCGTGCTGGGTGAGGATATCTCAATGGAAGACCTTGGTGGCGCACGTGTTCATGCAGAGACTACAGGTAACGCTCATTTCTATGCCTTGAGCGAGCAAGAATGTTTCGATCAGGTGAAACGTTTGGTTAGCTTCATCCCTTGGAATAATCAGGAGCGTGCGAAAGTGGTTGAGCCGAAAGAGCCGTCCGCTATGCTGAATATCGAGCAAGTAGTTCCGGCGGACCCGAAACAGCCGTATGATGTGCGAGACGTTATCAGATGTATCGTCGATGACTCGGACTTCTTGGAGATTCAAGAGTTGTGGGCCGCTAATATTGTGATCGGTTTTGGCCGTATGGCAGGAGAAACGGTAGGTTTCGTTGCCAATCAACCGATGGTTCTGGCCGGCGTGCTTGATTGTGATAGCGCTGACAAGGCCGCTCGTTTCATCCGTTTCTGCGACTCATTCAATATTCCTATCATCACGTTGGAGGATATGCCGGGTTATCTGCCGGGCGTAGATCAAGAGCATGCGGGTGTGATTCGTCATGGGGCTAAGGTTCTGTATGCGTATTCGGAAGCTACTGTTCCTAAGATCACGGTTATCTTGCGCAAGGCGTACGGTGGAGGTTATATAGCTATGAACTCCCGTCACTTGGGCGCTGACTTCATGTTCGCTTGGCCGAGCGCGGAGATCGCTGTTATGGGTCCGGAAGGTGCAGCTAACATCATATTCCGCAAGGAGATCATGGAGGCGGAAGATCAGAACGCTATGCGTCAGGAGAAGGTGAAAGAATATATCGAGAAATTCGCGAACCCGTACGTGGCGGCTTCCAAGGGATTTATCGACTCTGTGATCGAACCGAAAGAAACCCGTTCATTATTGCTACACGCACTGAAGCTTTCCATTCTAAAAGAGGAATACAGACCGGCCAAGAAGCACGGTTTGCCTCCGTTCTAAATTGATGAGAGTATGGAAAAGAAACACCAGCAAGAAGAATATGTAGACTTTGTGGTGACGGCACGTAAATATAAGACGTTGCTGACAGCGAAGTATAAGAGCCGACCGATGTGGCATAAGCCGTCGGCTGGTGACGTGGTTTCTCATCTTCCCGGAACGATTATCAAGATTATGGTAGAAGAAGGACAGGCTGTGGAGGCTGGGCAACTTCTGCTAATCCATGAGGCGATGAAAATGCAGAACCGGGTGGTCGCTCCCATATCGGGAGTCGTTGTCGAGCTCAATGTAAAAGAGGGCGATAAGATAACGAAGAATCATTTAATGGTAAAAATAGAGTCTAAGTAAGATAATTTACTTATTTTTGCCTCTCAATCATTTTTAATAGGATGAAGAAGGCAACACTCTTTTTGATATTACAGATATTTACGATTTCGCTTTTTGCGCAGATTAATACGGACCGTGTATTGGCTATTGGCAGGAACGCCCTTTATTTTGAGGATTATGTTCTTTCCATTCAGTACTTCAATCAAGTTATCAAATCCAAACCTTGGTTGGCGGAACCCTATTTTTACCGTGCGGTGGCGAAGATAAATCTGGACGATTTTAAGGGGGCCGAGGAAGACTGTACTTTATGTCTTCAGCGGAACCCTTTTTTAACGCAAGCGTATTACGCTCGCGGCATCGCCCGTCAAAGTCAGGAGAAATACGACGAGGCGATCGACGATTACCAGAAAGGACTTGAGTTCAAACCCGAGGACCGCCAGATGCTGGTGAATATGGCGGTGGCTTTTATCCAGAAAAAAGACTACAACGGGGCGGAGAAGACATTCGATGATTTAATGACCGCCCATCCGAAATATTCCATGAATTATATGACACGGGGCGCTATGTATCTGGAGAAAGGGGATACGTTGAAAGCCTTGGCCGATTATAATAAGGCGATCGAGATGGATCCTTATTATGCGCCGGCGTATGGCAATCGTGCGATCCTTCATTATCAAATGGATGATTATAAGGACGCTCTGGCCGATTTGAACGAGGCTCTACGTCTGGATACCCGTGAGAGCGGATATTATATTAACCGGGGGCTAGTTCGTTATCAGATGAATGACTTGAGAGGTGCGATGGCCGATTACGATCAGGTGATCAGCATGGATAGCCGGAACTTGATCGCACGGTTTAACCGGGGGTTGCTTCGGTTCCAAGTCGGGGATAATAACCGGGCTATCGAGGACTTCGATGTCGTTATCCAGCAAGAGCCAGATAACTATATGGCTTATTACAACCGTGCGTTGCTCCGTTTCGAGACGGGCGACTACCGGGGGGCCGTGCAGGATTACGACGTGGTCTTGAAGCAATATCCTACTTTCCTGCCAGGCTTTGTGAGCCGTTCGGAAGCAAAGCGTAAGCTAGGTGATAACGTGGGGGCAGACCGTGATTATTGGGCAGCCATAAAGATGGAGGAGCAGGCCAAGAACGGACAGCTCCCGAAGACATCGTCTTCTGGCTCCAATACAGCGGTGAACGGAGATACCAAGACGGACGATTCGGAGGAGAATACTCGTGAGCAATCCGATAAGAATATCAATAAGTTCAACCGCTTGGTGGTATACGATAAGGAGCAGGAGCGTAAAAGTAAATACCAAAGTGAGGTCCGTGGGCGTGTACAAGACCGGAATGTCCATGTGGATCTGGAACCCCAGTTTGTCTTGACCTATTACGAGAAGGCGGATCCCGTAAAGAAACTTGTTTATTACGACAAGATGGTGGAGGATTACAATGGCCAGATGGTCTTGAAGCGTAAATTGCGTATCACGAACGAGGAGGCCGCTTTGACTGAGGACCAAATCGCCGTGCATTTCGCCTCCATCGACGAGTATTCGGCGGAGATCGAGCGTGATCCGAACAACGCTAACGCTTATTTTGGCCGTGCGATGGACTTCATGTTGGTGCAGGATTTCTCGGAGGCGATCAAGAATTTCTCGGAAGCGATCGAGCGAGACCCGTCGTTCACGATGGCTTATTTCAATCGTGCCGTGGAACGTTATAAGCAATTGATGTACACCCAATCCCAGCAGGCTAGCAAGGATACGTACGACTTGAGTGGCTCGGGAATGAACTTGAATATTGGTAAGTCCGCACAGTCGCAGGTAAACGCCAACACCTCGGTGGACCTCCGGAGCGCTATGCTGAAGGATAATAAGCGAGCCTATGAGCATGAGCAGATCATGAGGGATTACGATATGGTGATCAAGCTGAACCCGGGTTTTGTGTACGCTTACTTTAACCGTGCGAATCTGCGTTGCGCCCAGCGTGATTTCCGTGCCGCTATCGTTGATTACAACGAGGCGATCGAGCGGGACCCTGAATTTGCCGAGGCTTACTACAACCGTGGGTTAGCCCGTCTGTCGCAAGGTGACGTGAACCGGGGCATCGCCGACTTGAGCAAGGCAGGGGAATTGGGTATCTACAACGCCTATAGTATCATCAAGCGAATGACAAGCCGGTGATAACGCAAATTATTCGAGTTAAATGTTTCGCTGATAGAAAAGAAATATTAACTTTGTGGGCTGAATATAAAGAATTTTAGAGAATAGAATATGATAAAGATTACATTTCCGGACAATTCCGTAAGAGAATATGCAAAGGGAACGACTGCTATGCAGATAGCGGAAAGCATTAGTTCTCGTTTGGCACAGGAAGTCCTAGCCGCAAGCGTGAATGGGGAGGTTTGGGACTTAAGCCGTCCTATCAACGACGACGCTACGGTGAAACTTTTGAAGTGGGAAGACGAGGAAGGTAAACATGCGTTCTGGCATTCCAGCGCTCACCTTATGGCAGAGGCTTTGCAGGAATTATATCCGGGTATTAAATTCGGTATCGGTCCGGCGATCGAGAACGGTTTCTATTATGACGTGGATCCGGGTGAGGCCGTGATCAAAGAGGGTGATTTCGCTGCTATCGAGGCTAAGATGCTTGAGCTGGTAGCCAAGAAAGAAGAGATCAAACGTCAGGACATTACCAAGGCGGATGCCATGAAGATGTTCGGCGATAGAGGTGAAGAGTATAAAACAGAGCTTATCAGTGAGTTGGAAGACGGTACGATCACTACCTATACGCAGGGTTCTTTTACGGACTTGTGTAGAGGACCGCACTTACCGAATACCTCTTATCTGAAAGCTGTCAAGATATTGAGCGTAGCCGGCGCTTATTGGCGTGGCGATGAGAAACGCAAGCAATTGGTTCGTTTGTATGGTATCACTTTCCCGAAAAAGAAGATGTTGGATGAGTATCTGACATTGTTGGAGGAGGCCAAGAAACGTGACCACCGTAAGATCGGTAAGGAGATGGACTTGTTCATGTTCTCCGATACGGTAGGTAAGGGCTTACCGATGTGGTTGCCAAAAGGTACCGCCTTGCGTTTGCGTCTGCAAGAGTTCTTGCGTCGTATCCAAGCTCGTTATAATTATCAAGAGGTAATGTGTCCGCCGATCGGTAATAAATTATTGTATATTACCTCCGGCCACTACGCTAAATACGGAAAGGATTCTTTCCAACCGATCCATACACCTGAGGAGGGTGAGGAATACTTCTTGAAACCGATGAACTGTCCTCATCACTGTATGATCTATAAAAACTCTCCTCGTTCGTATAAGGACCTGCCGTTGCGTCTCGCTGAGTTCGGTACGGTTTGCCGGTATGAGCAGAGTGGAGAGTTGCACGGATTGACCCGTGTACGTAGCTTTACGCAGGATGATGCTCATATCTTCTGCCGCCCCGATCAGGTAAAGCAGGAATTCTTGAACGTAATGGACATCATCTCGATCGTATTCAAGACGATGAATTTCGAGAACTTCGAGGCTCAGATCTCCTTGCGTGACAAGGTGAACCGTGAGAAATATATCGGTAGCGACGAGAATTGGGAGAAGGCTGAGCAAGCGATTGTAGAGGCTTGTGAGGAAAAAGGCTTGAAAGCTAAGATCGAATATGGAGAGGCCGCTTTCTACGGTCCGAAACTCGACTTCATGGTGAAAGACGCTATCGGCCGCCGTTGGCAGTTAGGTACGATTCAGGTAGACTATAACTTACCGGAACGTTTCCAATTGGAATATACGGGTGCCGACAACCAGAAGCACCGTCCGGTTATGATTCACCGTGCGCCGTTCGGTTCCATGGAACGGTTCGTTGCCGTATTGATCGAGCACACCGCCGGAAAGTTCCCGTTGTGGTTGACTCCGGAGCAGGTATGTATCATGCCGATCAGCGAGAAGTTTAATGATTACGCTTGGCAAATCGCACGTGAGTTGGGTAATCAGGAAATTCGTGCTATCGTAGATGACCGAAATGAGAAGATCGGTCGTAAAATTCGTGACAATGAATTGAAAAGAATCCCTTATATGCTCATCGTTGGAGAAAAAGAAGCAGAAAATGGTGAAGTTTCTGTAAGAAAACAGGGCGAAGGTGATAAAGGTTCGATGAAAATTGCTACCTTTGCAGCGCTTTTGAATGGCGAGGTAGAGGAAATGATGAATCGCTGGCAAAAAAGTAATGATTAAATAACTAATAACGAGGAGAATAAATCTTTTTGAATGAAGAATGACAATCTGAAAGAACAGTATAGAATCAACGAACGTATTCGTGTTCGTGAAGTTCGTTTAGTAGGTGACAATATTGAGACGGGTGTTTATCCGATCGCTCAAGCGCTGAAAATAGCGGAAGAGCAGGGGATGGATCTAGTCGAGATTTCACCAAATGCTGCGCCCCCCGTTTGTAGAGTAATCGACTACCAGAAATTCCTCTATCAGCAAAAAAAGCGTCAGAAAGAGCAAAAAGCGAAATCTGTGAAAGTGGTCGTGAAGGAGATTCGTTTCGGGCCTCAGACTGATGATCATGATTACAATTTTAAATTGAAGCACGCTAAGGGATTTTTGGAGGAAGGTTCGAAGGTCAAAGCCTACGTGTTCTTTAAAGGCCGTTCTATCCTTTTCAAGGAACAGGGAGAAGTCCTGCTGCTTCGTTTTGCCAACGATTTGGAGGATTATGGAAAAGTAGAGCAGTTGCCGGTATTGGAGGGAAAACGTATGATTATCATGCTTACTCCGAAGAAAGCGGGCACTGGCTCAGCCCCGGCTGCGGCCGCAGCTCCGAAAGTTGTAAAGAAAGTGATCACGACACCTAAGCCTAAAAGCGAGGGTGATAAGAAAACAGAAGAATAAAATCCGTCCCTGATAGAAGGGAGGTTAAGTTTAATAATTAAAAATAATTGGAAAATGCCTAAGATGAAGACTAATTCCGGTGCCAAAAAGAGGTTCGCCCTTACCGGATCAGGAAAGATCAAAAGAAAACACGCTTTTAAGAGTCATATCTTAACAAAGAAGACTAAGAAGCAAAAGAGAAATCTTACTCACACGGGTTTGGTAGCTAGTGTTGACGTAAGCAACGTAAAGCAGATGCTTTGCATGAAGTAATCTTTATTCATTAAGCGAGTTTTATAACGATTTTTATTAACCGAATGCATTTAGCAATCAAGTTCATCCTAAGAGATGACGCTAACATTCAAAACAGATTAGAATTATGCCTAGATCAGTAAATCATGTTGCTTCAAGAGCAAAAAGAAAACGGATTTTAAAACTAACCCGTGGTTATTATGGTGCACGTAAGAACGTTTGGACCGTAGCGAAGAATACATGGGAAAAAGGTTTGACTTATGCTTTCCGCGACCGTCGTAACAAGAAACGTAATTTCCGTGCTTTGTGGATTCAGCGTATCAACGCTGCCGCTCGTATGGAAGGTTTGTCTTACTCTCGCCTAATGGGTGCTTTGCACGCTGCCGGTATCGAGATCAACCGTAAGGTTTTGGCAGACTTGGCCGTTAACCATCCGGAAGCATTCAAGGCTATCGTAGCTAAAGTAAAATAAGATTTTTGCTATATAGTTAATAAAGAGCCTCCCCGAAAAGGAGGCTCTTTTTTTGTTGTTTTTGTTTGGTTATGTCGATACGATTACATATCTTTGTAACAAGAAAAAGATAAACAGGGAATGAGTTAAGCCGCACTTGTTCGATTGGGAAACTCATCAGTTTATTTTAATTCCGAGACATAGCTCTTGTCGCCAATGGCGGGCCGCGCCCTTCGGGGTATGCTTAGCACGGCGGATTACAAAGGTGGCAAAGCACTCAAATCCTGTCATACGGAGTTTGTTCACATCTACAGTGCGGCTTTTTCAAATAGGGAAGAGGATCTTTAATTAGATTCTCTTCTTTTTTATGCGGTTCACGCAGGTAGTCTCGTTAGCTCATATAAGTAGTCTTCTGAGGATAAAGTGAATTATTTTGAAAATAAATTAGGTTTTATAGTTGGTAATCCAAAAAGAATGCTTTCCTTTGTACCAACAAACAAAAGATAGTTTGTCTTGCTCTTTATCTTCGAGTTTCTATTCTCAGTAATGATAATATATTCTTCTAGAAATCGATCTTCACTAACATCACTTGTTTTATTATTAATTTATTTTTAATTTTTTTCGTATGAATATTTACATTGGAAACTTGAGTTATCGAGTAAGAGAGTCTGATTTGCAACAAGTATTAGAAGAGTATGGTGTTGTTGATTCAGTAAAGTTAATTGTTGATCGTGATACTAGACGTTCTAAGGGTTTTGCTTTCGCTGAAATGCCTAACGTAGACGAGGCTCAAAAAGCTATCGAGGAATTAAACCAAGCTGAGTACGAAGGTCGTCAGATGGTTGTAAAAGAAGCAATTCCTAGACGTTAATTTTAGAAGATATACATCTTAAAATAACTCTGAAGCGGGGAGACGATAGTCTTTCCGCTTTTTTGATATTGTCTATTATTGTTGTATATTTACACACCAAGAATAACACAACTAAAAAATAAGTATTATGACGTTGCCAAAACGGTCTTGCATGAAAGTAACCGGACTTGCTCTCGCTTGTTCCTCGCTACTTTTTTCCTGTGCTCCCAAGGAGGTTCCGCAGGTGAATTTAATCCCTAAGCCGGCCCATATCGAGGTGACTGGCGGTTATTTCAAAGTAGATAGTAATCTCGTATTCGGGAATGATCAATCGGGTACGATCCGTTACGTGGTCGATGAGTCTTTCAATGGCGGAAATCCGGAGGGATATGCGTTGAATGTGACCAAGAAGGGGATCGAGTTGAGAGCCGCCTCTAAATCCGGATTGTTTTACGGGGAACAAACGTTGCGCCAGCTGTATACGTCGAAAGGGATTCCTTGCGTATCGATCCAAGATAATCCCCGTTTCCCGTATCGTGGCTTGCATCTGGATGTCTCCCGTCATTTCTTCCCGAAAGAGGAGGTGATGAAGTTATTGAACGTCATGTCTTATTATAAATTGAATACGCTTCATATGCATTTGACGGATGCCGGTGGTTGGCGTATCCAGATGGATAAATACCCGAAACTGACTACGGACGTGGCTTTCCGTACGGAATCCGATTGGCAGAAATGGTGGGATGGAAAGGATCGCAAGTATCTGCCGGAAGGAACTCCGGGGGCATATGGCGGTTATTTTACGAAAGAAGATATCCGTGAGATCGTGGATTACGCTACGGCCCGGCATATTAATATAATACCGGAAATCGAATTCCCGGGGCATTCGGACGAGGTGTTCGTGGCGTACCCGGAGTTGAGTTGTGCCGGTAAACCTTATACGACGGGTGATTTCTGCATCGGCAACGAGAAATCGTTTACGTTCATGGAGGATGTATTGTCCGAGGTGATCGAGTTGTTCCCTTCCGAATATATCCATATCGGGGGAGACGAGGCCGGGAAGGGAGCTTGGAAGACCTGCCCGAAATGTCAAGGCTTGATGCGCCGGAATGGGATGAAGGACGTGGATGAGTTGCAGAGCTATATGATTCATCGTGCCGAGGAATTCCTGATTTCCAAAGGCCGCAAATTGATCGGTTGGGATGAGATTCTGGAAGGGGGTTTGGCTCCGGAGGCTACCGTCATGTCTTGGCGGGGCGAGGAAGGGGGAATCAAGTCCGCTCGCATGGGACACGACGTGGTCATGACACCGGGTGGTTATATGTATTTCGATTTCTATCAAGCCGATCCGAAGACACAGCCGTATGCCATCGGCGGTTATACGCCGATCAAGCGGGCGTACAGTTATAATCCAGTGCCTGTGGATTCGTTGACTGCCGAGGAAAGTAAGCATATCCTAGGGGTACAGGCGAATACATGGACGGAGTATATCAAGGATGAGAAGCATCTGGAGTATATGATGTTCCCTCGTGCCTTGGCGGTCGCCGAGATCGGATGGACTCCGCAAGAGGATCGTAGTTGGGAGGATTTTAAGCCTCGTATGAACGCGAATATCCCGGTTCTGCAACGGATGGGTATCAATACGTTCACGCTCTCAGACGAGATCGAGACCACGATGGAGGTAGATACCTTGCGGCGAGAGATCAAGGTCATGTTGGATGCGGAGAAATATCCGGCGGAGATACGTTACACGACAGACGGCTCTATTCCCGCCGCCTCTTCCCGGGTCTATAACGGCTCGATCGTGGTGAAAGACTCCGCTGATATCAAGGCCGCTATCTTCCGTGACGGGCAGCTTCAAGGAACGCCTACCGAGAAGAAGGTGGATTATCACCGGGGTATCAATAAGCCTATACATTATAATAGTAAGCTGTATAGCGGTTATATGGCGGGTGGCATGAACGCCTTGCTGGACGGCTACAGGGGAGGCTTGACTTATCTGGACGGTCGTTGGCAGGGTTATTTGAATGACTTGGATTGCGTGGTGGACATGGGCGAGGTGACGGATATCCATAAGGTATCGTCCCGCTTTATGCAATTGATCGGCCCGGGCGTGTACCAACCGGGAGAGGTGGAGTTGCTGACATCGGAAGACGGGGAGAGCTATATCTCGCAGGGAGTTATCCCTACTACGATATCCAATACGGATAAAGACCTGTCTTTTCAGGAATATACGTTTAACGGCGATTGGAAAGCCCGTTATATCCGTATCAAGGCAAAAGAGGCAAATAAGGGTTTCATCTTCACGGATGAGATCGTGATCTGGTAAGTATGAATCAATTAATTATCAACTAAAATACATTTATCAAATGAAGAAACAGCTAATGACCTTCCTGTTGTGTGGCAGTCTGTTCGCTACGGCGCAGCAACCGGTAGATTATGTGAACCCCTTCATCGGTACGAGCAATTACGGTACGACGAATCCCGGCGCGGTTTGTCCGCAGGGTATGATGAGCGTGGTTCCTTTCAACGTCATGGGGTCGGAGAAGAACCGTTTTGACAAGGATAGTCAATGGTGGTCTACTCCTTACTCGGCAGACAATAAATTCTTTACGGGATTCGCCCACGGTAGCTTGAGCGGCGTGGGATGCCCGGAGCTGGGAGGTTTGCTATTGATGCCGACGACGGGCGAGTTGAACGTGGACTATAAGGCTTACGGCAGTGAGTACAAGGACGAGGTGGCTCACCCCGGTTATTATAGCAATACCTTGACCAAGTATAATATCAAGGCGGAGGCTACTGCCAGCATGCGTACGGGCTTGAGCCGTTTTACCTTCCCGAAAGGGGAGAGCCATATCCTCTTGAACCTAGGCGAGGGCTTGACGAACGAGACCGGCGCTACGGTACGTATCGTGAATGATACGGAGATCGAGGGGAGTAAGCTTTTAGGTACGTTCTGCTATAATCCACAGGCCGTATTCCCGGTTTACTTCGTGATGAAGGTAAACAAGGCCCCGAAGAAGATGGGTTATTGGAAGAAACAACGTGAGATGAAGGGGGTAGAGGCCGAATGGGATATCTACTCCGGCAAGTATAAGTTATATACCAGTTATACCCGTGAGATGAGCGGAGACGATGTCGGCGTATGGTTCGATTACGATACGGACGAGGGCGAGGCTATCGAGGTGAAGATGGGTATCTCGTACGTGAGCATCGAGAACGCCCGCCTGAACATGAATACGGAGCAGCCCGGCTTCGATTTCGACAAGGTCCGTACGGCGGCTAGCACGATGTGGAACAAGGATCTTTCCAAGGTACAAGTGGAAGGAGGTACGAAAGACGAGAAAACGATATTCTATACCGGTATGTATCATTTGCTGATCCATCCGAATATCCTGCAAGACGTGAACGGCGAGTACCCGATGATGGAGAGCCTGAAAGTAGGCCATACCACCGGAAACCGTTATACGGTCTTCTCCCTGTGGGATACGTACCGCAACGTAAGTACCCTGATGACCTTGCTCTATCCGGAGCGTCAATTAGATATTATCCGTACGATGCTGGATATGTACCGGGAAAACGGTTGGTTACCGAAATGGGAGCTTTACGGACGTGAGACCTTTACGATGGAGGGCGATCCCTCGATCCCGTATATCGTAGACGCATGGATGCGCGGCTTGCGTGACTTTGATGAGCAAACCGCTTATGAGGCGATGCGTAAAGGCGCTACTACCCCGGGAGAGTTCAACCTGCTTCGTCCGGACGCGAACGATTATTTCAGCAAGGGCTATGTTCCTTTGCGTGAGCAATACGATAACTCCGTATCTCATGCGCTGGAATATTATATCGCCGACTGGAACTTGGCTAATTTCGCTCAAGCCTTGGGTAAGAAAGAGGATGCCAAGTTATTCCGTGACCGTTCTTTAGGTTACAAACATTATTATAGCAAGGAGTTCGGAACGCTGCGTCCTATCTTGCCGGACGGCACTTTCTACTCTCCGTTCGATCCGAAACAAGGCGAGAACTTCGAGCCTAGTCCCGGTTTCCATGAAGGCAACGCATGGAATTATACGTTTTATGTTCCTCACGATATCAAGGGACTGGCCAAATTGATGGGAGGCGATAAGAAATTTGTCGATCATTTGCAGAAGGTATTCGATGACGGCAATTATGATCCCGCCAACGAGCCGGATATCGCTTATCCTTATTTGTTTAGTTATTTCAAGGGAGAGGCTTGGCGTACTCAGAAGTTGGTCCGTCAGTTGTTGAAGGATTGCTATCATAACGCCCCGAACGGTGTCCCGGGTAACGAGGATACAGGCACTATGTCCGCTTGGGCTATTTTCTCCATGATGGGCTTCTATCCGGCTTGTCCGGGCGACGTGAACTATGTATTGACTTCCCCGACTTTCGATAAGGTTACGATCCAGCTCGACAAGAAATTCTATCCTAAAGGCGAATTGGTAATCGAGTCTAAGCATAGTAATCCGGAAGCGATCTACATCAAGGACGTTTTCGCCGGCGATAAAAAGCTAAAGGGCTACACCATCTCGCAAGAGGACTTGGTAAATGCCGGAACCTTGCGTTATATCCTCGAGGATACGCATAAGTAAGCCAAGATAAAGATATACCGAATTTGATATTTACCGGACGCAGATGACACCGACAAGCACGGGTGATCTGCGTCCGGTTTATTTTTTGATATCCTAAAACCATTTGATCTTCCTGAATATAAAAAAGGCCGTAGCGGATAGCAAGATCGAGAGCAAGATGATAACCACGAAACCATGCGGCATATCCTCCATGTAGATCGGGACGTTCATCCCGTAGAAGCTAGCGATTAATGTCGGAACCATTAAGATAATGGAAAGTGATGTCATACGTTTCATGATCGTGTTTACGTTGTTGGAGATGATAGAGGCGAAAGCGTCCATCGTACCCGTAAGAATATCGCTATAGATATTTACCGTGTTATGGGCCTGTTTCAACTCGATCTCCACGTCCTCCACTAAATCCTTGTCGATATATTGCGGCTCTTGGAAAATATTCTGGAGCTTGGCCAGCATCACCTCATTCCCGCGGATGGAGGTGTTGAAGAATACCATGCTCTTCTCCAGCTTCATCAACGCTAGCAGATCCTCGTTGCGGATGCTTTTCTCCAACGCCTTTTCCGCCTCGGTGACGGCGTAATTGATTTGTTTCAGGTATTTAAGGAACCATACGGCCGATGAGTGGATCAGCCGGAGGATCAACTCATACTTGTTTTTAATCTGGAGTTCCTTCCGTTGGGTATAACGGATGAAATCGGGGATCAAGTCCGTCTTATGGTAACATACGCTTACGATGATCTCATTGTTCGTGATGATACCGATCGGCACCGTATTGAACGGGATGTCATGATCTTGGTTCTGCAACGGGATACGTAAGATGGTAAGCAACCAATTCCCCTCGTACTCGATACGGGGACGCTCGTCCGTATCGGCTATATCGCTCAAGAATGATTCGGGTACGTTAAATCGATCCATCAAGAATTGAAGATCTTCGGGAGTCGGGCACTCTACGTTTACCCAACTGTTAGGAAGCCATTGGTTCTTCTCCACATAACCGGCCTCACAATAAAGAAATTGTCTCATTATTGCCTCCTTTCGTGTTTAATCCGAGCAGAGGATCAATGAAACCCTCCGCCTCGTTAGTTCATACTCTGTTCTGTTTCTAGCGGGATACTGTCGTCCATAATTTGAAAATTACTTTTTACGGGTGCAAAGATAATACTTTTTTACGTAAGTAAAGTTATGTCGCTGTATGCTGACAGCAATATTGTTGCCAGTTTACGTTAGCATAGGCTTACTTCTCTGAGAGTATTGCGATACTTCTGGTAATAGTACTGGAGTACTTTCATGGAAGTACCCGAGTACTGTCTAAGAAGTACTCCAATACTTCTTAGGCAGTACTGGCCGTCTATTCAATCCCGCATTTCCCCTCTTCGTTGAAGTAGAAGAAGAGCCCGGTATCTATGCTGGCCGGACCATGGATACGGCTTACGGCGGGTTCCCATGCGGGCATCAACCGGAGTACCCGTAAGGCTTCATCGCGGAACTCACCGTAGGTTTTCCCCGTATCGCGAGGATACAGTATATTCTCGGGTAGGCTTACGGGATTCTGTAACATACCTAAGGAATCGATCGTGAAGGAGTAGAAGAGTCGTACCTTCGTGCCCGTACCTTTATAAGATTCGGGATAACGCAGGTTCTGTTCGAAGAAACGGGTCATGGCTTCTCTTCCTCCCTTGAACTCGGCCATGGGGCGAGGCTCGTGGAGCCGGCTGGCGAAGCGTGTGTATTCCTCATAATCTTCCGGGTTATCGGATAGGTAGAACGTGGCGGCCAAAGGATAATGGACGATGCCGGCGCCCTGTCCGGTGATGACGGTCTTATGCACCCGGTACAATCCCGGTGGATTTTCCTTGAGCTCAGGCAGTAAGGTGGCCGAGAAATCGTCTCTTGTCTCGTTTGGAAAGATCGGATAGCCGATATCAACAAAAAAGTTGGGTTGCGGGACCCCTTTCCATGCCTTCCCGTCGAAATGCTCGATGAAATAACTTTCGCCTCCCATCCCTTCTAGGTCGGTATGGTTGGTGATGGCGATCTCGATCCGTTCGATGTTGGTTGGGTAGACATTCGGGCTTACTCGCATGGAGAAGTGGGTGGTGTCCTCGCAAAGAGATTCCTCGGGCGACCGGTCGTAAGGGCCTCCGCCGATCCGGATGAGGGGCGAGTCGAATACGTACGTCTTAAATGCTTTTACATACGGAGCTTCCACTATGATAAGCTGTAGGAAGACGGAGTCGTCCGTGTTCCAGAGGGAGGCCATGTTTCTGCGGATCTTCCGGAGATGCGGGGGAAGGGTATCGTATTCCTTGCCGAAGAACAATTCTATGCTGTCCCGTATCTGCTTGGCGGTCCATCCTTCCGTGGAAACTGAAGATGCGGCATGGGTATCAATCGGTAACGGTAGGGTATCTTGCCGTGCTATGGATTGGGAGTCGGCTGAGTAGTCGCTACTGTTTTCCCCTTTCTTTTGTTTGGTATGGCAGCCGTATAATAGGCAACCTCCCATGATAACTAATCCGATAAAATACGCTTTCATGATTCGACAGGTTTTAATTCCTAAATATAAAGAATCTTTTTCAGAAATGGGTAAAAGATATTACCTTTGACTCCCCAAATAGAAAGAATGATGGCAGAAGGAACAAGAAATACAGGAAGAGGAAGGAAAAAGCCTGTGGAGATGCTCCCCGATATGGGGCGTCTTCAGCCACAGGCCCGTGAGTTGGAGGAGGCTGTGTTGGGTGCGTTGATGCTGGAGAAAGATGCGTACTCGATCGTCAGCGAGATCTTGAAGCCGGAGTGTTTCTATGAGAAAGCGCATGAGAAGATTTATGCCGCTATCGTAGACTTGGCGTTGAGCCAGCGTCCCGTGGATATGCTTACCGTAACGGAGCAATTGAAGAAACGGGGAGAATTGGAGGATGTAGGCGGACCGTTTTATATCTCTCAACTTACCAGCAAGGTGGCCAGTAGCGCCCATATCGAGTATCACGCCCGGATCATTGCCCAGAAATATCTGGCGAGGGAGTTGATCTCTTTCACGGCGATGATCCAAGGAAAGGCATTTGATGAGACGCTCGATGTAGAGGACTTGATGCAAGAGGCGGAGGGTAAGTTGTTCGAGATCTCTCAACGTAACGTAAAGAAGGATGTCACCCAGATCAACCCCGTCATCAAGGACGCTATGGAGATGTTGCAAAAGGCGGCTCTCCAGAAGGAAGGTCTGAGCGGATTGCGCACGGGCTTCGAGGGCTTGGATAAGATGACTTCCGGTTGGCAGAATTCCGACCTTATCATTATCGCCGCCCGTCCGGCCATGGGTAAGACGGCTTTCGTGCTTTCCATGGCGAAGAATATGGCGGTGAATTTCAATACGCCTGTCGCCCTGTTCTCGCTCGAGATGAGTAACGTACAGTTGGTAAACCGTCTGATCGTGAATGTCTGCGAGATACCGGGCGAGAAGATCAAGAGCGGACGCTTGGAGAGCTACGAGTGGGAACAGTTGGACTTTAAGATCAAGGAGCTTTACGACGCCCCGATCTTCGTGGACGATACCCCGAGCTTGTCCGTCTTCGAGCTGCGAACGAAAGCCCGTCGCTTGGTGCGCGAGCATGGCATTAAATGTATCATTATCGACTACCTTCAGTTGATGAACGCTAGCGGTATGAACTTCGGTAGCCGTGAGCAGGAGGTGAGTACGATCTCCCGCTCGTTGAAGGGATTGGCCAAGGAA
This sequence comes from Parabacteroides sp. AF39-10AC, assembly GCF_003635405.1. Lineage (NCBI taxonomy): Bacteria > Pseudomonadati > Bacteroidota > Bacteroidia > Bacteroidales > Tannerellaceae > Parabacteroides > Parabacteroides sp. AF39-10AC. Next base: position 301,992 of record NZ_QTLP01000001.1, on the reverse strand, counting down.
TTGAATATCCCGATCATCGCCTTGTCGCAGTTGAACCGTGGTGTGGAAGCCCGTCAAGGCGTGGAAGGTAAGCGTCCGCAGCTAGCCGACTTGCGTGAGTCCGGAGCTATCGAGCAGGATGCTGATATGGTATGTTTCATCCACCGTCCCGAATATTATAAGATTACGGAAGACGAGCGGGGAAATTCCCTGATCGGCCTCGCCGAGATCATTATCGCCAAGCATCGTAACGGTGCCGTGGGGGATGTCCGGCTGCGCTTTAAGAGCGAGTTCGCCAAGTTTATGAACGTAGAGGAAGATATAGCGGTAAGGGAATTCTCCTCGACCATGAACGGTGGAGACCCGATGCCCCCGATCCCATCGGCGGGAGCTGACTTCTTGAGTCAAGGTAGCAGTAACGAGGTTCCGTTCTAATATAGCATGAATGAGCGAAAGAGGCGAAAACGTTTGCGGTAGATTTTTCGCCTCTTCTTTTCTGTTTCGTTGGCGAATCCGATTCGAAACTTCTATCTTTGTGATTGAAAACAAATTACTGAATCAGCCATGACGAGACACTTAGTTCCGGTATCTATATACCTGTCGCTGTTGCTTAGCTGCAACTCACCGAAAGAATACAAATCCTTTGATGAATACCCTTCCTATGAGGGAGACGATCTGGAGTTGTTCTATTCCCCCACGAGATCCGTGTTCACCCTTTGGGCCCCGACAGCGGAAGAAGCCCGCTTGAATCTTTACGCCTCCGGTGAGGGAGGGGAGCCTATCCGCCAGTTGCCGATGAAATCCTCGGACAAGGGTACGTGGCGTATCTCCGTGAGCGAGGATCTGAAAGGTTCCTTCTATACCTTCCAGATCCGTATCGGCGATAAATGGCTGGATGAGACTCCCGGTATCTGGGCGAAAGCCGTCGGGGTGAATGGAAACCGTGCGGCCGTGATCGATTGGGCGGCTACCGATCCGGAGGGCTGGGAGGCGGATAAATCTCCCGAGTTGAAAAGCTTCTCCGATATTATCATCTACGAGATGCATCATCGGGATTTCTCGATCGCCGCGAACTCCGGCGTGACGCATAAAGGTAAGTTTCTCGCCTTGGCGGAGAACGGCACGAAAGGTCCGGGCGGCGTGGCTACCGGCGTGGATCATCTGAAGGAGTTGGGCGTTACCCATGTCCATATCCTTCCTTCCTATGATTATGGCTCGGTGGACGAGACCCGCTTGCAAGATAATGTGTACAATTGGGGGTATGATCCCAAGAACTATAACGCCCCCGAGGGGAGCTATTCCACCGATCCTTACAATCCCGAGGCTCGTATCCGTGAGTTCAAGGAGATGGTGCGGGGATTGCACCGGAATGGTATCCGTGTGATCATGGACGTGGTTTACAATCATACCTTCGTGGGGGATGGGTCGAATTTCAGCTTGACCGTCCCCGGTTACTTCTACCGTCATAAACCGGACGGAAGCTATTCGGATGCCTCCGGCTGTGGTAATGAGACCGCTTCGGAGCGGGCGATGGTACGCCGCTATATCGTGGAGTCCGTGAAATATTGGGCCGAGGAATACCATGTGGATGGTTTCCGTTTCGACTTGATGGGCATCCATGACGTAGAGACCATGAACGAGGTAAAAGCCGAGTTAGCTAAACTAGATCCTTCCATCTTCGTATACGGCGAGGGCTGGACCGCCAGCGATTCCCCGCTACCGGAGGATCAGAGGGCGATCAAGGTAAACGCCCCGAAACTGAATGATGTGGCCGTATTTAGCGATGACCTGCGGGATGCTTTAAAAGGAAGCGTATTCGAGACTACACAGGCCGGTTTCGCCTCCGGAAAGCCGGAAGGTAACGAGGAGTCTATTAAGTTCGGTATTGTAGGCGCTATCCGCCATCCGCAAATCGACTATAACCAAATATTATATTGCAAAGCGCCTTATGCGAACAAGCCTACGCAAGTGATCAACTATGTCTCTTGCCACGATGATCTTTGTTTGATGGATAAGTTGAAGCTCTCGGCCCCGAAAGACGCTACCCCGGATGAGTTGATACGATTCGGCAAGTTGGCCCAGACCATCATCTTCACCTCGCAAGGAGTACCCTTCATGCGGGCAGGAGAGGAGTTGCTGCACGATAAGAAAGGCGTACATAACAGCTATCAATCGCCCGATTCAATCAATGAGATCGACTGGTCTTTGAAGGCAAAAAACAAGGATATTTTCAACTATTACAAGGATTTGATCGCCCTTCGTAAGTCGCACCCGGCTTTCCGTATCGCCACGGCCGAGGGAGTGAGGGAGGCCCTTCAATTCCAAGAAGTGAACCAGCCCGGTGTCGTAGCGTATACCTTAGGGGAACATGCGAACGGGGATAGTTGGAAGAAGATTATGGTTATCTTTAACGGGAACCGGAAGGCGGTAACGGTTTCTCTGCCGGAAGGAACATGGATTCCGGTTTGTAAAGACGGTCGGATTTATCTGGACGGTAAAGGTTCCGTACAGGGTAAAACTACCGTAAGCGCCTCTTCCGCCTTGATCTTGAAACAAGATTAATACGGAACTAAATCAAAGAAAATCCCCCGGGACATCTCGATGAATACCGAGCGTCCCGGGGGATTTTTTATTAAATCACTTACTTATCTGATTATTTGTAAGCCTCGCCTTTTACAGCTGCGATACCCGGAAGAACCTTACCTTCTATAGCCTCAAGAAGAGCGCCACCACCTGTAGAAACGTAAGATACGCCGTTAGCCAAACCGAATTTGTTAACGCAAGCAACAGAGTCGCCACCACCTACTAAAGAGAATGCGCCGTTCTTCGTAGCCTCAACGATAGCCTCGCCAACCGTGCGAGATCCGTGCGTAAAGTTCTCGAACTCGAATACACCCGTAGGACCGTTCCAAAGGATCGTCTTAGAGTTCTTGATAACGTCAGCGTAGATAGCCTCGGTCTTCGGACCTATGTCAAGACCTTCCCAACCATCAGGAATCTGATCTACCGGAGCGAAATCAGTCTTAGCGTCGTTGCTGAAATCGTCAGCGATCTTAGCGTCAACAGCCAATACCAAGTTTACGCCTTTTTCTTTCGCTTTCTTGATCAAATCAAGAGCAAGATCCAGCTTATCGTCCTCGCAGATAGACTTACCGATCTTACCGCCTTGCGCTTTCGTGAAAGTATAAGTCATACCACCCGTGATGATCAAGTTGTCTACCTTGTTCAACAAGTTCTCGATGATCTCGATCTTGGAGGAAACCTTAGAACCACCCATGATAGCGGTGAACGGACGTTGGATGTCGTTCATAACCTTATCGACAGCCTTCACTTCTTTTTCCATCAAATAACCGAACATCTTGTTGTCCGTATCGAAGTAGTCAGCGATCAAAGCCGTAGAAGCGTGAGCACGGTGAGCGGTACCGAACGCGTCGTTTACATAGCAGTCAGCGTAAGAGGCCAATCTCTTCGTGAACTCTTTCTGGCTTTCTTTAACGGCTTTCTTGGCAGCCTTCTTCTCCTCGTCAGAAGCGTCTTCAGCCAAACCTCTTGGTTTGCCTTCTTCCTCAGCGTAGAAACGAAGGTTCTCAAGCAACAAAGCTTCGCCCGGTTGCAAAGCGGCAGCCTTAGCGCCGGCTTCTTCGCCAATACAGTCGTTTGCAAACTGAACATCTACGCCTAACAACTCAGAAAGGTGCTTCAATATGTGCTTTAAGGAGAACTTATCAGTAGCGCCTTTCGGACGACCTAGGTGAGAACCGATAATTACGCTACCACCATCCGCTAAGATCTTCTTTAATGTAGGAAGAGCGGCACGCATACGAGTGTCGTCGGTGATGTTGAAGTTTTCGTCCAATGGAACGTTAAAGTCAACTCTTACAAATGCCTTTTTGCCGGCAAAATTGAAATTGTCAATTGTTTGCATAACTATTGTATTTAATGTCTGTATTAAAATGTTCCTTTAATCGCTTGCAAACTTACATAAAATATTTTTATTTGACCGTTTGCGCTTGCTTTAAATTTTATACCAATTTGAAACGTAGCCGTAATCTCCCGTCGGCATAGTCGTAATTCAACAGCTTGAAATGTCCGATCTCGGATGTATTCGCCACGTGCGATCCGATACATGCGCAGGCATCGTAATCGCCTATGCGTACGATACGTAATGTATCGCTGGCATCGTCGGGCAATTTACTTAAATCCACGATATCTCCGGCCTCTTCTTTCGGCATGAACTCGATGGTTACGGGCAGGTGCCGGTCGATCACCTCGTTTATCTTCTTCTCAACCTCGGCCATGACCTCCGCACTGGGCTCTTCCGCCAATAGATAATCGCATTTAGACTTCTTCCTCTCTATGTGTGCGTTCTTGGATCTGGGACATCCGAACATCCGTACCATTGTCTGGTTTAAGATATGTTCCGCCGTGTGCATAGGAGGATACTCTTGCTTGTTGTGTTCGTTCAGTTGGATTTCTTGTTTCATATATTTGATGTTTTGATTGTATTTCGTGAAAAATATGCTCAAATGTACGAAATAAATCTTTAGTTTTGTAAAGTCATAGAAAACACCTTAAAGGAACGATATGCCAGCTAAGCGCTTATTTGGAATAATATCCATCATATTTCTCTTTGTTACCTGTATATCATGTAAATCCTCTACAGACTTATCGGAGGAGAAGCGTATACTCGTGATTCAATCTTACGAAAAACATTTTCCCGCCTATGAGAAGATGAAGGAAATCATGTCGAGTGATTTGCGGAAGAAGGGGATACATGCGAGTGTCTATTCTTTTTATTTGGATTGTGAGCAATATTCGGAGAAGCAACAGCGACAGAAATTATTCAAGAAACTGAATGAGTTATCGACATGGAACCCGGATATTATTCTGGTCAATGACGATCAAGCCTTGAACGCTTTGATAAGTAGCAGGCATCCCCTCGCTAAATCGATCCCGGTCGTGTTTATGGGGGTTAGTTATCCCAATATCCCGATCATCCGGAAATATCCGAATATGATGGGCTTTTATGATAAACCGGATTATAAGAGGAATATAGAATTGATACGGCGGCTTGTTGGTAATTGCATCGTCATAAGAGTCTCGGACGATACCTTTCAGGATAATATGATGCTGGCGGACATGAATGCGCAGATTCAGGATATTTGTGCCGTGAACAATATATATTCCTTGGATCGGGTACGTTTATCCGGAAAGAACGGGATTTCGATATCGGATATACCTAAGATAAAGCCGGATACGATGTATATAAGCACACTCAGTACGAAATCGGCGAATGCCCTGATTAAGGGATTCGGCGAGAATTATTATAATAAAGCGTATCTGGCAACCAAGAGGGATTATATGACAATCTCGTTGGGGCGGCTCAGCGCCTTTCCATGTTTCTCCGTGATCAATGAGTTGATCGGAAATCAGAATGGCGTAGTTGGCGGGTATGTAACTGTCTTTAAGGATGAGGTAGAGGCAGCTGTAAACCGGGTCGTCTCTATCTTGAAAGGAACGCCCCCGTCCGATTTTCCGCAAATCGAAGAGAGTAACAAGGCTTATGTTTTTGATTACGGTGTGTTAGAACGATGGAGCATTGATAGTAGTAAATTGCCGGAAGGAGCTATTATCGCGAATATGCCGTTTGTCGTTCAATATAAATATTATATATGGGCTGCCGGCTTTATTCTGGTGGTGATGTTGCTTCTGCTTTTTAGTTACCAAAGAAAGCGATATATACAGGAGGCTTTACATAAGAAGGATGCGCAGGAGAAGTTAAAAAGGGAGAAGACTTTTCTTTCTTTTGCGTTGGATAGCGGCAACATTTTCGCTTTTCGGTATAGCAAAGGGGTATTCGAGTTTGATAATAGATTCTACCATTACTTAGGTATGCCCTGTGTGCCGATGAAAATCGAGGAGTTTCAGGATGCTATACATCCTGAAGAACTGGATAATTTCCTTCGAGACCGGAATCTGCTGGATAGTGGCTTTCTTTCCCGGAAAGTGACGCAACGTCGTTGTAACTTTAATAAGAAGGGGTATGAGTGGTGGGAATTTCGCTATGCCCAAAATAAGAATGAGAAAGATTCGGTTTCCGATGACGAAGCTGTTGAGGTAAGTGGCTTATGCTTGAATATCCAGCGGATAAAAGACACGGAGAATAGCCTTATAGCCGCCCGCCGGAAAGCGGAGGAATCCGATCGGATGAAATTAGTCTTTCTGGCGAATATGAGCCATGAGATACGTACGCCTCTGAATGCGATCGTAGGCTTCTCCCAATTGCTCAATTCGGATATGCCTTTGGAACCGGAGGAAAAGGCGGAGTTTATAGATCTGATTACCAAAAACAGTGACCTGTTGCTTAAGCTGATCAACGATATCTTGGATCTATCACGCATAGAATCCGGTAGCATGTCTTTCTCTTATGAGAACCTCGATCTGAGTAAACTGATGGGAGATATCTTCCATACGCATCAATTGATGATGCCGGAGGGAGTGGAGTTAAAGATAAGGGTTCCCCATGAACCTCTTATCATCCGTTCGGATCATTTCCGGTTGACGCAGGTTTGTACCAATTTCATTAATAATGCGGTGAAGTTTACCGCTAAGGGATATATCGAGATCGGATACGAACTTAGCGCAGATGGAAAATCGATCCTTATTTCCGTGAAAGATACGGGTAAGGGCATTCCTGATGATAAAAAGGAAAAGGTATTCGAGCGTTTCCAGAAACTGGATGAGTTTGCTCAAGGTACAGGCTTGGGGTTAGCGATCTGCCAGAGTATCGTTCATACGTTTCATGGAAGCATATCGTTGGAATCCGAGGTTGGCGTAGGTAGTAAGTTTACGATCTCGCTACCTTATACCCCGGGATTGGAGCTGGAGGAAAGAACTTAATTACCTTCGATGAATCGTTTATTGGCTCTCGCTTCTTCCTGCCATTGGGGGATGACGGTTTCTAAAAACTTTTGTTTGGCCTGTTGCTCGGCTTCCATATCGAGGCCGATATATTGCTGGGCTTTCGCTTTTGTGGAGATATCCGGCATCGGAACATCTTGGGTATAGCCTAGCTGCGCTAAGACCTTCATGATCTGGATGCGGGCTTGGGTAGCCTTATCGAGTCCGCTGCCCAAGATACGTGTGACTTCTTGGGGCGCGTGGAAAGCCGCCCCGTGTGAGGCCACGGCGAAGTCCCAACGCCATTGTGCCTGCCGGAGCAGTTTTAATACGTTTTTCATTTGAGATTCCGTAGCGCCTTTGTCCCAAGCGAATTTCGCTTCTATATGGGCTTTTGTCAATTCTTCCTCTACACGCATGCGTATGGCGTAGACTTTGTTTTGCCGTTCATAAACATCCTTGCGTAAGGTCTCCTCACTTTCCCGGTGGCAGGCTTGGCAAGTACGGTCTATCATCGCCAACGGGCTTTTGATATGATGGTTGTTGTACCGGTTCTCATCTTCCCCGACAGCAGGCATATGGCATTCTCCGCAGGAAACGCCTCTTTGCCCGTGAATGCCCATCTGGAATAACTCGAAATCCGGATGTTGCGCCTTTATCAAATGTGCCCGGCTTAATTTATGGGTGAAATCGGTGAAGTTTATGCTGTCGTAATAGGCTTCTATATTTTCTACCGTATAACCTTGATCCCAAGGTAAGGTTAGTATACGATCTTCTCCTTGGAAATAATATTCGGCGTGGCATTGGGCGCATACTAGAGATCGCATCTCTTGCTCGGTTGCGTCCTCTATACGTAATCCGTTGCGCTTATAGGCACTTTTCAAGAATGAGCGGGTCACGCGCAATCCCATGCTTTGCGGTTCATGGCAGTCTGCGCATCCGATTGGATTTACGATCTCGTTGCCTAGCTCCGCCCATTTCTTCTTATATAAGGTCTTGGCATCGGTGGTCGTTAATAAGCGGGGTATGTCCGGACTTTTACATGCCCAGCATGCGGCAGGCTGGGGGCCACTCGTCGGGGTCATGGGAGAGCCGGTCCGCAGGCTTTTGTATAGATCTTCTATGGAATACATATGCCCTCTGGGACTTAGATAATCTTTGGAGAAAGCGTATCCTGCCCATAATACCACCATTACGGGATGTTCGGCCAAGATATCAGCTTGTTGGTTCCCATTAAACAAACTGCGGAAAGTCGTGTCCGAGGTTTGTTTCCAACTTTGGTACTCATTGGAATAACGAAGGTCTATAGAGTCGCTGTTTTGTTGATCTATTGGCTGATCATCGGTATCGTCGATGAATTTGATGCTATCTTGTCCGGTAACAGTGGTACGTAAGATCACTAATACGATAATGACGATTAGACTTATGGCTATAGAAGTTTTATAGTGTGCTTTCAAGTGTTTACCTTTTATCTTAAATAAAATATTCTTTGTATTAACTGCGAATATATGAATAATAATGATACGACCGGTAGAAATTGAAAAAATCCTTATTTCATTGCTTCCGAAGACGCTGAATGAAATAAGGATTCTCAAGTGACTCGCATAGGATTCAAACCTATAACCTTCTGATCCGTAGTCAGATGCTCTATTCAGTTGAGCTAGCGAGCCAATCTGTAAATGAATTTGAATATTCAAGTGACTCCTAAAGGATTCAAACCTTTAACCTTCTGATCCGTAGTCAGATGCTCTATTCAGTTGAGCTAAGGAGCCAAGATATATTCTATTGCTATCTTCGAATGGTGACCGCGACAGGATTCAAACCTGTAACCGGCTGATCCGTAGTCAGCTACTCTATTCAGTTGAGCTACGCGGCCATTGTTTCGTGATTGCGAGTGCAAAGGTACGTTTTTGTTTTAAATATGCAAACGTTTCGACTACTTTTTTGCGAATTTAATCTAACATTTTTGGATTGAAGATCAGATAACCAATGTTTAAGCCAAAGTTGAAATTCTCCTTCGGATAACTGTATCCGTTGGCGTACAGACTTATACATAAAAATGGCAATTGCAATACGACCGCCGCTTCACCCATATAATTAAACGAGTGCAAAAACTTACCATAATGTGGGATTCCGACATACGGGTTGTTTTCCGGCACCGTCTTTTGTATTTCATAGAGCGGAGCGAAGCCATACATATCCAACCGGAAGTGCAGAAGCTTGCTTAACTTCAAGATCGGGGAAAGCCCGAAAGCCACATATTGGTTCGCCCGGAACGCCTCGTTGAATACAATCTCGCTATGGGGTGTCGGGGTAAACGCCGGGGCCTGTAATACGCTAGCCGTATAGTTATTCATGAGGTTCTTGCTGGATATGACCATTTCCGCCAAATAACCTAAGTTGAAACGGTTGCTCAGCGTCTGGTATTGGTTCCAGCGCCCTTTCAGTTGCAGCCAGCTATGCACTTTGCGACCAATCGGGGCTTCCGTCGTGGCGGAAGTGGGGGATGGAGTGTACTTCTCCGTACCGGTTACGTATTGGGCGATTAGGAATTGCTGCTTTCCGCTTATCGGGTATTGTTTGGTGTTGAGTGAGTTTTGCTCGATACTTAACGAACCACTGAATAAATCGTACCAGCTATGGTCGAAAGAGGCGTTCGGGAAAGGTATCGTGGTGCTCTGCAAATAGAAATCGTTCAACCGTCCGTAGGCGAACCCGATCTCCGCTTTCGCGTGGTTGAGGAAGGGGAAGCCTAATTTTAGTTTCATGTACAGTTCTTTCTGCTTAATCATGGCGGGCACTATATCCTCATAAAAGAGGGATTGGCTTTCCGTATATTTCTTGTCCGAGAAGACTCCTTGCCAATTTAAATAAGTGGGGATTTGCGTTTGCAGGTACATCCGGCCACTCAACATGACACCACTAAAGGAGTTACCCACTTGAAAGTTCGAGTTTACGTCGGCGGCGAACCGTCCCAGATATTGATACCCCAATCCTAGGTATAATTGATTCGCTTGATGAGACGATACGTTTCCACCGAAGCCAACCGTGATCTCTTCTTTCATCTTCACGTCCAGATAAAGATCGAATTTCTTCTCTTTCCGGTTATAAACGGCATGCGGCATGATTTCCCTAATCTTGGAATAGGTCAGCATCTTGAAATAAGCCCGCTTGAACTCTTCCATGGAGAACTCGTTATTGATATCCCTGTGTAATTGGGCCTCTATGTATTTACGCTGGGCCTCGGATACGCCCGTCACGTAAATATTGCGGAAGATCAGCGGGGGAAGGTTCTCTTTATAGGCTTTTCTTCTTTCGGTAACCTCATTTAAAGGCACTTCCCGGGGAACCCGTTGCTTGATGGAGTCGATCATGGAAAGGGTACGTTTATACCCGATGTCCATAAGCTCCTTGCCTTTCTGGAAATCCAATAAGGAGACGGTGGGAAAACTGAATTTAATCATCATGCCATCTTCCTCCGGTACCTCGTAATCGGTCTTTTGCATGATCATGGTCTCGATCTGGTTATAAGGATTCTCCGAAGGCTTTTTATTCCCTCCCGATACCGTCGATCCGAAAATGAAATCCGGGTGGAACGCGTCTTTCATCGGGCCTACCGGGAAATTATCGTAGATACCTCCATCGAATAAAGGAATACTGTCTTTCCATATGGGCTGGAAGAAAAACGGGAAAGTCATGGAGGCACGTACGGCGTCTCCCAGATCCCCATTCTTAAAGATGATCGGCTTTTTAGTATATATATCCGAGGCCACGCAACGGAAAGGGACAAACAGGTTGTCGAAATTCCACCCCGCCTTTGCCGTCGCCTGCGAGAACAAGGCCATGAACGCCTGATTCATCTGTATGGGATTGATCAAGCTTTGCGGTAAGAAGCTAGCCTTGATCTGTAGGGAATCGGACATATCGATGGAGAAATGCGCAAATTCCGGGGTCGGGTAAGGCTCCTTGAAATAATAGGTATATTGCTCCTCCACCGTACCTGTTTGCCAATAGGCGAACTCCTTGGAAAGCATCAGCTCCAGCATCTCCTCGGGGGAATACCCCATAGCGTATAAACTACCGATAATCGCCCCGATGGAGGTACCGGTAATGTAATCGATCGGTATATTATTTTCTTCCAGCGCCTTGATCACTCCGATATGTGCCGCTCCTTTGGCACCGCCGCCACTGAGTACCAACCCTACTTTCTGGGCGGAAACAATCTGAATGGCAGCAAGGAATAAGGCTATGATAACTGTTATTTTCCTCATATGAACCCAATCTGTTTTTCTTCTCCAAATGTAAGAAGTATTTCTTTAGAAACATAAACATTTTGTTTTTTCGTATTGTTGAGTTATCAATACAATTAAAACAGATGATGTTATGAAAGAGAAAGAATTGAATAGGGAAGAGCGGAATAAGACCGTTATGGAGACCGGTGCTTTGGTCATGGCTGAGTTTTATGCGGATTGGTGCCCTCATTGCCAGAAAATGATGCCGATCGTGAAGGAGTTCAAGGAATTGGAGAAAGGAAAATTAGAAGTGGTACAAATCAATATCGAGGAGGAGAGCGCTCTTGCCGATTTGTATACGGTGGAATCGATTCCTACTTTTATCCTGCTACGGAAAGGGGAGGCTTTGTGGAGACAATCCGGCGAGATGAGCTTGGATAGGTTGCGGAAAGTGGTCGAGGATGTCGTGGGCTGAAACTAAAAAAACCGTTCCCCCGAGAAGGAACGGTTTTTTATATATGTGAGGATTGGTTTATCCGATCAGTTCTACGCTACGTTTGATGAATTGGCTTAAGGCCTCTCCCTTCAGCATACCGTTTCCTAACAAAGCAAGGTCGATCAACTGACTAACTGTCTTGTTCGTACCGGCGTACTCGGCCAGAACTTGGTTGCGTTGCTCACGAAGCTCATCCAGCTTATGGTTGGTGTTGGTCATATCCTCTTTCTCTTGCGCCGTGATCTCATCTTCTTTCTTTTTGCTTTGAGCCTCACGTAAGTCGGCTTGACGAGCCTCCCATCCTTTGATATCGCTAAGGATCGGTTTTAACTTCTCGTCGCAAGCTTGCTCCTCTTCTGTTAATACTTTCTTGATCAACGGATGATCCGTATTCAATACGAAGTTGAAGCTATCCGGCATCTCGCCATAGAAAGACATACCCGGTTGCATAGCGGACATCTCACGCATTCTTCGCATATACTCGCTTTGTGTCAACATGACAGGGTTCGCGTTTTCGCCCAATGCCTCGAATGTTACGTAGAACTCGGTCTTGTTCAATTTCGGCATCTGACTCTTGAATATTTCCTGCATGGCCGTTTTCTGCTCCTCGCTCAAGGTTACCTTATTCGAGTCTTCCTTGCGGATCAGGTTATCGATCGTATCGCTATCCACACGAACGAAGCGGCTCTTCTCGAACTTCTGCTCCAATTGTCCGATCAAGTGTACATCCAATTGTCCGTCCATTTCCAAGACGCTGTAACCTTTGTCCTTTGCGGCTTGTATATAGCTGTATTGCTCGTCTTTATTGGTGGTATACAGATAGATTAAGTTACCCTCTTTGTCTGTCTGGTTGTCCTTGATTAAGTTCTTGTATTCCTCGAAAGTGAAGTATTTGCCTTCGACGTCCTTGAATAAGGCGAACTTAACCGCGCGGTCGTAGAACTTCTCATCAGTCAACATACCATATTGGATGAATAGTTTCAAGCTATCCCATTTCTCCTCGAACTGCGGGCGGTCGTTCTTGAAGATCTCTTCCAAGCGGTCTGCCACCTTCTTCGTGATGTGGTTGGAGATCTTCTTCACGTTCTGATCGCTTTGCAAATAGGAACGGGATACGTTCAACGGGATATCCGGCGAATCCAATACACCATGCAATAATGTCAAGAACTCAGGAACGATACCCTCTACGGAATCCGTAACGAATACTTGATTGCAATATAACTGGATCTTGTTACGATGCAAGTCGATATTGCTCTTGATGCGAGGGAAATATAAGATACCGGTCAAGTTGAACGGATAGTCTACGTTCAAGTGAATCCAGAACAACGGCTCATCCGTCATAGGATATAAGTCACGATAGAACTTCTTGTAATCCTCGTCGGTCATATCGGCCGGTTTGCGAACCCATGCTGGTTTGGTGTCGTTGATTACGTTATCTTCGTCTGTATCTACATATTTACCATCTTTCCACTCTTGCTTCTTGCCGAATGCGATAGGAACCGGTAAGAAACGGCAGTATTTTGTCAACAAGCCATTGATCTTGTCCTTGTTCAAGAAATCTTTATTCTCGTCGTCTATATACAGGATGATATCGGTACCACGATCCTCTTTCGTCGTTTCCTCCAAGGAGTATTCCGGCGTACCGTCGCAGCTCCATTTCATGGGAACAGCGCCTTCTTTGTACGATTTCGTCACAATCTCTACTTTCTTGGAAACCATGAAAGAGGAGTAGAAACCAAGACCGAAGTGACCGATGATAGAAGCGGCGTCGTTCTTGTATTTCTCAACGAACTCCTCGGCGCCGGAGAAAGCGATCTGGTTGATGTACTTATCGATCTCCTCGGCTGTCATACCGATACCCCGGTCAGAGATCGTGATCGTTTTGTCATCGAACTTAACCTGTACGGTCAAATCACCGAGTTCGCCTTTAAACTCGCCTACGGAAGAAAGCGTTTTTAACTTCTGGGTAGCGTCTACCGCATTAGAAACAAGTTCACGAAGGAAGATTTCGTGATCACTGTATAAGAACTTCTTGATAATCGGAAAGATGTTTTCCGATGTTACTCCGATGTTACCTTGTTTACTGCTCATAGTCTGAATATCTTATTATTTTTATTGTTATTTTGTGCGTATTCCTGATCCTGATCATTCTCAAGATCTGCCTATTCCTATACAAAACGAATGCCAAAATGTTTCGGATAAACTATAAATGACAAAAAGGCAGATGCCGGCTGATAGATTTGCAGCCGGGCATAGTTTGATCAAACCATATCATCTCCTGTCTTGGCGAATGTAACACGGATGGTTTTATGGAATGGGATAAAACGGGATACGATCGCTATGAATAAGGAGATGACTAATAAATACCCCAGTATCTCTTTTAACGCCAATAATAAGCTTTGTTGCTGTAACGTATTATAGAGTGTATTGGTAGCCATTTGCGCTGCCTCGTCGTAGGGATGCCCTTGGGTCAAGGCGTTGCCAAGCGCCTGATTATAGCGTGAGGCGGCTAGAGGATCGGCCAGCGTAACGGTTTCTGATAAGGAATACATATATTTTTGTTCCAAGCGATATAGTATATTACTGTAAAAAGAAGTCGCCATGATAGGGGATAGTACCGAACGGAAAATGATGAGAAAGAAAGCGTTTGACAATAAATATTTAGGATTTAAATCTTCCACGGCAAATAAGGCGAAAGCTATGATTAGAATCATCATGCCCAATCCCCTGAGGAATATAGGAAAGTAGAGTATCTCGTATCTGCTATCCGGTGAGATCCCGAAATAAAGGCTCCCGAAGAACAGGACGAAACAACTCATTCCTCCCGCTATCAAGAAACGAAACCGCCAACGTTGCCACCGGAACCACCAAAAACAGATGAACGCCCCCAAGACATATCCCGGAAGCAAATAAGTATAAAGGGAATAGGTATGGGTGCTGTCTACCTTTAAGATACTGGTCAGGTAGCTGGTCAACAAGGTAGTCGAAGTACTGAAAAACATGACAAGCATCATATAGAAATAACCGATAATGGCTTTCGGCTGGTATAAAGGCGCCAGATTCACGTACGGACGTTCCGAATGATATTGATACCAAATAAATAAAGCGATCAATATCGGGGCGATCATGATATAAAGGCAAATCTTGGGGGATGCCATCCAGTCGAGTACTTTCCCGTAATTAATGACATACATAAGCATTAACAATCCGGTGGATATGATGAACATTTTTCGGATGTGTAGATCGGCCAAGGGGATGGACTTGATCGGCCGGTTATGGCGGAAGCAGATGATTACCACTAGTATGGCCAATAAGATCATCAGCATCATGAAATAATACATATATTTCCAGTCATAATGGTAGGCTAACTGTGCGGTAACAAGCATGGACGCTTGTCCCCCTCCGAAAACAAAAGGATAGAAGTAGGAGTAGAATTGGCTACGTATATTTTTAGGGCTGAATATCTTTTGTGCGTACCGGATAAACCACAGCATGAGAAACCCTTTCAGGAAACCGATCGCGAAACTACAGACGATCAATATGTCGGCGTTCTGGGAGCGGGCACAGATCCAGCTTAAGAAGAACTGGGCGACTAAATCCGCTAACAATAAGAATTTTATAGAGAAGGCTTCTAATATCTTCGGAATAATCGGATAGGATACCGCCATTCCCGCCGCTGCCGCGTAATATCCCATGGTTATATCCTCGGTGTTCGTGCCTAGCGTGTTTGATACCTCCAGCATACTGCCGGTGTACGAACCGTTTAGCATCGTAACCGGAAGGATAACGATGAAGATGCAAATCAATCCTAACCAGTCCGGCACCCATTGGCGGATCGGTGCCCCAAGCTCTTTCATCGTGATCATTTGCGTAAGGCTTCTGTTTCAACCATCATGCCTGCTCTTAGGTATTGCGTATCTTCTTGCGATAGATTTTCCAAGTCTATCCGTACCGGGATACGTTGTTGTACCTTGACGAAGTTTCCGGCGGAATTGTCGGTCGGGACCAATGAGTATTTGGAGCCTGTGGCGTCGGAGATTGCGGTTACCTCCCCGTTGAATATCTTTCCCGGCAACGCGTCTACCTTGATACGTACTTTTTGCCCGATATAGATGTGGGGGATCTGGGTCTCCTTGTAATTGGCCGTGATCCATTTGTCTTTATCTCGTACGAGGTAGGATATCGTTTGTCCGGCTTGCACGTATTGTCCGGGCTCTAAGGTCCGTCTGCCTACATGACCGTCGTAAGGGGCGGTTATAACGGTATAGGAAAGGTTTAACCTCGCTAAATCCAGATCCGCTTCTTTTCGTAAGATCGCCGCCTCGGCTCCTGTTGTCTTCTTGCTGGTTTCGGTGAATTGGGAGAAAGCGGCTTTCTTTTGTTCCACCAACGCCTGATATCGGGCTTGCGCCGCCTCGAAAGCGGCTTTGGATTGCTCGTATTGTTGCTCGGGGACCGATTCTTCTTTCAGCAGCCGCCCAAATCGGTGATAATCCTGTTCCAGTTGCCAAAGCTTGGCTTTAGCTTCGGCGATGTTGGCGTCTTGTACGGCGATGTTCGTATGGGAGGTCTCGATACCGGAACGAAGTACGTCTTGTGATCCTTGGGCATCGATCAACGCGGCCTCTGCCTCTTTTACCTTGATCCGATATTCCCGATCGTCCAGTATGAGAAGTGTGTCCTCTTGGTGAACGTACTGGTGTTCCTTGAAACGGACCTCTTTTATGTAGCCGGAGGCACGTATATTTAGTGGGGCGATATATTGGTCCACAAAGGCATCGTTTGTCACCTCATAATTGATGTAACGCCAGAAATAATTGGCTGTCCACCAAATGCCGGAACCGGCTAAAAGGATACATATGGAGTTTAATACTATATTCCGTGTCCTTACTTTCTTTAGTCTTTGATGTTTCTCTTTTAATTCGTTTGCCATAGTCGTTGTTTCTTTTTAGAGACGGCCGCAAGCCTTCTGTAGTTGATAGTAAGTGTAAATCACGTGGGTACGGGCATTCGTGAGCTGTAGCTCCGCGTTGAGGAGAACCGAGTTCGCGTCGAGTAAGTCGGTTAGGATCGCCAATTGGTTTAAATACCGGTTTTGCATGATCCTGTAGTTCTCTTGAGCTTGCCGTACGGATAACTTCAAGGCTTCCACTTCTTGTAGGGCCTCCTTATGACGTAAGAACGCGGTGCGTACTTCCATGCGGATTTTCTGCTTTTTCTGTTCCTCCTCGTTTTTATGTAACGAGACCATCCATTTGCTTTCCTTTATTTTATGGTTGTTTTTATATAAAGAGGATAAAGGGTAGGAGAGCGACAGCCCTATGTTCCAGTTGTTATTGTACATATCCGCTAATGTTCGGGAGACCGGACGTGCCAATGTGTTCGACGCATATAGCGATAGGCTGGGTAGCGAGGAGGCTTTAGTCAAACGTATATCATTTTGGGCTAACTCTGTTTGTTTCCGGAGTAGACGTATCGCCGGATCATTGGAATAGGCTTGGGCTACATAATCTTCGTAAGTTTCTAAAGATACGGTTTGGTCCAGTAACGTGGTATCTGGTTTGAGCAATAGATTTTCATCGAGACCGATCAGGATATCCAATTGCTGTGATACCAGTATGAGGCTATTATCCGTTTCTTGCAAGGATAGGCGGTCGTTGGTTAATTGCATCTCGCTTCTTAATACGTCGTTATTGGTTATCAGTCCCTCTTTTTTCATACGCCGGATATCTTGCAGGCGGCGTTCCGATTCCTCGATATTACGGGAAAGCACCTCACGTTGTTTAAACAGGCTGAAAAGACCGATGTATTGGTTTAATAGACCGAGCTTGATCTCACTCTGGTCTGTGAGCGTTTGTAAAGAGGCGACTTCTTTCTCCAGATCCGCTTTCCGAATGGAATACCGGATTTTACCGCCTTGATATATCGGTTGGGTAAGGTCGATGGCATAGTTCTGGGACCAATCGGGCGCTTCCGGGCGAGTCGGATGGGCGAGTCCTTGCTCAAAGAGGATCGGTTGCCCTACATATCCACCTTTCAAGCCGATTTGCAGGTCTGGCAATTGTGCGGAACGTGCCGTATGGGTTCTCTCTTGCGCTATCGATTCTTTTAAGACGTCTGCTTGGATCTGCAGACTATGCCGTACGCCTCTCTCGAAAAGCTGGTCGATGGTCAAGAAGAGCGAATCGGTTTGGGCGATTGCCGGAAATGTAGCGACCGTCATACAAAAGAGGCTCAATACGTGCTTTTTATATATTCTCAAGGACATTATGTACTGCTTTTAATTCGGATAACATGGTTTCTACGTTCTCTATTCCGATAATATGCTCCGCATGTACATAAACCTGATCAAGGATCGGGCGAATTTGCTTTTTGAATTCTTCTCCTTCCGGGGTTAGGAAAACCAGTTTGTTCCTCCGGTCCTCGGGATCTTCTTTCCGATGGACGTAGCCTTTCTTCTCTAAATTGTTCATTAGGTTTGTCAGACAAGCCTTATCCTTTGCCGTTCTCTCTGCCAAGACCTGTTGGGTGATACCTTGTTCGTGCCATAGGCAACTCAAGATTTGAAGCATCTCAAATGTTATACCGGCGTTGTTCTTTTTCAGCGTTCGTTGCATAGACCGACGAAATGCCATGCGTGTGCGGACAACTTGTAACATAAGTTCCCGGAATTCTTTACCTTCTACCATTACTTATAATTCTTTTAAACTTGCTGGGCGCGAAGATAGCGTTTTTTCTCGGATTAGTCAAATGTTTAACTAATTAGTGTCTCGCTAATAAAGTATGTTTGCCATCTAGGTGGCACAGCTTTGCCATCGGCGTGGCACGGGCTTGCCATCACTATGGCACGGGTATGCCATCAGCGTGGCACAGCTGTGCCAAGGCGATGGTAGATGTTGGCACAGTATGTGTATGAAAGACAGGTGTATAGAATGAAGGCGTAACAAACCCGTGGAGTGATTCGTTACGCTTTCTGTTTAGTTCTCGTTTACGAGTTTAAGATGCATTCTTCTTTATCCAAACGCCTCCTTCAATTGCTTCACCCATCGCTCGATTCGTTTGTCGGTTTGATCCGGTTGGTTTTCCAAATCGAGGACTAAGCCTAGTAATTTGCCATTTTTCAAGGCTTTGGAGGCATTAAAGAAATAATCATCCGAAGAGGTCTCGCCTACTAAAGTCGCTCCACAGGAGGTGAAAGCGTCCGCCAATATGCCGACTCCATCGGCGAAATTATCCGGATAATTCGTTTGATCTCCAAGACCGAAAATAGCGACCTTCTTATTTTTAAGGTCTAAAGTGACCAGTTCCGGGATGATCTCGTCCCAATAGGTGGGAAGCTCGCCATCGAACCAAGTAGAGGTTCCTGCGATTATATGGTCGTAAGCCTCGAAATCTCTTTTCCATGCGCTTTCAATAGGGATGATATCGATCTGATCCTCCCCGAAAGCTTTTCTTATTTTATTGGCGACAAAGGTTGTTTTCTCTGTGCCCGTTCCGTAAAATAATCCTGTTTTCATTGTGATGCTTTTAAAGATTTAACGAATGTGGATCTAATAAAGCAGCAGTTCTTTTGCCGCATGATAGATGGTCTCCTCGTTGGGGAGGATGGCCCGTTCCAAGACCGGATGGAAACCAACCGGAGTGAATAGGGAACCTACCCGTTGGATCGGAGCATCCAAGTACTGGAATAGTTCCGAGCCGATGATACCGGCAATTTCCGCTCCGAAGCCAGAGAAGACCTTGTCCTCATGTACGATCAATACTTTACTGGTTTTCTTCACCGAGTTGAAGATCGCCTCTTTATCCAATGGTATCAAGGTACGAAGATCGATAACCTCCAGTTCCCAGCCTTTTTCTTTGTAAAGAAGCTCGGCTACGTTGAGGCAAAGATGGGTCGTATTGCCATAAGTGATGATCGTCAGATCTTTTCCCGGACGGCGGATACGGGCTTTCCCAAACGGAACCTCGAAATCCTCGGGGACAAAGGTGGAGGCTTCTACCGCGTTGTAGAGCGCTTTCGGTTCCAGATAGAGCGTAAAGCCTTTAGAACGCATACTTGTCCGCAACAGTCCGGCGGCATCATCCGCAAAAGAGGGATAAACAATCCGGGCACCGGGCAGTGAGGTCAATGCGCCCTCAATGGTCTGGGAATGATAAAGCCCTCCTCCGATATAGCCTCCGGAGGCTAGGCGCAAAGTGATGTTTGGGGTAAATTGCCCGTTGCTGCGCCAATACTCATGCGTACATTCCACGTATTGCTCGACGGCCGGCCAGAAGTAATCGGCGAATTCCGCGCCCTCGATCACTACATGGATCTTCGGGTCAAAGCGGCACATACCGTTCGCTGTCCCTACGATATAATCCTCGGCGATAGGGGCGTTGAAGACTCGCTCGATACCGAATTCTTGCTGCATGCCTTTCGTGATGTTGAATACGCCACCCTTTTCTTTATTGGCTACATCCTGTCCCCAGATAAACGTATCCGGGTTGTGCCGGAACTCCGCTTTCAACGTCTTGTTGATCGCCGTAACTAGCGTTTCTTTCTCTCCTTCCTTGTTTTGAACACCTTCTTTGTATTTCTGAGGTTGATAAGGTTCCGGGAGGACGTAATCCTTGACGGTAGACGGATCGGGATCGGGGGCGGCCATCGCTTTCCGATTGGCGGCTTTCAGGTCTTTAGCCGCTAGATCCGCGATCTCTTTCAATTCTTCCTCGGTGAAACGTCCGTAACGAATCAGCATGCGATGGAATTTGTATAAAGGATCGGCGGATTTTACATAGGTAAGCTCGTTCTCATCACGATACAAGGTATGTTTATCGGAGTTTGAGTGGGAGCCTATCCGTACGCAATTGGCCTGAACGATTACGGGAGTCCGGTTGGCGATCGCGTACTCTTTGGCCTCGGTCATGGCATTCATGGAATCGAACACGTCTTTTCCATTGCAATGGATAATACGTAAATTCTTGAAGCCAGAGAAGTTATCGGCAACTTTACGATTGGCCGTCTGGTCCTTTTTGGGGACAGAGATACCATATCCATTGTCTTGGAAGACAAAGATAACCGGCAGTCGCTCATTGCTGGCGCCATTGATTGCCTCATACACATAGCCTTCGGAAGCGGCCGATTCACCGTGCGAGGTAATCGCTACGCCTTTCTGTCCATAGTAAACCATCGCCCGTGCCACGCCGGCGGCATGGAGATCGTGAGTCGCCGTAGCGGAAGAAACGTTCTCGATATGCCATTCCATCTTAGAGAAGTGGTTAGACATGTGGCGGCCGCCACTGGTCAGATCGGTCGCCTTGGAGATACCGTTCAGGATGATCTCCTCAGCGGTCATTCCCGCCGAGAGAACCGTCAACATATCCCGGTAATAGGGGAAGAGAAAGTCCGTATCCTTATCGAATACTTGTCCCATGGCGAGTTGTATCCCGTCGTGCCCGGCATACGGGGCATGATAAGACCAGCCGAGAGATTGCAATAAATAGGAGGGAGCCTTCTCATCGATCGCCCTTCCGAGCGTCATAAGGTAAAACCATTTCCTGAGAGTCTCCTTATCTGTTGTTTTTATATCATACTTTTTCATGTTGTTCTATTATATATAATGTATTAAGCGTTCCAATTCTCTAGTTCGTCGGCGATGGAACGTAAAAAGGCTCCCGCCAAAGCTCCGTCCACGATACGATGGTCGTAGGAGAGTGAGAGGTACATCTTGTGACGGATAGCGATCGTATCTCCCTCGGGCGTCTCTACTACCGCAGGCTTCTTCTCGATATAACCGACGGCTAGGATCGCTACTTGAGGCTGATTGATGATCGGGGTGCCGAACAGACTCTTGAAGGTTCCGAAATTCGTAATCGTGAACGTTCCGCCTTGGATGCTATCCGGGGCGAGCTTATTCTCACGGGCTTTAGCCGCCAAGGTATCTATTTGTGAGGCGAGGCCACTTAGGTTCAGCTTATCGGCATCGTGTATAACCGGGACAATTAAATTTCCGTCGTTTAAGGAAACCGCTATACCTATATTAATAGGCTTCTTTAGGATGATATTGTAACCGTCCACGGATGAATTTACTAATGGATAGGCTTTCAACGCTTTGGCGGTCGCTTCGGTAATAGCCGGCATATAAGTTAGGTTGATGCCTTCTTGCTTGAAGAATTGATCCTTCACTTTTTTACGCCAGTTAACCAGTCGGGTCACGTCTACCTCGATAACCGACGTCACATGCGGAGATACTTTTTTCGATAATACCATATGGTCCGCAATGATCTTACGTACACGATCCATTTCTCTCACCTCGTCTCCTTGGGCGAGTGGAGCAGATGGAGTGGCCGCTGTCATAGGCATGGAAGGAGCGGTCGGCGGCGCTACCGTAATTGTTGGCGTGCTCGTAGCCGTTTGCTGCATGGAAGAAACAGGAGCCTGTTTCGGCTTCGGCATTTCCGTACCTTTATTTTTGTGATCGATATACGTTTGAATATCTTTCTTACTGAGACGTCCCAGATATCCGGTACCCGGAATATGATCCAGTTCATCTTGCGATACACCGGCAGCTTTCGCTAATTGCAATACGACGGGAGAATACCAACGATCTTCCTCTTGGGAATTCTTTGATAATTCCTCTGGGACGGGAGCGGGGACTTGTTCTTTCGGTTGAGTAGCCTCCGAGGTTTCCGGCTGAGCTCCGTTATCCTCTCCTTCACCTTCGATCTCAAGGATCGCTACGACTGTACCGACCGCTACGGTGTCTCCCTCATTAAAAAGAAGTTGTTTTACTTTTCCCTCAACGGGGGATGGAATCTCAGCGCTTACTTTCGCTGTGCTTACTTCGAAAAGGACATCATCTTCCTCTACGGTATCACCTACCTTTACCGACCATGAGATGATGGTTCCTTCTGTAATACTTTCGCCCAACTTAGGCATCTTTATCTCAAATGTAGCCATATTTTGATTTTTTAATTACTGTTATATAGTGGGGAGACGGGGCGTGCCCCGTCTCTACAAACGGTATATAATAAGAACAAAGATCAAGAAGGTAAGTTTCTGTATTATAGTGTATAAGTGTTAAAGTTCCAGCTGGCTGTAGCATATTTCTGCTCTTTAAGCCGATAGATGGCTTCCAAGTCTGCTTGCGTGAAGGAATAATCCTGTATGCCGGGATTATTGATCGTGAAATAGTAAAGAAGCGCTTTCTTAAAATGCTGGATGGAGATAGAAGCCGGAAGATGGGCGCTGATATTCGTGACCGGACTCCGTACAGATTTAACGAATGTCGATCGTTTACCTCCTGTTTTCTTTGGTGTTTGATGGGATGTACTTTTCAAGGAGGTGACGAGCCTATCCAGATCGGTGGAAAACAATAAGGTAGCATGGTGCATATACCGATTCTTATGGATACTCTGTGCGCTACCCGATATTTTAAATCCTCCGATAGTTAATCCTTTCCGTTCATCCACCTCGACATGTACTCCCAATGTCTTGAGAAAATTCATGATCTGGATGGTATATTTGTCGGTCTGCATAATCTGGCCGGTCTCTATAAATGTAAGATTCAGGTTTCCCGGATCATGGTAAACGGCACCACCACCGGAAAACCTGCGTGCTATCTTGATTTGTTGGTCTTGTACGAATTTGAGATTTACCTCGGCCCATACATCCTGATGCTTACCGATCACGATTGATGGTTCATTCTGCCAAAGCATGAAAATATTCTCTTTGAAATTCTTGAGCAGATACTCTTCGGCGGCCAAATTGAAGTATGGATCCGTTTGTGTATTGTGAATGCAAAGCATCAGGAAACTGTTTTAGTTAGGCGTTTTATTAGATATATAAACTTTCGTGGAGGATCTCACTGACTGTCGGATGCGGGAAAATATTTTTCTTAAATTCATCGATTGTATAACCATTCTCGACAGCGATTCCGGCGGTGACGATAATCTCGGATGCCGGATTCCCTAGTAGATGGCAACCGATGATACGATCCTCGTCGTCCGTGATCAGTTTACATAAACCATTACTATTCTCGTTCTCTGCGACGAAACGTCCGGAATAGGTCATCGGGATCTTTTGAACACGAAAACTTTCCCCGTTCGCTACCAATTCCTCTTCTGTCTTACCCACGCTCGCCAATTCCGGATTCGTATAAACTACCGCCGGAATGGCTTTATAGCTCATCTCGTCCGGTATGCCTAGGATATGGTGTATGGCAACTTCCGCTTCCCGGTAAGCCGTATGTGCCAGCAGGGAAAAACCGGTAATATCTCCAGCCGCATATACATGTGGATGGGAAGTCAGCATATGTTCGTTTACCTTTACGCCGGCCCCTTGTATTTCGATCGCTAGATTTTCGAGTCCCAGACTCTTTGTAATCGGACGGCGGCCCACGCTCACCAATATTTTATCGGCTTCAATCGTGTCTGCCTTACCGTTTTTCTCAACAAAGACTTTCTCTGCCGATACCTCTGTAACTTTGGTATTCAAGAAAAACTCTACGCCTTTTTTCTTATACTCGGATCGAAGCATCGCTGAGGTTTCTTTATCCATATTCCCTAATATCTCGGGTAGCATCTCGATTACCTTCACCTTTACGCCCATACTGTTAAAGAATGAGGCGAACTCCATTCCGATCACGCCACCACCGATAATCGCTAACGATTTTGGCAAATCGTTGAGATCAAGGGCTTCCCGGGAAGTCCAATACTTGACCTCTGATAACCCTTTGATAGGAGGGATCACGGTTTCAGAGCCTGTGCATACTAACACATTCTTCACTAAATACTCTTTTCCATCACAGTGAATCCGTATATTTCCAAACTCCTCTCCGGTGATTCGTGCCTCTCCTTCTACAATGGTGACGCCGTTACCCGTAAGCCGGGCTTTTACCCCGAGCGTAAGTTTACGGACGGTCTTGTTCTTCCGGTCGATAATCTTTGCCAAGTCGAAACTTGGGTCTTTCATCGCCACTATACCATATTTGGAGGCACTTTTGATACTGTCTAGTATCTTGGCGGAGTATAAAAGAGTTTTTGTCGGGATACATCCCTCGTTTAGGCAGACGCCACCGATAGCGTTCTTCTCGAAAAGGATCGTTTTTAATCCATTCTCCGAAGCCCTTTCGGCGGCGGTGTAACCCGCAGGTCCACCGCCTATGATTGCTATGTCATATTCCATATACATTATTATAATTATTTGAATACTAAAATTCGTTCCTCTAATGGAGCGAATTGTTTTTCTCCCGGTTCCTGGGTAGAGGTTCCGAACGGCATCTCGGCGATCAGTTTCCAGTTCGGATTGATATGCCATTGTTTAGCGACCGCCTCGTCGATCAACGGGTTGTAATGTTGCAAAGAAGCGCCGAAGCCGGCGTCTTCCAGCATAGTCCATACCGCGAATTGATGCATAGCCGATGTCTGTTGGGACCATACCGGGAAATTCTCTTTATAAGAAGGAAATTGCTTCTGTAAGCCTTCTACTACCGCTGTATCCTCGAAAAAGAGGACCGTGCCATAGCCAGCCTCGAAAGAATTATCTATCTTTGCCTCGGTAGCCTTATAGGCTTCGGCGGGGACGATTTTACGAAGCGTGTCTTTTACGATTTCCCAAAGCTTCTTGTGGCTTTCACCCAGTAGCAGTACGATTCTCGTAGACTGCGAATTGAATGCGGAGGGAACGTGAGTGACCGCTGTCTTAATAATCTCATGAATCTCGTTGTCGGAAATGGGAGAGTTGTTACCTATTCCATAATGTGTCCGGCGATGCTGGATCGCTTCTTTAAAACTTCTTGCCATAATGAATATCATGTTATGTTGTTATATACCTATAACTAATTTAAGACATGATTTGTTGAGGAAAAAATATTTGAGAATTCTTGCGGATAAATCAAAATAATTCTTACCTTTGCACCCTGTAAAGATAAGACTCTATTAGAATCTTCGTTTTTGTTCATGATGCTAGTTCAGAAAGGGAAGACACATAGCAGGAGTTGACTTAAATTTCGTATAATTTAAAAGAACAGATTAGAAATGTCTAAAATTTGTCAAATTACTGGAAAGAGAGCAATGGTTGGAAACAACGTTTCTCACTCGAAGAGAAGAACGAAGCGTAAGTTCAATGTCAACCTGTTTACGAAGAAGTTCTACTGGGTAGAGCAGGATTGCTGGGTTAGCTTGAATATATCTGCGGCTGGCTTACGTACAATCAATAAGTTAGGTTTGGATGCGGCTATCAAGATGGCGGCTGAAAAAGGTTATTTGAACGCATAATTTGTGGAGGATATAGAAAATGGCAAAAAAAGCAAAAGGAAATAGAGTACAGGTAATCCTTGAGTGTACAGAGCACAAGGAAAGTGGAATGCCGGGTATGTCTCGCTATATCACTACGAAGAATAGAAAGAATACTACTCAGAGATTGGAATTGATGAAATACAATCCGGTTTTGAAGAAGATGACGTTACACAAAGAAATTAAGTAATAGGAGATTTTAAACGATGGCAAAAAAAGCAGTTGCAACATTTAAGAAAGGTGACGGTCGTACTTATTCCAAAGTGATTAAAATGGTTAAGTCTCCGAAAACAGGTGCATACATCTTCCAAGAAGAAATGATCCCTAACGAAGCAGTAAAAGATTATTTCGCTAAATAATTAAGTAGCGAATAATAAAGAATATAAGAGGCTTCTCTCCGATAAAGCGGAGGGAAGCTTTTTTTGTACCCTAAACTTTTGAAAGTATAGTTGGTTACAAATAAAATATTTTCTTAATTTTGTTGGGTTAATTTGTAGAGATGGGGCATGCCGTGTCTCTTCCCATCCAAATGGTAGTTTGTGTGAAATAATAATATAACAAGATAAAATATTAAAGCTATGAGATTCGATGTATCCAGCACTGCGCTATTATCACGTTTACAGTCTATAAGCAAGGTTATCGCTTCCAAGAACTCTTTACCGATTCTGGACAGCTTCCTTTTTAACCTAGAAGGAAATACGCTTACGGTGACAGCTTCCGATGCCGAGACCCGGTTGGTGACTTCCGTAGACGTCATGAATGCCCAAGGTGCCGGACTCTTTGCGGTTTCCGCTAAGATACTGCTCGATCCGCTGAAAGAGCTTCCCGAACAACCGCTTACTTTTGATATCAATGATGAGAATTTGGAGATTTTCATTCATTTCCAGAATGGTAAGTATAATTTTATCGGTCAGAAAGGGGACACATATCCGCAGCAGAAGCCGTTGAATGATAACGCTATCTCTATCTCGATGGATGCCCAGATGCTGTTAAACGGCATCAGTCGTTCCTTGTTCGCCACGGCCGATGATGAGCTTCGCCCTGTAATGAATGGTGTCTATTTCGATATCCATACGGATGATTTGACGTTTGTGGCATCAGACGGACATAAATTGGTTCGCTTGCGTAACTTGGCGGTGAAATCCCCGGAACGGGCTTCTTTCATTTTGCCGAAGAAGCCGGCTAATTTATTGAAGAATTTGTTGGCGAAGGAGTCGGAGCAAGTATTGATTAAGTTTGATGATAACAATGCGTATATTACTTGCACGAACTTCGAGATGGTTTGTCGTTTGATCGAGGGGCGTTACCCGAACTATAATAGTGTGATTCCTCAAGAAAACCCGTTTAAGGTAACGATCGATCGTATCTCTTTCTTGAATGCTTTAAAGCGTGTTTCTGTCTTTTCTAATCCGGCGAGCAGCTTGGTGAAGTTGCACTTGAAGGATAGCTTGATTACGGTTTCCGCCCAAGATATCGATTTCTCCACTTCTGCGGAAGAGCGTATTGTTTGTCAGTTTGACGGGACGGAGTTAAGCATCGGTTTTAAGGCTACATATCTGATCGAGATCCTTGGAAATATCAGCTCGGAAGAGGTTGTATTAGAATTAGCGGACCCTTCACGTGCCGGCTTGATCGTTCCTTCTGAGAATGATGAGGACGAGGACTTGCTCATGTTGCTGATGCCGATGATGTTGAATGACTAATAAATAAATAATGCAGTTAAACTTAAGGAACCCGCTGGTCTTTTTTGATTTAGAGACCACGGGTATAAATATCGTAAAGGACCGTATCGTAGAGATTTCCTACGTGAAGGTCTTCCCAAATGGGAAAGAAGAAACGAAGACACGCCGGATAAATCCCGGTATGCCTATTCCCCCCGAATCTACCGCTATTCATGGCATAACCGATGAAGATGTAAAAGATTGTCCGACCTTTAAGGAGATCGCTAAATCTTTGGCAACCCAGATCGAGGGTTGTGATTTGGCCGGATATAATTCCAACCGTTTTGATATACCCATGCTTGCCGAGGAGTTTCTGCGTGCGGGTGTGGATATCGATTTGAACCGGCGCAAATTTATCGATGTACAGACGATTTTCCATAAGATGGAGCAACGTACGTTATCTGCCGCTTATAAATTCTATTGCAATAAAAGCTTGGAGAACGCTCATACGGCTGAGGCTGATACGTTGGCTACATATGAGGTGTTGAAAGCGCAGCTGGATCGCTATCCGGATTTGAAGAATGACGTTGCTTTCCTTTCCCAATATTCCTGCTACTCGAATAATGTGGATTTCGCCGGACGTATGGTTTACAACGATAAAGGCGAGGAGGTTATTAACTTCGGTAAGTATAAAGGCCGTTTGGTAACGGAGATCTTGAAGTCGGATCCGGGTTATTATTCTTGGATCATGAATGGCGATTTCCCGTTGAATACGAAGAAAATGTTGACAGAGATCCGTTTGAGAGACTTTAATTCAAAATAAGGCGATGAATAATTTTGAGTTTTGCAATCCTGTAAAGGTTGTGTTCGGCAAAGGAAGTATTGCCCGTTTGTCTGCGTTACTTCCAGAAGGAAGTAAGGTTCTGGTGGTATACGGTGGCGGTAGCATTAAGAAAAATGGCATTTATGAGCAGGTGACGGCAGCTTTGAAAGACTTCCATACCTATGAGTTTGGTGGTATTGAGGCGAATCCCCGTTATGAGACTTGTATGAAGGCTGTTGAGTTGGTGAAGGGGGAGAATATCGATTTCTTGCTGGCGGTAGGCGGCGGATCAGTGATCGACGCTACGAAATTTATCGCTTCGGCTACGTTTTTCGAGGGAGATCCTTGGGATATCTTATCGAAAGGTGGCGTGATAAAGAAAGCGCTTCCTTTAGGAGTAGTGCTGACTTTGGCCGCTACCGGTTCGGAAATGAATGAACGGGCGGTAATTTCCCGGGAATCTGTCCATGAGAAATTGAATTTCATGTCTCCGTTGGTGTTCCCTAAGTTCGCTATCTTAGATCCGCAGGTAACTTATTCTTTACCAGAGCGACAGGTGGCTAACGGTGTCGTTGACTCGTTTATCCATGTGGTCGAGCAATACCTGACTTATCCGGTGAACGCTAAGGTTCAAGATTATTTTGCCGAGGGATTGATGAAGACAATCGTGGAAGAAGGCCGCAAGGTCTTGCAAAAACCGAATGATTATGATATTCGTGCTAATTTGATGTGGGCGGCTACGAATGCCTTGAACTGTTGGATCGGCCAAGGAGTACCCCAAGACTGGTCCTCACACCGTATGGGATATGCATTGACGGCGCAGTTCGGCTTGGATCATGCCCAGACTTTAGCGGTTATCTTGCCGGGTGTCATGACCTATATGCGTAAGGAGAAAGCGGCGAAACTGATCCGGATGGGAGAGGTCGTATTTGGTATTACCGAAGGATCTGCCGATGAAAAGGCGCAAAAGTCAATAGAGGCTACGGAAGATTTTTTCCATTTCATGGGATTAAAGACCCGTCTTTCCGACTATGGGATCAAGGAGTCCGACTTGGATGCTTTGGTGGAACCTATCGATCGAATGGGATGGAAACTTGGCGAATATGGCAATATAAACTCAAAAGTAGCCAAAGAGATTCTTTTGTTGAGGTTGTAGAGACGCAACGTGCTACGTCTCTACTGGCAAAGATAAATTGATTCGATATATGACATTGAAAGATAAACATATTATATTAGGGATTACGGGGAGTATAGCCGCATACAAAGCCGCTTATATCATCCGGGGATTGGTGAAAAAAGGAGCCGAGGTACAAGTGGTTATCACGCCGGCGGGAAAAGAGTTTATCACTCCGCTTACGTTATCGACGTTGAGTAGCCACCCTGTAATCAGCGAGTTTTTTTCCAATAGGGATGGTACATGGAATAGCCATGTGGATCTGGGGCTTTGGGCGGATGCCATGTTGATTGCTCCGGCTACCGCTTCCACGATCGGTAAGATGGCGAACGGAATCGCCGATAATATGCTGATAACTACTTATCTTTCTTGCAAATCCCCTGTATTCGTGGCTCCGGCCATGGATTTGGATATGTTCGCTCATCCGAGTACCCAACAGAATCTGGAGCGCTTGCGTTCATTCGGTAACCGGATTATCGAACCTGCCGAGGGGGAATTGGCGAGCCATTTGGTTGGTAAAGGCCGGATGGAAGAACCCGATAAGATTATCGAGGTTTTGGAAGACTTCTTTTTCGCTCAAAAAGATCTTGAAAAAAAAAAGATCTTAATAACAGCAGGTCCGACATATGAAAAGATAGATCCCGTACGTTTTATAGGTAATTACTCTTCCGGTAAGATGGGGTTCGCTTTAGCGGAAGCTTGTGCGGAGAGAGGGGCGGAGGTGACTTTGGTCGCTGGTCCGGTCTCTTTAAAAACACATCATCCGGCTATTAAACGAATCGATGTTGAGTCTGCCGGGGAAATGTACCAAGCGGCGATGACCGCATTCCCGAGTAGCGATGCTGCCATATTATGTGCCGCTGTCGCCGATTACCGTCCGGAGAATGCTTCCGAGCAGAAGATCAAACGGGAAACAGAGGGAGAGATGACGCTTCATTTGGTTCCGAACCCGGATATCGCCGCCTCTTTGGGTGCGATCAAGCGGGAAGGACAGGTCATGGTGGGGTTCGCCCTGGAGACGAACGACGAGGCCACTCATGCCGAAGGTAAACTGAAGCGGAAGAATCTCGATTTCATCGTTTTGAATTCTTTACGAGACCAAGGTGCCGGTTTCCGTTGCGATACCAATAAGATCACGATTATCGACAATGCCGGAGGAGTAACGAGCTATCCGCTCAAAACGAAGCGGGAGGTAGCCTCTGATATCGTAAATAAGTTGGTAACATTATTGAAATGAGAAAAGTAAGAAGACTGTTTTATCTATTCATGCTTTGCGCCGCTCCTTTTTGTGGGAAGGCGCAAGAGTTGAACGCCCGTATCACGGTAAACGGAGACAAGATCGCGACCGCTAACAAGCAAATCTTCACGACCTTACAGAACTCCTTGACTGAGTTCGTGAATAACCGGAAATGGACGGATGCCACGTTTGCCGTCAATGAGAAGATCGATTGTACGATGACGATTATCGTGAATGAATTGGATGAGACGAACTTCAAGAGCGAGATCCAGATACAAGCCCGCCGTCCGGTCTATAATTCCAGTTATACGACCACTCTTTTGAATTTCCGGGACCAACAGTTGGATTTTGAGTATACGGAGGGCGAGCCGTTGGACTATAACTCAAATACGCTGACCAGCAATCTTACGGCCACTATCGTGTTTTACGTCTATGTGATCTTGGGGCTTGATTTCGATAGTTTCGCTCCGAAAGGTGGAACTACCTATATACAACAAGCCCAGCAAATCGTGAACATGGCCCAGTCTGAGATGTCGTGGACGGGCTGGAAAGCTTTTGATAGCAACCAGAACCGCCATGCCGTAGCGACGGCTTTGCAAGATAACGCATCCGACGCTTTCCGGGAAATGTGGTACACGTATCACCGGAAAGGACTCGATGAAATGGCAGCAAATCCGGATCGCGGACGTACGACGATCATCGGTGCGCTTCCCGCCTTGCAGGAAGTAAAGAAAGCCCGGCCTACTTCTGTGCTTCTACAAATGTTCGCCGACGCTAAATTAGATGAGATTATCGCAATTTATTCGAAAGCGACCACACAAGAGCGGCAAGAGGGCTATAAGATGCTGTTCGAGATCTATCCGGCACAATCCACTCGCTTGGAAGAGCTTCAAAAACCAGTAAGGTAAAATAGTTATGTTGAAATCCTTATTTATACAGAACTTTGTCTTGATAGACAATTTGGATATCCGCTTTGATAAAGGCTTCTCGGTGATAACGGGTGAGACCGGAGCGGGAAAATCTATTATATTAGGAGCCTTGTCATTGGTGCTGGGACAACGTGCGGATGGCAAGAGTATAAAGAAAGGTTCGGATAAATGTGTGATCGAGGCCGTATTTGATGTCTCAAAATATCAGTTGGAGCCTTTCTTCCTAAGTAACGATCTTGAGTACGATGCGGATAGCTGTATCTTGCGTCGGGAGCTTTATGCCTCCGGCAAATCCCGTGCCTTCGTCAATGATTCTCCGGTTTCCCTTACGATCTTAAAAGAGTTGGGAAGCCGCTTGATCGATATCCATTCGCAGCATCAGAACCTATTGTTGGGCGATAACCGTTTCCAGCTGAAAGTGATCGATGTAATGGCCGAAAATGAGATCTTGCTCATTCTTTATAAGAAGGAATTTACCCGTTATCAGGCGTTGCGAAGGGAACTGAAAGATTTGAGGGACAAAGCGGCTCAAAGCAAGCAGGAGGAAGACTATATCCGTTTTCAATTGGAACAATTGGACGAAGCCAACCTTCAACCGGATGAGCAGGATGAGTTGGAGCAAGAGCAAGAAACTCTCTCGCATGCGGAGGAGATCAAAAGTTCTTTATATAAGGTAACCGAACTCTTGGACGGCGAGGAGCAAGGAGCCATCCAAATACTCAAGGAAGCCCTTTCCACCGTGGATTCCTTAGAAAGATATTTCCCGAAAGCCAAGGAGATCTCCGAGCGAATCCGCTCGGCTTATATCGACTTGAATGATCTGGCTTCCGAGACAGACGTTTTAAAGGAAGATGTAGAGTTCAACCCGGAACGATTGGAATGGGTGAATGAACGCTTGAATACCCTTTATACGCTCCAGCAAAAACACCGTGTCTCCACCGTGGATGAATTGATCGCTATACGGGATCAATACCAAGAGCAATTGCGTGCGATCGATTCTTTCGATGAGCAAATCGGTTTGTTAGAGAGTCAATTGGATGCCTCGTATAAAGAGTTGCTTCAACAGGCCTCCGTGCTTAGCGAGCAGCGTAAAGTCGCTTCCACGGCGATGGCCTCGCAATTGGTCAAGATGATTATTCCGTTGGGGATGCCGAATACCCGTTTCCGTGTGGACATCCTTCCTCGCAAAGAGCCGGAGAGCGATGGAATGGACGATATCCGATTTATGTTCTCCGCCAATAAGAGCGCAGAATTGCAGCCGGTAGCCCAAACCGCTTCCGGAGGTGAGATCTCCCGGTTGATGCTCTGCATTAAGGCTATGATTGCCGGGTTCACCGCTTTACCTACTATTATCTTTGATGAGGTAGATACGGGGGTATCGGGTGATATCGCCGATAAAATGGGGGATATCATGCAAGAACTCGGAACAAAGATGCAAGTTTTCGCTATCACTCACTTACCTCAGATAGCGGCGAAGGGGCAAGCTCATTATTTTGTTTATAAGAAGGATACCAAAGACCGTACGCTGACCCGTATCAAGCAATTAGAGGGGGAGGAACGTGTGAACGAGGTGGCCCGTATGTTGAGCGGAGCCTCGTTGACAGAGGCTTCTCTTGCCAATGCGAAAGATTTGTTGGGTATCAAGGATTAAACCTTTCTGAAGTAGGGCAGTCTTAGATAAAAGAACAAACGATTCGCTTTATTATTAACTTAAAATTGAAAAGACATGAAACGATTCAGCTTACTATGTGTGTTGGCTATATTGTGCAGTTTACCCGCTTACAGCCAGTTTTGGATCAGTTTTGGGTGGAATGAACCGCATTGTCAAAATTGTCTTTGGATGGAGCAAGCGATGCATTTGCCCGCTCGCCAAGCAGCGGAATACCATAAGATCATCCATAAGTACGGACAGAAAATAGAGAAG
This sequence comes from Parabacteroides sp. AF39-10AC, assembly GCF_003635405.1. Classification (NCBI taxonomy): domain Bacteria; kingdom Pseudomonadati; phylum Bacteroidota; class Bacteroidia; order Bacteroidales; family Tannerellaceae; genus Parabacteroides; species Parabacteroides sp. AF39-10AC. The sequence continues at coordinate 268,360 of NZ_QTLP01000001.1, read as the reverse complement.
GAGGCCCGCCGTGACTATCGGTATTGGGACCGGGCAGCTCGTCGTATTTACGATTTGCGCATGGAAAGGGATCGTAAGATCCAACGTATATTGACTCCGGCCCAGTTCAATCTATATGTCCGTTTTGTAAGGGAGCATCCGCAACGTATCCATGATTATCGGGGATGGTATGCGAATCCGAGATATCCGGATCGCCGCCCGTCCCATGACTGCCGTCGCTATGAGGATAACTATTGGAATTACCGCTGGGGTACCATTCACCATGACAATCATTGGAGAGACGACCGGCATGACTCAGATAGACATTGGGATCGTGACAACCATCGTCATGACTATCGGAAACCAGCGAAACCGGATAAGCCCAAACCTAAAAAGAATAAGAAGGATCGGGACGATAGAAAAGAACGGTATTATAGCAATGGGCGAAAGGTCTAATAATTCAACCATAGCTTGAAAGAGGCCCATTTTTCTTTGCTGACCAATATTTTCTCTTTATGTTCCGGCTTTATGTGGACAATGACCTTATTCTGAAAATAGGGCTCTATTTTCACGATGGATTCGATATTTATGATCGTCTGCCGGTTCGTCCGGAAAAATTTATCGGGATCTAATTGTTCCATGAGTTTATCCAGCGGGAAATCGATTATGTACTCCTTGTTTTGGCGTGTGACAGCGAAGGTGATCTTGTTTAATGAATAAAAGTAGGCGATATCCTCCAGCTGTAAAGTGATCAGTTTCTCGTTGCCGGAAATAAGGAAACGGGTCCTGTATTTCTTGCCGGGATACGTGAGGGAATGGAGTACTTCCAATAAATCATTTTGCTCTAAGAGCTTCTGATTGTACTTAGACGTGACATGCTCGAATTTTTGGATGGCTTCCTCCAATCTCTCTTGTCGTATCGGTTTGAGTAGATAATCAATACTGTTTACCGTAAAGGCCCGGACCGCATATTCATCGTAAGCGGTCGTAAAGATAATGAGACTTGTAGGACAAGCCTGTTCTATAAATAAAAAAGAATTTCCATCCGACAACTGGATATCCAGAAAAACGATATCCGGATGCGGATGGAAAGCGAACCAAGCCACGGATGATTCGATGCTTCCGGGTATCTTGATGATATCCCATTGCGGGCGTAATTTCTTTATCATACCTTCCAGTAACCGGGCGGCCGGTTTCTCATCTTCGATAATGGCTACTTGGATATTATTCATAAATAAGTGGGATTGATACGGTGAATTGGTGATCATTTTTTCGGATCTGGATATCCTGCTTACATAGTAATTGATAACGCTCCGACAAATTCTTTAATCCTTTACCGGATGCGTTTGAGACTTTTTTAGGTCGTAATGTATTGCTGACGCATAGATATCGACCGTTCTTTTCAGTATATACTCGTATGGTCATCGGGTTAAAATCGTCGATATAATTATGTTTCACGACATTCTCGGCTAGTAGTTGCAGTGTCAGTGGGGGCAATTGATGGTCAATGACGTTGTCGGGAAGATCGCGTTCCAACGACAAACAATCTCCCAGCCGGACTTGATGGAGGAATATATAGGAATCCAGAAAATCAAGCTCCTCTTTTAAAGAGACGATCTGGCACTGTTGCTGGCGGAGCACGTAACGGTATACCTCGGATAGATGCTGCGTAAACTTGACCGCCGTAGATGGATCATACTCTATCTCCGCTATCAATGTATTCAAGCTATTAAACAGGAAATGAGGATTTAGCTGGCTTTGGAGAGCGGTATATTTAGCTTGTATAGATTCTGCTTCCAATCTTTGTTTCTCCTTATATAAATTCAATGTATAACGCATCGAATAATTAATCAAGAGAAGGCTGAAAATGATCATCTCCACGAACCAGACGGCTATTACTAAACCGGCCCCTTTTGCCCGGATCACGAAAGGATCGCCAATGCTTGTGATCCATTTCAACGAGATAAACAGGGTACAATTCATAAGTAGCAATAGGATCGCTACCAGTAGATAATGCCATAACATCCGGCTCTTATCGATATAATACAATGGGTAATTGGTAGCCATCCAATTACTGCTGACCAGTAAACTGAAACCGAACAGGTTGAATACCGCTATCGTGATGGACAAAGCGATCAATGAAATTTTTATATCGGGGATGCGCTCTTGTAGCTCCGTATGATATAACAGCAAGAAATAGGAAAAGACCCCTAATGCCGAAAACAAAAGGATACATGCCGATTTCCCGTATGATATTTCTTTCATGACCTATTCTTTTTCGCGAAGATAATAAATTGCCCGTTCGAAATCCGTCTTCGCCATCTGTGCGTTTAGTTTGGATTGTATATAATTAACCTGAGCTTGCTGATGATATAGTTGAGCGTTGATAACCTCGACGATGGAAACATTCCCCTCCTTATAACGCTCCATGGCCATTTGTTCACTTTCGGATGCTTTTGATAATGAGCTCTCGGTTAGTTTGACTTTATCGATAGCTTGCTTATAGTTGTAATGGGCGGTTTGTATTTCCAGCCGGATCTTATCTTGCGCCTTGCTGAGATTCTGTTGAGCCATATTGATGGCGTACGAGGAAGCGTTGCGGGTACTCTTACGTTTTCCCCATTCGAAGAGCGGGATACTGAGCTTGGCGTAGATCGCATAGTTCGGATCTAGGTCGGATTTGAAGTTATAGCCCGGTGAGGAATAACTTCCATCTACTCCAATATGGAATTGGGGTAAGAAACGGGCATCTGCTATTTTCCGGGATGATTCCTGTAACTCGATCTTGTTTTGGGCGATCCGGTATTCCGGCCTGCTGGTTATCGCATTATCTATCTCATCCGATAAAGGGATAAATTGTTTGAGGGCGATTACGGAATGATCGATCGGCAAGGTATCGCTCGGGTTTACACCAGCGAAAGAATTAAGGGCTAAACGTGCGATCTCGGCGTTATCACGAGTTTGCAATAACTGGAAATCCGCGTCGTTTAGTTTTACCTCCGCCATAAGAAGATCGTTTCGATCGATATATTCGACTTCTACCCGGTGGCGTACGACCTCTACCAGTTGCTGTATAGATGTACGAAATGCCTGTGCCACGAAAACCAGCTCGTGTTGGGCTACCGCGTTCCAATAGTAGATATCGGCGTCGTGTAGGGTATTGCTTTTTATACGATTGGATTCATTGGATGCCAACTCTTTTTCCTTCCGTGCTTTTTGGTAGTTGGCACGAATGCCGCCTCCGGTATAAATCGGTTGTGATAGGGAGAGAGTCGCCCCATATTTCAGATCTTTACCTTGAAAATAAAGGGGGGAACTCATAGATGGCAAATCAATCGATAGTTCTAGAGGATTACCGGTATAATTGAAATTACCTCCCGCCGAGAGTTTCGGTTTGAAATCCGCACGGGCCGATTTGATCATTTCCTGTTTCATGGCCTCGTTGTATCCCGCTGCTTTCAAGTCTTGGTTGTATTCCAAGACTTTTTCCCTATATTGCGCTTGATAATCGCTGTTTTGTGCGATTAACGGGAAGGATAGGAAGGATAAGAGACCGCTGATAATATATACTTTGTCCATTTTTAATCGTTTATTTGTGAGGTGAATGAATCCGGTAAAACAATGCGTATAACGTCGGGGTTACGAATAACGTAAGTAAGGTGGCGAAGGTGAGTCCGAAGATAATAGTCGCCGCCATTCCACCGAACGCTACGTCGAAAAGTAAAGGCACCATTCCTAGAATAGTCGTGGTAGCCGCCATCAAGACCGGGCGAGTCCTTGAGATGGTTGCCTCTATGATCGAGTCGTATGGAGAGATACCGTTACGACGTTGCGTGTTAATCTCGTCTAATAATACGATTACGTTTTTGATAATCATACCCAAGAGCCCCAACCATCCGGCGATCGGGAAAAAGCCGAAATCGAACCCGGTAAGTAACATACCGATCGCTACCCCGATTAAGGAGAGAGGGAGCACGCAAAGGATGATTATCGGTTGACGGAAATTGGAGAATAAAGCGACCAATATAACAACCAACATCAAGAAAGCCAACGGGAAGAATTTGACAAGGGCTTGTAATCCCTCCGTCTGGTCTTTGTATTGTGAATCCCAGAAGAAGCTATATCCTTGGGGCAGGTTCATTTTCTCGATCTCTTCCCGAATCTCACCGTGTACCTCAGACATGGTGTAACCGTTTTTCACGCCACACATCGCTGCCATAGACAATTGCCGGTTGTAGGTCTTGATCTGCGGATATTCCCATGCGGAGGTTACCTGTCGGGTTACTTGCGACAAAGGAGCGGATTTCTCTCCATTCCACACCGAGAAATCACCTAATGAACGGGGATCGTTGATCCCGCTCGTCTCCGATTTCAATAAGACCGGGACTTTCTTTTCCTCATCCCGGTAAATCCCGATAACCGCACCTTCCTCGATGGATTTGACGGATTCCATCAAATTGGCCTTGGTGATACCTAAGGAACCGGCTTTTACCGGATCATATACCGGGCGTATCATATAGGTCATATTACCCCATTCATTCCGGGCATCGGCTACTTTCGGGTTCCTTCGCATAATGTCGATAGCTACTCCAGCCAAAGAGTCCAATACCGCCGGGTCCGGCCCGAGGAAACGGGCTTCTATCAAGGCTTCCGTAAGCGGGCTTAACTCAAACTTGTTCACCTTGATGAGCGGTTCCGGATATTTTAAGCGAATAGAGTCTTGTAGCAAGGCATGCAATTCCCGGGCCTCTCCGGATGTCTTACATTTTACCAATAATTGGGCATAGTTTGGTTGGGGACCGAAGCTAACGTTCGATAGATAATAACGGGGCGGTGTCCGTCCGATATAAGAGGAAACCATTTCCGTCTGCGAATATTCTTGGATGGATTCGGCCATATCGGTAGCGTATCGATCGGTTTCCTCGATGGCTGTACCTTCCGGTAGCCACATATCTAAAGTGAAATACTGCTTATCGAGCGAGGGCACGAACACTTTCGGGATAAACTGGAAACTCCATGCGGAGATAACCAATAGAACGGATAAGATACCTACTGTAGCGTATCGGTATTTGATGACAAGGCGTAGGGAAGACCGAAAATAATCATAGTATTTTCCGGAGAATAATTCCCCTGTTAACTCGTCCGGTCTGGGGCGCCGTACAAACTCTTGGATGAAGAATGGGGTTTGCGTAAGCGCGAACACCCAGCTGAACATCAAGGATACTCCGATCACGATCACTAAGGATGAAAGTAATTCGCCCGTGATATGCGGTGAATAGTAAATGGGCAAGAACGTGAGGATCGCGATAGCCGTAGCCGCCAGTAGAGGCAGGGCGGTGGATGAGCAAGCCCTCATGATCGCGATACGTTTGCGCATGCCTCGTTGCATATTTACCAAGGCAGAGTCCGATACTACGATGGCGTTATCTACCAACATACCCATCGCGATGATGATAGCGGCAAGAGACATTCGTTGCAAGGCGATCCCGTTGGCGAACATGACAATTAAAGTGGCGAAGATAGAGAAAACCAATCCGCTACCGATCAAAAGGCCGTTTTTGAAACCGATAAAGAACAATAAGATCGCTACTACGGTCACGACGGAGATGATCAAGTTCAAGATAAATCCTTGGTTGGCCACGGCGGACTCATATCCTTGGTCGTATATGGAGGTGAGCTCAAAACCCTTGGGCATGGTCTCCGAAAATGATTGAATACGCTTTTTCACGGCTTTGGCCATATCGACCACGTTCCCGGTCGGTATGGTAGAGATAGCGATACCGACCGCTTGCTTGTTATTGATGCGCATGAAGTTTTGGGGCGGAGTCTGGTAACCCTCTTCGATACGGGCGATATCGCCTAGCCGGAAATGCTCGCCGGAATGAGATACGATCGTAAGGTTACGGATATCATCCAAGGAGTAAAAATTACCGGTGGATTCGATACGTATGCGAGTCTCCCCGTTGCGAATACTCCCGGCGTCTACCACTTTATTCTGTCCGTCGAACGCCCGTTTGATATCAGCTGTCGTAATACCCCGATTGGATAAGATCGTGGGGTTTATCCGGATATCGATTACGGGAGTTTGTATGCCGTAGATCTCTACCTTTGCCACGTCTTTTACTTTCAGTAAATCGTCTTTGATCAGTTTGGCTTGATCCTCCAGTTCCCGGTAGGTATAAGATTCTCCGGTCAATCCGTAGAAAACACCTAATACATCGCCAAAGTCATCATTGACGATGGAGGTTCCCGCTCCGGAAGGTAATTTGCCTTGTACGTCGTTTACCTTTCGGCGTAGTTTATCCCATAACTGCTGCATCTCGTCGGCCCGGATTTCCTTTTTCACGTAGACCGTGATCTTGGAAAGTCCAGCCCGGTTCTCTGTCTTCAGATAGTATAACTCGCCTAAGGATTGAATGGCTTCTTCCAGCACATCCGTCACTTGGGACTGAACTTCCGAGGGGGAGGCGCCGGGATAAGGGGTAAGTACCAAGGCTTGCTTGATCGTAAACGGGGCATCTTCCAGTTTTCCCATCTTTGCGTAAGAGAACAGTCCCCCTGCCAAGATCAGGACTAGCAGGAGCCATGTAACCGCTTTGTTTTTCAGGAAATATTTGATGAATTTTTGCATCTTACTTATTTTTGGATGGTTACGGTACTATTTTCGGAAAGGAAACGTTGCCTTGTCAATACGACAAGGTCATTTTCCGTGATTCCTTCCACGATCTCTATCTGGTTATTTCTTTGCTCACCGAGTTTGACGGGAACGGAGTTAACCTTGTCTCCTTTAACCACCCATACATAATCTCCTTTTTGGGGGCGATGACAGATAGCCGTTAAGGGAAGCCATAGATTTTGAGACCGCTCTTCTTTGGGTAGGTCGATCGAGAGGATTCCACTCATTCCGCCCAGCCATTCCATATCTGGATTTGGGACAATGGCGGTCAGCAGATAAGAGAGGTTATTGTTTGTCGTACTTTTAGACACATATAAATCGGAAGGGGTGATTGTCCGTTCGAGAGCCGTATCGAAATGGATTCCTACTTGACATAGCTTTTGTTTTTCTTTATCATATAAGTGTAAGGCGACTTCCTCTGGTATATAGGTCTCGATCTTGAGCCTGTCCAGTTCTATGAAGGTAAGGATTGGCTCGGTCGCTTTCACGTCTTGGAAAGGTTCGATATGGATATTTTGGATATATCCGTCGTAAGGGGCGGACAGATGGGTATCGCTTAGGGCGTTGACGGCGGTCTCGTAATTGGATTTGGCAACAAGGAAATCCGCTTTCGCCTTCTCATAATTACTTCCGGAGATGTTATTCTTTTTGTAAAGGGCCTCGATCCGTCTATACTCTTGGTTGGTTTGCGAATAGAGCGCCTCTGTTTGCTGCTTGCGAATCAAGAAGTCACGGTTATCGATCGAGAGGATCGTGCTGCCTTTGGAGAACGCTTGTCCGGGCCGTAAGTCGAAATTCAAGACGGGGCCATTGATGCGGAAAGATAGGACCGTCTCATTGTAGGGCCTTGATAAAAAGGTGTATTCACGACTTCTGCCGATCTCTGTCTTTTTTATTGGAGAGATCACCTCGACAGGTAAGTTCGTGCCTTCGGACTTTGTGTTCTTTTGGCATGCCGATAAAAGGATGCCCAGAAGCAGGATGTATGAAATTCTTCTCATAAGATATACCTAGTTATTTGTTACCGGGCAAAAATAGAGGCAATGGATGAAGGAATAAGGCGGATTTTTACTGAACCGGAAGATACCGTCGCTCAACTGGAAAATAGACCGGCCCAACCTTAATTTATAACGAGGCGGACGATGGATGCCTTACACCGTGTATCACTATAGGCAGTGCCCACTGCAACGCCTGTGCAGTGACAATTAGAACCGGTGATACGGTGAGTAAACTTCCGCGGTTCCGCTTTTTTATGTACTTTTGCCGGCAAAAAAGGAGAAAGTAATGACATTGCCTTCAGAAGAACATATATTCCAGTATCCGGGACAAGGGCGGATCGAGGTGATTTGCGGTTCCATGTTTTCCGGTAAGACGGAGGAGCTTATCCGCCGTTTGAAACGGGCTAAATTCGCCAAGCAGCGGGTGGAGATTTTCAAGCCTGCGATCGATACCCGTTATTCGCAGGATAACGTGGTCTCGCACGATAGTAATTCGATTCCTTCTACTCCGGTGGATTCTTCCTCCAGTATCCTATTGTTCACTTCCGAGATCGATGTGGTGGGGATAGACGAGGCCCAGTTTTTCGATGAGGGATTGGTAAACGTGTGCAATCAATTGGCCGCTAACGGTATCCGGGTGATCGTGGCTGGGTTGGACATGGACTATAAGGGAGTTCCTTTCGGTCCTATGCCGGAGCTATGCGCTATCGCCGATGAGGTGACGAAAGTGCATGCCATCTGCGTGAAATGCGGACGTTTGGCTTACGTATCCCATCGTATCGTGGGAAATGATAAACGGGTCTTTTTAGGGGAACAATCCGAATACGAGCCTTTATGCCGGGAATGCTATGCGAAGGCTGAAGGTTTGAAGAATTGATTATTTATCCCTACATTTGTGAAATTAATAGTTTTGCGTTATATAAAGTATGAAAGAAAACGAGATGGTGTTCGGCATTCGTGCCGTGATTGAGGCTATACAGGCTGATAAGGAGGTAGATAAGATCCTTGTGAAAAGGGATTTACAAGGGGATCTATCCAAAGAGTTATTTGAGGTACTGAGAGGCCGTGAGATACCGGTACAACGTGTTCCGGCTGAACGCTTGGATCGTTTGACTCGAAAGAATCATCAGGGGGTGATCGCTTTTATGTCGGCGGTTACCTACCAGAGCTTGGAAGATATCATTCCTTTTGTGTATGAGCAAGGAAAAGATCCTTTCATCGTATTGCTGGATGGGGTTACGGACGTGCGTAATTTCGGCGCTATTGCCCGTACCTGCGAGTGTGCGGGAGTCGATGCGATCGTGATTCCGGCAAAAGGAAGCGTTTCGGTAAACGCCGACGCGATCAAGACCTCTGCCGGCGCCTTGCATGTATTGCCGGTTTGTAAGGAGAAGAGTATCAACCAAGCGATCCGTTTCTTGCAGCAAAGCGGGGTGAAGGTATTTGCCGCCAGCGAGAAAGCGGCGGAGAATTATACGGCGGTGAAGTATGAAGGACCGGTTGCGATCGTGATGGGAGCGGAAGATACGGGTGTGTCTCAGGAGAACTTGCGCATCTGCGATAATATGGTAAAGATTCCGCAATTCGGAACGATCGGTTCCTTGAATGTGTCCGTAGCCACTTCCATTTTGGTGTACGAGGTGGTTCGCCAACGTATGAACGAGCAACAATAATAATATGTATATAAACTAAAGAAGAAAATGAAGAAAGTTATCGCTACAAAAAACGCTCCCGCCGCTATCGGTCCGTATAGCCAAGCGGTGCAAGTAGGTAATATGCTGTTCGCTTCCGGACAACTGGGTATCGATCCTGCTACGGGACTTTTCGTTGAGGGATCCGTAAAGGAACAAACCGCCCAAGCGTTCAAGAATGTTCACGCTATCTTGGCAGAGGCAGGTTATAGCATCAATGATGTCGTAAAAACAACCGTATTTTTAGCGGATATGGGCGACTTCGCCGTTATGAACGAGGTATACGCCTCTCAGTTCGAAGGTGCGTTTCCCGCACGTTCGGCGGTAGCCGTTAAGACACTGCCGAAGAATGGTTTGGTAGAGATCGAGGTGATCGCCGTGAAAGAATAATCATAAGGAATAACGAGAGTAGTCTCATCGCTAGTCGAGACTACTCTCGTTATCCATCAAGACTACTCCCGTGATACGATGCGACTACTCTCGTAATTCATCGATACAGCTAATCTCAAAAGCCTATTATCTTCTTTTTCTGGGAGCGGGATTCATGTCACCCCTCTGTCCGAATAATTTCTCAATCAAATCCTTTCGTCCCATCTTTTGCAATACTTGCATGATCTGACGGCGTGACTCGGGTTTATACCAGAAGAAGAACTGGCGTTGTGCCAACTTTTGTTCTTTTGAGCGGGCCGTATATACTTTCTCCAACGTATAAGGATGATATCCGGTATAATACATCTCCGTAGCCAATGTCATCGGCGTAGGCGTGAAGTCTTGTACTTGCTCCAACTGGAAATGCAAGCTCTTGGTGATCACCGCCAGCTCCGCCATATCCGCCTCGGTACATCCTGGATGGCTGGAAATGAAATAGGGGATGAGTTGCTGGTTCAACCCATATTGCCGGTTTACCTTATCGAATATCTTCTTGAACTGTCCGAATTGCGAGAAAGACGGTTTACGCATTTGTTTCAACACCTCGTCTTGCGTATGCTCCGGGGCCACTTTCAAACGGCCGGATACGTGGCGGGCGATTAATTCCTCGGTATAGGTTTGAGCTGCCTTGTTTAAAGACTCATCCGCATAACGGTGCAATAACAGGTCATAGCGTACACCGCTTCCGATAAACGACTTCTTGATCCCGGGAAGTCTATCTACCGCTTTGTAGATATCCAGTAGCGGCGTATGGTCCGCATTCAAGTTCTTGCAAACGACGGGGGAGATACAAGACGGTTTCTTGCATTTGGCGCAAATCCGCTCATCTTTCCCTTTCATACGGTACATATTGGCGGAAGGGCCTCCCAGATCGCTTAGATATCCCTTGAAATCCGGCATTTCGGTAATCGCTTTCACTTCCTTCAAGATCGATTCCTTGCTTCGGGAGGCGATGAACTTCCCTTGATGCGCCGATATGGTACAGAACGCGCATCCTCCGAAACAACCCCGGTGGATATTCACTGAGAACTTGATCATCTCAAAAGCCGGTATCACTTTCCCTTTATATTTGGGATGCGGCAAGCGGGTATAGGGGAGGTCGTAGGAAGCATCTATCTCCGCTTCCGTCATTGGAGGGAAAGGAGGATTCACTACGATCACCTGTTTTCCTACCTTTTGCAAGATACGTGAGGCATTGTATTTGTTGGATTCCTCTTCGATATGCCGGAAATTCTTCGCTTGTTTCAATTTATCTTTTAGGCATTCCTCGTGTGAGAAGAGCACGATATCATCGTCTTTCGCATCCTCTTTGTCTGCCAGATAAACCGTTTGGCGGATGTCCTTGATCTCGTTGAAAGGAATGCCGGACTTTAGGCGGCGCACCAACTCCTTGATCGGCTTCTCGCCCATGCCGTAAATCAATAAATCGGCCGGGCTACTGGCAAGGATTCCCGGTAATAGCTTATCTTGCCAATAATCGTAATGCGTAAGCCGGCGTAATGAGGCCTCGATGCTACCCAATACGACGGGGACATCCGGATACAATTCTTTCAGTATTTTAGTATAGACAATGCTCGGATAATCCGGGCGCATTCCCGGACGTTGGTCCGGCGTATAGGCGTCGTCGCTGCGTAATCGCTTATTGGCAGTATAATGGTTGATCATTGAATCCATGGCACCGGCGGATACACCGAAGAAAAGCCGGGGAACGCCGAGCTTCTTGAAATCCCGGTAATCTCCCCGCCAATCCGGTTGCGGTACGATCGCTACCCGTAATCCTTCCGCTTCCAATACACGACCGATCACGGCCGCCCCGAAAGAGGGGTGATCCACATAGGCGTCTCCAGAGAAAAGGATCACGTCGAGGTAATCCCATCCCCGTGCCTCGACTTCTTTCTTCGTTGTGGGCAACCAATTGTCTAGTTTAAATGTTTTCATAATGCAAAGGTACGTGATAATCTTGGAATAATCATAGAGACGCTATTCATAACTTTTATTTATGGGGGATTCGTTTTTATGATTAGGACAAGAGTTCTCAATCTCGTATCTTTGTGTCGAAAAGAAAAATAAACATTTAAAAACAAGGTTTCTTATGAAAACACTCACAGACGAGAAGCTGACGATTGTCGGCGCAGCAGGTATGATCGGTTCTAATATGGCACAGACCGCTATTATGATGGGACTAACTTCCAACATTTGTTTGTACGACCCTTACGCACCGGGTTTGGAGGGAGTTGCCGAGGAATTATTCCATTGTGGTTTCGAGGGTGTAAACATCACTTTTACCTCAGACATCAAGGAGGCTTTGACTGGCGCTAAATATATCGTTAACTCCGGTGGTGCCGCAAGAAAGGCAGGTATGACCCGTGAGGATCTCCTAAAAGGAAACGCCGCTATCGCCGAGGAGTTCGGCAAGAACGTAAAGGCTTATTGCCCGGACGTAAAGCATATCGTGGTTATCTTTAACCCGGCGGATATTACCGGTTTGATTACCTTATTGTATTCCGGCTTGAAACCTTCTCAGGTTACGACGTTGGCCGCATTGGATTCTACTCGTTTACGCAGTGAGTTGGCAAAACATTTCGGTATCTCTATGGATCAGGTTGAGAATTGCCGTACGTATGGTGGCCATGGCGAGCAAATGGCTGTTTTCGCCTCTACCGCTAAAGTGGATGGTAAACCTTTAACTGAGCTTATCGGTACGGATGCCTTGACGAAAGATCAATGGGCGGAGATACAGACAAAGGTTACGAAGGGTGGCGCGAACATTATCGCCTTGCGTGGCCGTTCTTCCTTCCAAAGCCCGTCGTATGTATCTATCGAGATGATCGCTGCGGCAATGGGTGGTAAACCGTTCCGTTGGCCGGCTGGCGCTTATGTATCAAACGGTAAGTTCGATCATATCATGATGGCTTGGGAGACCTCGATTACGAAAGACGGCGTAACGTTGAAAGAGGTGCATGGTACACCGGAAGAAGAGGCTGCCTTGGAGAAGAGCTACAAGCACCTTTGCGCTTTACGTGACGAGGTGATCGCTATGGGCGTGCTTCCCGCTATTTCCGAATGGCATAAATTGAATCCGAATATCAAATGATCGAATAACAAGTAATTTAGATTTTCATGGATATATGGAATCCCCGCTTAGATGGCTTCGTGCCGGAAAGCGGGGATTCTTGTTTTATTTTATCTTTAGTCCGGGGATCAGGGGCGTGCTATCTACCAGTTCCAACTCTTGCACCATCTGTAATGTTCCTTGTTTGTATTTCTGGAAATGGGGCGTTTGGATATGGCTTTTATAAGCGTCTTGATCCGCGTAAATCTCTAGGATGGTTACTTTATTTGGATGTTCTTTCTCCGATATGGCATGCAGTGTAAGAACACCCGGCTCTAGACGCATGGAAGCCTCGATTTCTTCTTTCAGAAAGGCGTTATAACGTTCCAACTGGGCGGGATCGACCGTGATCTTGGATAGGCGGACTAAGTTCTTCTCAGGGGCGGGCTGAGAGGACTCCTTAATGATCTTCAACGCTTTGATAGCGGAAGGGAAGCCGATATAAGGAAGACATTGTATAACCGCCGCCGTTAAGGTCTCCTTGCTATTGCCGGCCAGTAAGTTCCCTTCGAGATGCGAGTGTAGTTGGCTTTCGGCTTCAAGGGTCGTTAGTATGCAATAAGCCAGTAACTCCCGGGTTTTGAGGTCTAGCCCGTTGCGAGTATAGATATCTCCGAAGCAGAATTCGGTGAGGAATCGCTCTACTTCCGGACCCATATTTCCCGGGACGTTCCTCATGGCCTCTTTGATTCCCTCGCCGTAAAGCCGGCTTTGTATGGCTTGTCCTTTCTCGTGGCGATCTTCTTCCGTAACGGTAGCTTGTCTCTCCAGAGGCAAAGCGATGCCTTGTTGCTTAAAGACTTCATTGATGGTATTTAAGGCATTCAATGTCTTCGGGAAACCGATGAACGGGGCACATAGATATATTGCCTCCCGTAGCTCGATGGGAGTGACGCCTACGTTTAGCGCCGCTTTGGCGTGGGCGTTCAGTTGGGGCAAGGTTTGCATCGTGGCTAATATGGTGCAAGTGATAAGCTCCCGGGTCTTTTTATCAAGATCTCCTGTGCGGAATACCTCCCCGAAGATGAATTTCTGGAGAATGTCCATCATTTCCGGATCTGTTCCTTGTCCGGTCAATGCCTCGCCTCCGAATAGCTCGGTGTAATTCTTTTTACAGCGTTCGATTCTGTCCATATTTTGTTCTGTTTTAGAAGTTGGGATATCTTGTGCGAAGGCTGGTATGAAGCCTAGCAGGAAGAGTACGATTGCTTTTGTTTTCATGAGGATATCGTTATTGTTTGACATCACAAAGATATTCGGATTTATCTCAAGTATATGTATATATATTACGGATCTTTGTATCAAAATTACCGTTCGTAAACGGAGCTGATCCGGATGACAGCCGGGGTTGAGCAAACGAATAAAGCGCCTGCGATTCCCTTGCGGGAGACACAGACGCTTTCGTTCAAATAAATATTCTTATAAAGTACGATCCGGATATAAGGCTTTCCACCATTCCGGCTCGTCTTTCAGCCATTTGGCGAACCATGCGTAGATGGTATTTTGCCAGCCTATACGTTTCTGATAGCCTACGATACCATGATTCTCGCCATCCACCTGCACGAATTCCACGGTTTTCCCTAGGATCTTCAAGGCGGCGAACATTTGGATACTTTCCCCGATGGGTACGTTCGTATCGGCGTTGCCGTGAAGCAACAGGAGCGGGGTCTTGATCTTATCGGCGTTGAACAACGGGCTTTGCTTGGTAAAGAACTCCGGGGCGTTCCAAGGATAAGTCCCGGCGTTCGCTACGGAGCAATAGCCATATCCCCAATAACCTTCTCCCCAATAGCTACTCAACGCGCTAATACCGGCATGGCTGATAGCGGCGGCGAAAATGTCCGTACGGGTTTGTAGGTATTGTGTCATGAATCCGCCGTAGCTGGCACCGATGCAACCGATCTTCTTCTCGTTCACGAAAGAATGCTCCTTGCAGAACAGCTTGGTACCTTGGATGATCTCATCGGCGGTCTTCAGGCCCCATGCGTTCACGTGGCGGGCGGCGAATTCCTGTCCGAAGCCCGTCGTTCCGCTAGGGTTCAAGGTGTAGACCACGTATCCGAGAGCGGCGTACATATGCATGGAATAACGCATCTCCAGCGCACGGTTCGTCGGGGAAGTACCGCCATAGTAATAAACGATCATCGGATATTTCTTATTCGGATCGAAATGAGGCGGTAGGTAATAACGGCCTTGGATAGTCGTACCGTCATCCGACTTGAAGTTCCAGTCGTGTACCTCGCCCAAGGCGATATCTTTTAATTTATCTTGCGAGAGATCATACACCAAGCGGTTCTTTCCACCTTTCAGGTCGTAAGCGTAAAGGCGGTTGGCGTTGGATGCGCTCTGTCCGTAATAGAAAAGAACCGGGGCGTTGTCGGCCAACGCATACGACATGATAATATCCTCGGAGGCGGCTACTTGCTTGATCTTTCCGTTTGCCGGGTCGCACGTATAGATCCGTTGATAATCCTCATCCTCACAGAGGATATAGATTTGCCCGTTGAAGCGGTTCCATACGGCATCGATCACGTTCGGATTGAAGTCCTTGGTGAGAGGGGAGGCTTTACGGCTTGCCAGATCGTATAGGAATAACTGCCCGTCGTACGAGTTGGAGATCTGTCCTTGCTTGATATTTTGTCCGATCCCGTCGAAAGCGTCGCCTGCCCCAGCTACCAATAACTGTTTACCGTCGGGCGAGAAGGCGGCTTGGTTTACGTACGGGGCTTTCTCCCAGATCGTATCGATCGCCATGGTCTGCAAATCCAATTTATAAAGGGAGTTGCGGGAGTGCGGTAAGGAGGTGTACACCCGGTCGCTGGTGCTGAACAATAGATAGCGGCTATCAGCGCTGATATCATTGATATAAGTGTCCGTATGCCCGAAAGTAAGTTGCTCGTACAAACCTGTTTTTAAGTCATACCGCCAGATAAAGGAGCGGTCACGGAAATCCGGGATACGGTCTGCCGGCTCTAATACACGGATCAATTCCGTCCCTTCCTTGGGACCTTCCTCTTCTACGGTATAGAGAAGCGTGGACTCATCGGGGGTGAATACGAACCGCCCTTTCGGAAGGTTCGGGACTAATACCGTTTGTTGGTAGGTCGCCGGATCTACGGTTACCAACTCCGTACCGTCCAGACCGGTGCGGGTGTAATACAATCGATTGCTTTTAGGCATCCATTTGGCGGTTGTCAAGAAACTTCCGTCTTGCAATAAGACCCGTCCCGTAGCGGCATCCATCAATTGCCCGTACGATTCGCTCTTGCCCTCCGGGAATCGATTGACGTATTTTACCAAGGCATACTTCCCGTTCGGGGAGACACTTACGCCTTGGAAATCCTTTCCTTCTAGGATATTCAGAAGGGTGTAGCGTTTCTCCGGGTTCAAGGAAGCTACGACTTTCGCTTCCGCCTCGCTCTTGAAGGTAGCCTTTAGGCTGGGAGGACAAGTGTCTGTTTCCGCTGTCAGGTATTTAACGACTACTTGATAGCGGCGGGGGTCCATCACCAACTCGGAAGAGGCTCCGACCGGTTTATCATTGACGAATACTTCGAACGCCCCGGGACCCGATATATCGAGCGTGCCTTTTACGTACCGGTCGCTGTTCAAGAAGAAAGAAAATAGATGCAGGGCATATCCCTTTTGCGGGGCGGCGAAGGTGATCGCGCCTGCCGTGTCGGCGTCGAGTACCGTGGCGTTCGCAAGCGTTTGCTCGAACGGTAAGGTCGCTTTTAATAGATTCTTCGCCTCGAAAGGCTTGCCGTTTACGTTGAGGCTGTCCGCTAGGATCGGCTTGTTGACCGTGAACGGGCCTGCGTGCTGGAATTGCGTTACTTTCACGTCTTCCATGGCGTAAAGCGAAAGGGCGGAAAGAAGCAATGCCGGAATTAAGTTAGTTTTTCTGTTCATATATAATTAGTTTAGGATAAACGTTTTCCGCAAACGATGTAAAGCTGTTCGGTATCCTCTACGACGAGCGGAAGAAGATAAGGCTCCATCAATGCCGCCACCTCTCGGGCCGGGGGCAAGGGCAGCGATAATCGATCGGCGTGCCGATGGTGGTGCGTATTGATCTTTTCCTTGCTCTCGCTGTGGCAGATAACCAATTTACCGCCGGGCACGAGCAAGTCGCTCATATGCTCGATCAACCGTTCCGGCCGCATGAAATGCGGGTAAGCGCTATATAGGATAATATAGTCGAATCCTTTCCCCTCGTAGCTCATAGCGTCCTCTTGGAGGAACTCGATGAGCGGATGATCCGGATATTTCATGCGTGCTTTCTCGATCATTTGGCCCGCTATATCGATAGCTACGATTTGGCGGGGTTCGTACGGCAGCAGGTAACTTTCCAATATCCCCGTGCCGCAACCGACATCGAGGATGCGGGCGTTCTGCCGCAGGTTGGTACGATCCAATATCGTCCGGATCTTTCCCGGATCATGTACGCAGACAGCATCCCAGCGTTCCGCCATCGTATCAAAAAAGATCTCTATTTGATTCATGATAATTGTCCTTCCCATAGAAAACAATCGCTGAACAGGGATTGTTCCTTGAAATGGGTTGGTTTTTCGAACAAACCGAACACGGACGATCCGGAGCCGGACATGGCGGCATATAAGGCGCTTCCCTCGTATAAGGTATCCTTGATCCGCTCGATCACGGGATGCTTCGGGAATACGCTTCGCTCGAAATCGTTCACCATCCGCTCTTTCCATTCGGATACCGGTAGCCGGATGATCTCTTTCAAGGAGGTCTCGGGCGCGGCGGGTGTTACCATCGAATAGGCTTCGGGAGTGGAGACGGCTACATCCGGTTTTACCAAGCATAGATAATAATCCTTCAAGGACAAGTCCACGGGCTCGAATTGGTTTCCCGTGCCGGTCGCGAATACCGGCGTGTTACGGATAAAGAACGGGCAATCGGCTCCGATGGTGGACGCTATCGCCTCCAACTCATCCGGGTGAATATCCAAACCGCAGAAATCATTGACCAGCTTCAACATAAAAGCGGCATCGGCGGAACCTCCTCCAAGCCCGGCGCCAAAAGGTATCGCTTTCAACAAATGGATCTCTAGCGGGGGAATCTCGTATCTCGTCTTTAGGGCGTTCAGCGCTTTTATGACGAGGTTCTTCTCTTGGGGAGCGTCTACCGGGATTCCGGTTTGCGTGAAACAGGTCCGATCCGAGGCGACGATCTCGAGGGCATCCCTCACGGGGATCGGATAGAAGATGGTCTCTATATTATGATAACCGTCCGGACGTTTGCTTACCACGTTCAGACCTAGGTTTATCTTGGCATTCGGGAAACAGATCATAGTATTTAATGTTTGTTTTATATGATACGCAAAGATAATGTTTACCGATCAGAATTACCTTAATCTGATGGGCAAATAGGATAATCACACCAAAATTTCTCCATAAGTGTCATACCGCCAGCGACCTGTTTCTCCATATCCATTAGGATGCCCATAATTAAATGCCTGCTTAAAAGAAAATCCCTCCGACCCGCCCTCATTCTCTTTATAGTCAGTATGCGGTAGTAACAATGCAACCTGTGGCTTGAGCTTGTAACAATACTGAGCATTACGATTCTTTTTGCGCTATGCTCCGCTCTCGCTTCCATTCGCAGTAAGTTCGACAATTCATTCTCAATTGCCAGAGATATACTCGCCCTATTTAAAAAGAACTACCTGAATTATGCTTTATATCAGTTCCGTCAACCAATTTAGCTGTTGGATCTTCACGTCCAATTCACGTAATTGCTTGGAATATGAATCTATTTCTTTTTGTAAATCTGCCACATTTATTGTGCGGACATAACGGATTTCATTTGCCGAATAACGTTCTAAACTGCCCGTTGCCGATTGTGTGACGGAACGAAGGACGGAGATGCGCAATGCTAAGATATCTTTCTTTGCGATCATTTCCGTAAGGCTTGTACCTTCTGCAAGGGTAGCCATGTTGGTTCGGTTGATTCTGAAAATCAGTGTCTCCAAATCATTCAGATTATTATTCAACTCATCCATAAGCCCCCGTGGATCTTCTGCGGGTTCTTCACCTTCTTGAATCCGGGCATTGTTTTTTAGCCGGACTTCCAGTTGTGATATTCTTTTTTGTAAATCAGCTCGTAAGCTGAGAGCTTCTGCTAATTTCATAATTCGGTATGTTTTTAATGTTTGCTGTTCTTGCTCTTTTGGAATTGCATACCCGATCATGAAGAGGGCTGCTTCCAGAGAACGCATGTCTTTAAATTGGCATTCTGGGAAGTTTAATACTTCTTTTAATAGCCAATTGGCTTTAAGGTTGCATTCAATATGGATTTTTCCTCGATCAAGTTTAGAGAATTTGTAAATGTCGCTGTTAGGATTCCGATTAACCTCCGGATTTCGGGCATCACCATAGGCGAATTTTAATGAAGAAGGGACACCGCCTTGTTTCTGCTCTATACAATATAGTTTCACCAAATAGCATAAAGCGGCTCCTACACGACTATCGTAGATGATAAAATCATTTATATATAAAGAATAAATCTTGGTGAATCCTGAGTTCATAATAATTATCTCATCCTTTATATCTAAAGAGTCACGGGTTAAGACCCCTTCTGCCTTCATTAGATAATTCACAAGGTTGGTTTGTGCCTTGATCCTTTCTTGATTTTCCCGTATAACGCCTCCCCATTTTAATATATCGAGGCAAGCATCTTGGCAAGCTTCGTTGTCATTATTTCGGATACTCGCTTTAAGTCGTTTGGCATAACTTTCCAATAAGGCATTGTTTTCCTCCCAATTTAGACCTCCCCATTTATATTTGTGGCAAGCATCATAAAAAGAGGTACATTGCCATTCCTCCTTCTCTTTCTGATTGTAATATGAATGGGTGAAATTAGATAGTTTATCACGAAGCCACTGGATAAATCCAGATACATACTGATCGTTTAGGAATTGTTCTTTTGTCATAACAACAGATTTTGTGTAAAAATAAACATTTTATTATATATAATAATGTTGTAAGTATATTATTTGAATTTGATTTTAGTTTTCTTCTTACGGATATAGTCGTAGGCATCACGCGTAAAAGAGCAGGTTTGACGTTTTGACATTCTGTAATCTGAACTCCCGGAGAAGCGTTTTTTCCGGGCTGAGGTACGCCTTGCTTCCGAAAATGACATAAAATAATAGCATCTAATTGTCTTATAGCTCTTTATGGAAATAGGCCCTTTCATTCTAGCGAAATTAATTCATCTTATCTCATATTCTTAGGTGAAAATAGCCTTTTATACGGGTGCGTTTTCCGATTCTATAGGATGTGAGTGCTGTTTCTTCCTTATGTATCGCCTAATACATACGGTTGCGTTACCTAATACATACGGTCGTGTTGCCTAATACAGCCTTTTGTGTTACCTAACTCTATTACTTTTGAGTCCAAACAGGGGTATTTAGGCAAAGAAATGAGGGAAAACGTATGATTTCATCATAGGCTTCTCCCTCATTTCCTCTATTCGTAAAAAGGTCTTGACATCGTTATTCTGTTATTTTGATCATAATGTCAAGATTATAGTGTTTTAGCTTACGGTCTCCACAATTGATACTTATTTATCCTTTATGATATCATGGAGCATGGTAACCTTTTCTTGCTCGGCCTTTAATAATCGTTCGTAAAGCTCGACTATTTTATCGATGGGATTAAAAATTTGATTTTGAATGCTTCCGGCTACAGTTGCGTTATCTTGCCATGTGCCAGAATAAATATTGATAAGCGCTCCTTCATTAAGCTCCGTGATCGCCTCTATCGGAATATCCAAAGCTTTAGTTATCTTTTCCAATACTTCAGGTTCCAATTCGTCTTTTTTCTCGTAGCCGGATAAGGTGGCTTGTGATACCCCTATTTTGTCGGCGAGCACTTCTTGTTTGATGCCTCTCCATTCTCTCCAACGTTTTAAGTTGGCTCCATGACTATTTCTTCTGGTAAATGTTGTTTCCATGTCAGTTCTTATTGATCCTGTCACAAAAATAAGTATTAAATCTGAGTTATCTTACTATTGTATCAGATATCCAGAGCAACCGCACCTAATTTTATTTATAACTACAAATTACGATGGGCATTGTTACCGACCGTAAATACGTAGTCAGATATATCATTTATCTCTGTCATCTGATAATATTAGTCGTGACATTGATATTTTATCAAGGGGATTGATGGTATATCAGCAGGCGGTAAGCTTATTTTGTCTGCGAATGATAAACACAGAAATCAATGGAAACTCAAAATCAATATCCTCAAAGGGATTATTCCGAGATGATTAGCTTATCCCATCAAGTAATTGGTTTGCCGGTAAGGAAAGCGCAGATATTGTTGAAGGATCTGGATTTATGTATGATCACTTATACGTGGAATGACGTAAGCCAGATTACATTGGAAGTCGTGTTCAAAACCTCCACGCTCACTTGCCTTTTTAATCAAAACGACATTTGTGAAGCTGTATATCTATTCTTAACTGATAATAAGGATCTAATGAAATATATAAGCCACTGCGTTAAGACCTATACATATGATTTCCTTTTGGATGGCTGGACCACGGATAAATGCCACATTTCAATATGCCGTTCCGAAAATCAAGGGTGCTTTTTATTAATATTACCGCTAAAAAAGATTTTATGAATAAGGCATATTGTAGTTGTTTCGCTACTCCTCTTTTTCAAACGAACTTTTTGTGTGTTCCAATGACGATGGTTTTCAGTCATCAAAAAGAAAGGCGCAGTAAATCAAGTTTACAGCGCCTTCCATTTATTTAGGGTTATGAGCTTTATTAAGGCTCCGCGATCATCTCTTTAGCGATTATCTCGGCCTCGGCTTTATCGGCGTCCTTTTGGATGTTCGGCAATTCAAGGCCGTAGCCTTTGATCCGGTCCTCACGTTTCAACATCAAGGCGATGAAGAGGGCGAGTACACCGAAGCAGGTGAAGACTGCCATCGGTATCGTATAGTCGTAAGCCGGTTTGCCCGTACCATTGTCTATTTTGCAATACGTATCCAATATCCAGCCGATTAATAAGGGAACCATACTCAGACCGATATTCTGTACCCAGAAAATCAAGGCATAAGCCGTGCCTAATTGCTTCTCCGGGATAATCTTCGGAACAGATGGCCACATCGCCGATGGAACCAAGGAGAAAGCGATACCCAATACGATCATCACGATTGTCGCGAACCACCACTGATTCAAGATCGGAAGCGTGAATAATAAATGCACGCCGATCAACATCAAGGCACCATAGATCATGATCGTCGCCCCTTTACCCTTGCGGTCGTATAAGTTACCGAAGAACGGAGTCAGAAGAATCGTGCCGAAAGGTAAGATAGCCGGGATGTTTCCCGCCAACTCCGGATCTACGTTATATTTATTGACCATCAAGTCCGTAGCGTATTTCAAGAAGGGGAATACGGCCGAATAGAATAATACGCAAAGCAGAGCGATCAACCAGAAACCCTTATTGGTAACGATCAATAAGATATCTTTCAAACGGAAAGGCTCTTCCTCCTCGGCTTGCTCGATAGCGTCCATCGAAGCGTCCAGCTTGCGATCCATCACGCAAAATACGAGGAAGGCGATCAAACCGATACACAACATACAAAGACAAAGCAAGATAGGAGCGGAGATACTACCGAAGTACTTGGCGGCGGGAACCGTGATAGATAAAGCCAAGGCCGTACCCAAACGAGCCGTAGCCATCTCCAAGCCCATAGCCAACGCCATCTCTTTTCCCTTGAACCACCGTACGATAATCTTAGATACCGTGATACCGGCGGTCTCCACGCCGACACCGAAGATCGCGTATCCGAGGGCGGCCACCATCACTTGCGCCTTCCATCCGAAAAGCTCTCCTTCCATCGTAAACGCGTCCGAGATGGCGTAATATTTAATGGAACAACCGATAATCATCAAGATACAGGAAGCGACACCCGTGAAACGGACACCCATCTTATCCAGAACGATACCACCAATAATCAACATGAAAAGAAATACGTTGAACCAACCGTAAGCGCTGGTGAACCAACCATATTCCGTACTCGTCCAGCTTAGCTGTTCTTCCAACATCGGTTTAAGCGGAGCCATTACATCCGTAAGGAAGTATCCGCAAAGCATCGTGAATGCCGCCAAAGCGAGTACACTCCAGCGTGCGACTTTCGAGTCACTTAGTTTCTGATGAATTTTTTCTATCATGATATTTGTTTTATAGAGTTATATTATTTGTATTCGTCTTCTTTCATGAACAAGGGGAGAGCGTCCGCTACGATAAAGGTGCTTCCGCCGATAAAGATCAAGTCATCCTTGTCGGCACTTTTTAACGCTTTCTCGACCGCCTCTTCCACCGTTTCGCAAAGGACTCCGGGCAGTCCCTTCCGCATGGCTTTCATGGCGAAATCCTTTACGGGCATCGCTCTCTCCACGGAGGCTTGCGTGAAGAAATAAGAAGCATCTGGTGGCATCAAGGATAATACGCCGTCGATATCCTTGTCGTTCACCATACCGACGATCATATAAATTTCGCGGAAACGGCTTCTCATGGCATTCAGGTGTTCCGCTATGTGTTTCCATCCACCCACGTTGTGCCCGGTGTCGCAAATGACGGTCGGTTTTGTCCGCAAGGTTTGCCAGCGGCCCATCAAACCCGTCAGTTGGGTCACGTGCCCGAACCCTTCATGGACGGCCTCGGGCAGGATGTCAACGCCGCACTTCTCGCGGAGCAGGTGCAGGACGGAGAACACCGTGATGGCGTTGGCTTGTTGTACCTCTCCGGCAAGCTCGCCGATCACCTCGCCGTATTCTACGGAGGGGAACTTCCAGTGTACCATCGACAACCCTCCGGTCCCCTCCAGCATTCCCATGCTCAAGGCGTAGTGGAAAGGTGCTCCTGCCTTTCTCGCCTCGTTCTGGAAGAGGTCGAAAACGGAGCGTTTCTCTGCCTCCCCCAGAAGGACGGGTACGCCTTTTTTGATAATGCCGGCTTTCTCCGCCGCTATCTTCTCCTCCGTATCTCCCAAGAATTGCGTATGATCCAGACTGATATTCGTGATGATACTCAAGATCGGAGTGATAATGTTCGTACTGTCCAAACGACCGCCAAGCCCGACCTCGATAACCGCGTAATCTACCTGCTGGTCGCGGAAATACTCAAAAGCCATACTGGACGTCAGCTCGAAGAAAGAAGGATGGAGAGGCTCGAAGAAAGAACGATGACGCTCGACGAAATCGACCACGTAATCTTGGGAGATCTTTTTCCCGTTCACCCGGATGCGTTCCCGGAAGTCCACTAAGTGGGGAGAGGTATAAAGCCCGACCTTGAAACCGGATTGCCGGAGAATGGCCGCCAATAGATGGCTGACCGAGCCTTTGCCGTTTGTCCCGGCTACATGGATGGTCTTATAGGCTTTATGCGGATTTCCCAGATAATCATCTAGGGCGATACTTGTACCAAGACCGGGTTTGTAAGCGGAAGCTCCGCTGTGTTGGAAGACCGGGATGCTGGTATATAGATAGTGTAGCGTTTCCTCGTATGTCATGTTTTTGTAAATTAGATGCTACAAATGTAGTTAAATTTATTTATACCTTTGCGACTCGTTTATAAAAAGGAGAGAAAAAGAAAATGGAAACACGACGTATAACCTATACGCCTCAAGGAGGCGTTTGTTCTAAGTTGATGGTGATCGACGCGAAGGAGGACGTGATCGAGAATGTGCAGATTGTAGGAGGTTGCCACGGTAACGGGCAAGGCATGTGCGCCTTATTGAAAGGTATGCGCATCGAAGACGCTATCGGCCGTTTGTCTGGCATCGATTGTCATGGAAGGGGAACTTCATGCCCGGACCAGATGGCACAGGCATTGAAGCAATTCAATCGATGATCAGCTTATATCCGATTCCCCGGATATTCAAAATCTTGATAGACTCGTCTTTCGATAACTTATGACGTAGCTTGGTGATAAAGACATGCAGGCTGCGTGCGTTGAAGAAAGAATCATCTCCCCAAAGGTCTATCAAGATCTCTTTCATCGGTAATACTTGGTCCTTATTGTCGCAAAGGCGCTTCAATATCTCGGATTCCCGGTTGCTGAGGAGTTGTTTCTCTCCCCGGTAGACCAATGTCTGCGTGATGGAATCGAACGTATAAAGCCCGATACGGAAAGAGGTGGCTTCCGGTCTTTGGACGGACACCTTATGCAGTAACGCCTTGATGCGCACGATCAATTCCGCCATGCCGAAAGGCTTTTTCAGGTAATCGTTGCCGCCTGTCTCGAAGCCCTCTACCACGTCGTTGGCCGCGGAACGGGCCGATAGGAATAGGACAGGGGTGTGCGTATCCGTCTTACGGATCAATTTGACCATCGTGAAACCATCCATCTTGGGCATCATGATATCCGCTACGATAATGTCCGGGTTGATCTCCGCATAACGGGAGAGGCCCTCCTCGCCATTCGCCGCTAGGGTGATATCGAACTCGTTCCCATCCAGCGTATCCTTGATGATCATGGCCAATGTAGGCTCGTCTTCTACTAGTAGTACTTTTATCTTTTCCATATTTGATACTTGATTTTCGGATTATTATTTAAAATGCAGGGTAAAGGTGGAGCCTTTGCCGGGGACGCTTTCCACACGGGCTGTTCCTCCATGTTTACCCATCATGTCTTTTACGTAATATAATCCTAGGCCATAACCTTTCACGTTGTGGATATTCCCGCTGGGAACCCGGAAGAACTTGTCGAATATCTGCCGCTGGTTGGCTTCGCTGATACCCGGGCCGTTATCGGTTATGGAGATTGTCGTTTCGTGATCGTCTTGCCGGGCTGTCGCTTCGATGCGGCAAGGTTCCTTGTCGGCGTATTTGATTGCGTTATCGATAAGGTTGCTCAACATATTATATAGGTGGGTACGATCGGCCACCAATTCTATATCCTCGGGGATGGAGTAAGTAAACTCCACGGGTTTGCTCGCTTTCAGTTTGTATTGCTCGATGAGGGAGTTCACCAACTCGTTTAATGAGATGGTTTCGGGGCGCAAGCGGAAGGTACTGCGGTTCTCTACGGCGAGTGTCAAGATTTGTTCCACCAATCCGGTAAGATGGATAAGTTGGTCTTTAACGATCGTCAGGTATTTCTTCTGTTTCTCGTTGACGGGATCGCTAAAGTTCAATAATGCGTCTACGGCGGCATAGCTGACGCTGATCGGGGTTTTCAGCTCATGCGTCATATTGTTGGTGAAATCGGTCTTCAATTCTTCCACGGTCTTTTGCTTTAAGATGGTGCGGAGTAAGTATATGAAAGCGCAAATGATCAGCAAAAGTAATAGGAAGGAGGAGATCAGGATGCCTTTCATCTGGGTGAGTATCACGCTAGCCGGCGATTTAAGGAACAGGCGATATTGTAACGTGCTCTCGTTATGGAGCGGGTAATCGAAATGCACGGGGTTTTTCCACGTAGTGAATCGTTCCGGCTTGTCCAGATGCATCCAACCCTTCTCGTCCCCGTTGTTTGGTTTATAAATCGTTACCAGCTCATGTTCCGTTACGATGTTTCTTGCCTCCAGCTCCGAGGTTAATAATTTGTTGTAGGTCTTGAAATCAATTGGTTTTATAGAATCTATATTCGCGTGCATCGCTTGCTGCACCATGTCCTCCACCTCGCCGATTACATATAGGTAATCCGTTAGGGTAGAGTCTATCGAGCTAAAGTCCTCCTCATCCCCGTAATCGATATGTAGTTTCATGTGTGAGTCGGGATTTGCCGTCTTGAAGATATCTTCCCGGTTAAGGTCAGGATCTTCTTTCTGCGGATGGATCGAAGCTTTTGCGTCCATCTTCTGCTTATTAGACGGATCTAGCTCTGAGCTGAAGTACACATCTTGGGTTTGAGGTCCCAGCGCTCCCTGTTCTTTTTTGATAGATCGGATGCGCAGGAACAACTCCTTATAGTCGGCGATCTTCATCGCTTCCTCTATATTGATCTCCATCTGTTTATATAATGTATCATATAAACCTTTCAGCCAGTATCCTTGGAAAACCAAAAGCCCGGCCAGCGATAGGACGATCAACAAAGCGATTAACTTAAAACGAAGTCTGATGTTCATGAAGTCTCTTTATGCTTATAATCGAATTGATCGCTAAAAATAGACAATTTTATTACATGAACTTTTAATACGCAAGATAAACTTTATGCGGGCGCTTGTAAATATTTACTAAGGATGCCCATCAACGCCCCAATATCAATCGGTTTAGCCAAATGATAATTCATGCCCGCTTTGATAGCGTTTGTCACGTCTTCGGAAAAAGCGTTGGCGGTCATGGCTATAATTGGCATATGTGCGATATCCCTTCGTTGGAGGGAACGAATCTGCCGGGTCGCCTCATAACCGTCCATGATAGGCATCTGGATATCCATCAGTATTATCTGGTAAAATCCTTCTTCCGATTGGGAGACTTTATGTACGGCGTCGAGCCCATTTATCGCCGTATCGATAGTGATACCGGTGCTGCCGATGATCTCTACGGCGATCTCACGATTTAACTCGTTATCCTCCACCAGCAAGATGCGCTTGCCGGAATAATCGACGTTTGATAACTTGAATGGGCGGATCGGTTCCGGCTGGTCTCCTTCGTCAAGGAAAGATCTCAATACTTGGAGTAGCTTGGACTTATAGAGAGGCTTGGTGATGAATCCATTGGCCTTAACCTCCTTAGCCTCTGCCTCATATTCCTCAAGATCGTATGCGGAGAGAATGATGATCGGTACGTCCGCTCCCACGAAACGTCTGATTTGCCGGGTTGTTTCAATGCCGTTCATTTGAGGCATCTTCAAGTCAATGATCACGGCGAAATACTCTTTCTCCGCTAAATGATGCTGTCGTACTTTTTCTATAGCTTCTCTACCTGAATATACGCATTCACTGTTTATCCCGATCTCTCGCAAACAGCTAGACGTGTTTAGACAAGCGATCTTATCATCATCTACCACAAGAACCTCTAAACCTTCTACCTCTATCTTATCATCGGGCTTCTGATCCCGGCAAACCAATGGCATGTCGATGGTGAAGCGGGAACCTTTGCCATATTCACTCTCCACCTTGATATCTCCTCCCATCATCTGAATGATCTTATGGCTGATCGACATCCCGAGGCCAGTACCTTGTATCCTCTTGATCTCATCATCGCTCGCACGCTCGAAAGGCTCGAAAATCTTATCCAGAAACTCCGGTTTCATACCTCTTCCGTTATCCTCAAACACGAATTGATAATTTCCGATGCCATTATGAGGGGCCTTCTCGTAGATCTCTATCGTGATTCGCCCATTCTCCGGCGTATACTTAATTGCGTTCGAGAGGATATTCATCAATACCTGCTTGATACGCTGCGTATCGCCTTTTACATTCTCATGCCTCAGGTTCTTGACGTGTATATTTAAAGTTTGTTGTTTGTTTTTGATCTCCGGTTGCATCATAACGACCAAGTCTTGCAAGAGCTCACCCACATTGAACTCATCCTCCGAAAGAATTAACCTGCCACTCTCGATCTTGGACATATCGAGAACCTCATTAATCAGACTCAATAATAATTTAGAGGCTCCATTGATTTTTTCCATACAATCTAGTATTCTTTCATGTTCATCTACATGGGCTTTGGCTATAGTCGCCATTCCCATGATGGCGTTCATGGGTGTACGGATATCGTGGCTCATGCGGGCGAGAAAATCAGATTTGGCTTGGTTGGCTTGTTCCGCCGACTTTAGTGCTTCTTTAAGTTGCTTTGACTGTTTCTCCAGTTTCTTTTGCAACTCCCTCTGTTCGGTAATGTCGGTGATATTGATGTAAACGATAAGATAGATAGGCTCGTCACCTTCCCAGCCAATACATTCCCCGTTCAACTGTAGCCAAGCGTCGTTTCCGTTTTTGTCTTTCGACTGGATAACGAAATGTACAGGTTCCCCTTTTAGCATACAGGAGATATGTGCGTTCATCGTATTACGGCTTGTTTCATCTAAACGGGAGAAAGGACTGAAAGATAAAAAAGAATTTTTATCGATACCAGAGAAGTCCATATATTTATCATTTGCCTCCAGCAATGTAAAACTGCCGTCTTTATGTACTTTATGCTTGGATATGAAGCCGGGGATATTATCATAAGTGATCGTTTGCTCGATCCGCCTTCGCATTACGTCCTCTACATCGGTCATTACCGTATAGGAGATAGGGATGCCGTCTTGTAGTTGGTCGGTAAACGTTGAGGTGATTTTAGTCCATCTTTTTCCTTTTCTCGTTGGCATCTGGATAACGGTTTCGTAACCGCTGGCTTTATTAGCTATCGTCTCGTAAACATTCTTGGATAATATATTCCAAGCTTCATCATAACCTTTAAAATACAAATCGGGTTTATTGTGGAAAAGAGCTTCATATTCTTCTTTGGGGTAACCTATCATATCGTAATAGAAGTCATTTGCCCATAAAAGTGTGAAATGCTCATCCAATAAATGTTTGCTAACGCTAGCTCCCGTAAGCCCCATCAATAAGTTGTATTCTAGATCCGTCTCTCGCCCTTCCATCGTATGTCTTTTTATATTATCCTACAAAAGTAAAAATTATAAAAGGTACCCTTGAAATTCTTCTTTTTGATAATATGTTCCGTTTTTGCTTTCGGCTAGTCGGATGTTTTCTGGTAACAAGAATAGGTATACGATTTACCCCTGTATTCTTGTGGAGTCATGCCTACATTTCGACGGAAGAACTTATTAAAGAACGATAGATTATTAAAACCGAGGTCCATCGCTATGTTCTTGATTTCTCGGTTGGTCCCTTTCAACTGAGCCTTAGCGTCTATGATTATTGTTTGCGTGAGGATCTCTTGAGGAGTCTCTCCGATCGCTTTTTTGATGGATGTCGAGAAATAAGAGAACGTGAGGCCCAACTTCTCGGCATAAAACGATACGTTATGCTCTTTCGTATAGTATCTCAATACCATATTTAGGAACTCTTGATAGATTTGTAACGGACGTGTAAGTTCCTGTTTCTCTAATGGGTAAATTTTACTGTATATTTCTATGATACCTTGACTACACATCATGAAAATGGCCTTTATCATCTCTTTATTGTTCAAGATATCGGGATATACGGCATATTGATAGAGAAGCTCGTAGAAGTTCGTGATCAGGTTGGCCCTGTTTTGGGATATTTTTATAATCGGATACCTGTAAATCATCAGTAGATAACCCATCGTGCTCTTGATAAAATTGGTGTAACACATAAAATCGAAAGAGAACGCTATGAAATAGATCAAGATGTCGGGGGATATCTCATGTATTTGTATGCGACTATTGGGCAATAGCGTTACAACATTGAGTTTCGAAGTGGTCAATTCTGACATATTGATAGTTGAGCGTATTTGCCCTTCCATGCAAAGGATAAAGACCCCAGCTTTTATCTTACAAGGAATATTTATAAACTCCTTGAGTTCGTCGGCGGATATGTATTTACCAACCATAAAGTCCGTAGGTGAATCAAGGCAGAGGAACTGTTTATCCATATTGTAAGATTTTTGACGTCAAATATAAATATTAATTGAAACTCAAATGTTGTAAAAGGAAATATGGAACATATTATCCCAAAAAATAGTTAGCCAAGACTAAATAAGATCCTTTACACCCATAAACTTGAACGGTTGCGCCGGCTTAAAGTCTTGTGCGACCAGTCGCTACCATCCCGTTTGTTCCCGAATAAACTACTCTTGTACACATGATTTTCAACTTTTAATAGGTTATCTTCAAATATTTGATTGATATATCAACAGTTAGAACCTCTTAATGTTCAGTTTACGTTTTCGCGTCAAAGAGTACGGCGGCCTTGAAACCTTTTTCCTGCAATTCCCTTAGGTGAGATTTAGCATAAAGGATACCACTCATACTACTTTTCCGAAGGTGTTTTCTAGATTACCTTGTTCCTCTTTGTTGGGTTTGATAAATGGCGATAAGACTAAATAACATTCCTGATAAGACAAGGTAAGACTTCGTAAGTGAGTGGTAACATAGTTTCTTTTAAGAATACGTTTCTTTTGTATGAACGAAAAATGATAAAAACAAACCGATATGAAACGTACTATTTACTACATGATTTTATGCTTGCTGATGAGTCTCGGTGAGATTATGGCACAAGGTATTTCCGGGAAGGTGATGGATGGCAAGGAACAGCCGGTAGATGGAGTGGCGGTGATTTTACAGACCCTCGACTCTGTATATGTGGATGCCGTGGTTACCGATACGCTTGGGGATTTTCGATTGAATCATCCGCTAGACCAGTCGTATCGACTTATTTTCCAACACATCTTATATAATATGGTAGAGAAAGAGATAACTACCGCCAACGTAGGTACGGTGGTGCTGGAGGAGAAAGATTATCAGTTGGCCGAGATTACCGTAAAGGGAGAACGCCCGCAAGTGAAACTGGAGGGAGGCAAGCTGACGTATGATGTCCCTCAACTGATGAAGGATAAGACTGCCACGAACGCTTTTGAGATCATCAAGGACTTACCGGGGCTTATCGAGCGGAATGATAATCTGGAGCTGGTAGGGGCCAGTCGTTTGAATATAATCTTGAATGGGCAGTTGACGACAATGTCGGCAGATCAATTAATCCAGTTACTGAAAACTATGCCGGCCTCAAGGGTCGAAAAGGCTGAGGTGATGTATAACGCTCCAGCTAAATATAATGTCAAGGGGGCGTTACTCAATGTCGTATTGAGTAAGAATGAGTCCGAGACTCCTTCTTGGCAAGGTGAAACGGGTGTGGATTACACCCAATATCGCCATGCGGGGGGAGATGCGCATGTGAATTTACTTTATACGAATAAGGGCTTTAGCATAGATTTCCTGTTGAATGGTAATAAGAGACGGGATGTGATGGGGGAGGATATGTTGGCCCGCCATACATTAAATAGTGGTATGACGGAAATAAGCCAACATAATCGGGCCCTTGTCCATGTAAATAGAGGAACGGTTCGTCTGGGAATGGATTATACGTTCGCGAATGAGGATAAACTCTCTTTGGCATATTATCTGAAGGGAGATAAAGTCTTATCGGACCGTGATGCCTTTACCTCATATCTGGATCTGTCGAAGCCGGAAAATAAAAGTGAGAGTACGAGCTTGGTCCGTGATGACGGGCACTCCGCTATTCATAATATACGTTTACAATATGACGGACATGCCGGGATATCGGCAGGAGCGGATTTCACCCGTTATCATTCGCCCTCGGTACTTGATTACCAGGATACGAATACGAATGGTTCCCGGACTGATATGATAAATAATACGAGACAGGATGTATCCCGCTGGTCCGTATTCCTAAATAAGACACATAGTTTCGCTTCCGGGTGGGGATTGAATTACGGCGTGCATGGAGGTTACGCCTCGTCGAAAAACTATTCGGAGTATTTATATGAGCAAGGTGCTGGCTATGAGATGGACGAGGAAGCGTTGGAGGATAATACACAAAAGGAATACATCGCTGATATTTTCGCCGAGGTATCGAAAAGCTTCGGAGAGCGTTTCTCTGCTACGGTCGGGCTGAAAGGGGAGTATTTTAAGTCTGACTACGCCTCTAGCCGGGAAAATATGAACCTATGGAATGAGGGGGCGTTGTTTCCCACCGTATCCCTGAGCTATACGTTTTCTCCCCGACATATTTTACAATTCGATATAAGTAGCGATAAGACCTATCCCGGTTATTGGCAAGTCTCCCCGCAAGTAACGCCTCTAAACTCTTACTCGGAGGTGGCGGGAAATCCCTTGTTGAAACCTTATCGCACGTATGAGGGGCAGATGGTCTATATCTTCCGCCAAAAGTATATGCTGGTAGCGTTCTGTGAATACACGCCGGATTATTTCGCCCAACTTCCTTATCAAAGCGATACGGAACTGAAGACCGTTTTTCGTTTCGAGAATATGGATTATAGTCTGGAAGCGGGATTGGCGGTGATCATTCCTTTTAATGTGGGTCGTTTTTGGAATAGCCGCATCACACTGCGAGGTTGGAGGATGCAAGAGAAGAATGATAACTTCCACGGCATCTCATATAACCGTGAGGCTTATCTAGGGTTAGCGCATATGAGTAACACATTTAACCTATGTGATAAACCGAATTTAAAAATGACGATAGACGGCCAATACGTGACTCCCGGTGCCATCCAAGGTATATACGACTTGGGTTCCATGTATGAGATATCCGCTGGATTAAAATGGACTTTCTTGAATGACCGTGCCAGCTTGACACTTAAAGGAGACGATATTTTCGCCAGCAGCATTCCACGTACCATCAAGATAAACCAAGGCAATCAATGGAGCCGGATGAGGAAATTGAATGATGAGAGATGTCTGAAATTATCTTTTGTCTGGAAGTTTGGTGGTTACAAGGAGAAGGAACATGATTCGATAGACACATCCCGTTTCGGAAAATAATAGATGCCTTGTAGTTTCATCCTAATGAACTCTTTGTTTCAATAGGATGAAACTGGATGCTCTTTTAAAGGAAATCCTATATTGCTTTCGTACTCGCTTCTATCTGTTCCATTAGCAGGGTGATATTGCTCATGAATAATTTTACGGATATCGCCAATAAAATGATACCGAAGAATTTACGGATCAAGTAAATACCGCCTTTTCCTAAAACCCTTTCCACCTTCCGTGTCATACGAACCACGAAATATACCCATAGCATATTCAGTATTAACGCCACGATAATATTCACGCTGGCATATTCCGCACGGAGCGATAATAAAGTGGTGAACGATCCCGCTCCGGCTAGCAACGGGAATACCAGCGGCACCAACGTAGCCTCCTTGATTGGCCCTTGATTCTTGAAAATCTCTATGTCGAGAATCATCTCTAAAGATAGGAGGAAGATCACAAAAGCGCCGGCCACGGCAAACGACTCGATGTCCACATGGAAAAGCCTGAGTAATATATCCCCGGCGTAGAAGAACCCTAATAACAATAGAAAAGAGATTAGGGTTGCCTTCAACGCATTGACATCCTTGCCTTTATCCTTTAGGTCTATGATGATGGGAATAGCTCCGATTATATCGATAACAGCGAATAATACGATAAAGGCGCTAAGTATTTGCTGGAAATTGAAATTTGTGAACATGATGTTATCCTCCTGTGTTTTTTTATCCTCGTAAAGATACATATTTTCTTTGAATTGGTCAATATGACGAAATTATTGGTGTGTGTAACTAATTTTAGCAGGCCTGAACTATCAACGTGTCAGAATTGTTCTTATATTAGAAGCAATAATCATTAAATCGAAAGGCCATGGGAGCAAAGAAGAATTTTGTGTTGGACACGAATGTCATATTACATGACTATAAGTGCATCGAGAACTTTCAGGAAAATGATATCTATCTACCCATCGTGGTATTAGAAGAGTTGGACAAGTTCAAGAAGGGGAGTGAGCAGATCAATTATAATGCCCGTGAGTTTGTTCGGGAGCTAGACTTATTGACCAGTAATGACCTGTTCTTGAAAGGCGCCTCACTAGGACCGGGAAAAGGTACACTCTATATCGTGACCGGTGATAAGTACCAGGAGAAAATAGCGCATTCTTTTCCGGATAAAACGCCAGATCACCGTATTTTGTCTTGTGCGTTGACGATCGCCGAGAAGAATCCGAAGATCAAGACAACCTTGGTCAGCAAGGATGTGAACCTTCGTATGAAGGCTCGTTCTTTGGGTATTCCCGTTGAGGATTATATCACGGATAAGGTCGTGAATGTAGATATTTTCGAGCGTGCGCAAGAGACCTATGAGAATATAGACCCCGATTTGATCGACAAGATCTACAGCTCTCCGGAAGGCGTGGACGCAGATTCGTTGGATATCAAGTCTAAGCTCGACCCGAACGAATGCTTTATCTTGAAAAGCGTACGTAATAGTGTATTGGCTCGCTACAATCCGTTTACGGATAAGATCAAGAAGGTGGATAAAGGCACGAACTTTGGTATCCAGCCCCGTAATGCCGAGCAGAGTTTCGCTTTCGAGGTGTTGAACGATCCGAATATCAAGCTGGTGGGGCTGACCGGAAAGGCCGGTACCGGAAAGACGTTGTTGGCGTTGGCCTCTGCCTTGAAACAAGCCGGCACGTATAAACAGATACTTTTGGCCCGTCCGATCGTCGCTTTGGCGAATAAGGATCTCGGTTTCCTTCCGGGTGACGAGAAGCAAAAGGTCGCTCCTTATATGCAACCTCTATTCGATAACCTGAACGTGATCAAGACTCAGTTTGCCCCGGGTAATCCCGATGTTCGTAAGATTGACGATATGCAGAAGAACAATCAGTTGGTGATCGAGGCGTTGGCCTTTATCCGGGGGCGTAGCTTGTCCGAGACTTATTGTATCATCGATGAGGCCCAGAACCTCACGCCGCATGAGATCAAGACGATTATCACCCGTGCGGGAGAGGGAACGAAGATGGTCTTCACGGGAGATATCCAACAGATTGACTCCCCGTATCTAGACGCCCAAAGTAATGGCTTGGCCTATATGATCGACAAGATGAAAGGACAGGACTTGTTCGCCCATATCAACTTGATAAAAGGCGAGCGAAGCGAATTATCTGAGTTAGCGTCAGATCTTTTGTAATTAATATAGGGAATTGAAGATTGAAAATAAACGCTTATGTGAAGCTTGATTTTTAATCTTCAATTCTTAATGATTAGTCATTTACACTCGGGCAGACATAAATCTTCCGGAAACTACCTTTACAGGAAGGGTCTCCCATATCTTTGATCTCATTCAGATGTTGTTTAAGATGGGCGGTTTCGCCGTGCTTTTGTAATTCCCCGTCGTTTTTCCAAGTCTCGGCGATAAAGAATTCGGTGCTATCGGTGAGGGACTGGTACATGCCGTAGTCGATA
Organism: Parabacteroides sp. AF39-10AC; assembly: GCF_003635405.1. Lineage (NCBI taxonomy): Bacteria > Pseudomonadati > Bacteroidota > Bacteroidia > Bacteroidales > Tannerellaceae > Parabacteroides > Parabacteroides sp. AF39-10AC. Next base: position 232,528 of record NZ_QTLP01000001.1, on the reverse strand, counting down.
CATCCCGGTTCTAGCAACGTGCTTTCCTTGCATTTCAAGAATGATTCCTTTAAGGCGGAGACACATTCGGGTTTTACTTTCCGTTTGATATTCAGTACGACTTCCATGTATTCTTTATTGCTTCCTCCATTCGTGCAACCGGATAGAGCGATTAATACGCAGGCCATTGAGATAAACACTTTCTTCATGATAGATTGTTTTTAAGTATTTGATACGACAAAAGTAGTGAATTTTTGATCTAAACACAGGAATCGAACATCTGATATTAAATTATTGTTGTTAGTGGAAGTTGGAATGGATATATTTGTGATAATATTAATAGCTATTTATGTTAAATTTAAAACAAGAGTCATGAGAAAGAGTTTGTTGTATGTATTTGCCGTGATTTGCACGATGGGTTTTTTTACGGCATGTGGTGATGATGACGATTCAAGTTCTTCCGGTAACTGGCAAGATCTGTCGAAAACGTACGAGGGTAAGAGCGTTTATCTGGTAATGGGTGAAGTGACAATCCCTGTTGACGGTAAATCGGTCGTGATTGCCGCTTCCTCTGCGGAGAAGGCATCCGTAACCTTGAACAATATCATCCCCGAAAATAAGTCGGTCGCTATCGATGCCGCATTGAAGGAAGCGGACGGCACTTATACGTTTACCGGCGAGAGTACGGTTGGCGATTGCGTGGTATCGGTAAATGGTACGGTGAAAGGGGGCGTAGCTTCTGTTGTTTATACTCGTAAATTAACTTCTTCTATCGTAGGTAATTGGAGCTTGAAAGCGGGTGCGGGAGCTATTTATGCGAATATAGTTACCGGGAATTCTACTATCGATAATCTCGTGCCTATGATAAAACCTGCTATCGGTAACTTGATTTGGGGCAAAGTAAGCGCTGTAAATGTTAACTTACCGGAAGATGGAATCTTCGATGTTTCTTGGAGACCTATAGGGGCTTCTGAGGATAAAGGAATCGGTGAGATCACGAAAATGGCAAGTATCCAATATTGTGTGGTAGACGGGAAATTTATGGTGGCTGTGGATAAAAATTATGTGACAGTCTTGACTACTTTATTACAACAGGCTGCTGGTGACAAATTGGAGGCCGCTGGTATCTCTATTGACGAGATCATGAAGCTTTTGGTTGATTTAGGAGGTTATTATGGTCTACCTCTTAACATGAAGGTGGATGGAAGTGAGGCTACTTTTTATGCGGATAAGGATTTAATCGTACCGGTTTTGACCATGATAGCTCCTATCTTGAAACCGATGGTTCCGGAGAATTATCAGCAAATGGTAGATATGGTATTGCAACTACTTCCGAACGCAAAAACGTTAGAGTTTGGACTTAATTTCACGAAATAATTGAAAATCCTAGGTTGTAGAGACGGGGCACGCCCCGTCTCTACAACTGGATGAAATTTGGCAGAGTTATACCAATATAGGAGTTAATCAATTACCTTGGTGCTTTCTGATATAAGAATATCGCTATAAATGTATAAACTATATTCGGTATCCAGGCCGCTACGGCAGGACTCACATAACCATTAATAGCGAAGGTGGAAGTAACCGTCATAAACAGGATGTAAGAAAAACTCAACGCCAATCCGATACCAATATTCATACCCATACCTCCCTTTATTTTTCGGGAAGACAACGACGCTCCGATAGAAGTCAAGATAAACGCCGCCATAATCGTGGCGAAGCGCTTATGATACTCGATCTGGAAGGTCTGTATATTCCCGATACCTCTTTTTTTCTGCCGGTTGATATACGTATTCAGTTCGGGCGTTGTCATCGTCTCGCAATCATTCACGGAAATCAGGAAGTCCGAGGGCACGATGGTCAAGGTCGTATCCTTACGGGAGCCTTGGGAAATATGTTCCCGCATGCCATCGAAATCACGGATCATATAATCGATAACGGTCCATTGATAAAGCGAGTCGTATTTGATCGACTTGGCGGTCAGGCGGGAGATCAATTTCTTATCCTCGAAATGCTCCAAAGAGAAACGGTATCCCATGTTCGAGCGAGCGTCATAGCTATCGAAATAAGCGATAACACCCGGCTCGATCTCCAATTGGGCGTTCTTTACGTAATCCACCTTCTTGTTACGGATATATTTGTTCTGGAAATCGATACGAGTCTCATTCGCCGGGGGAATGATGTAAGCGTTCAGGATAAACGTCACGATAGCGATAATCGTAGCCGAGACCGCATAAGGAAGCATTAACCTACGGAAACTCATACCGCTGGCAAGCATCGCTATGATCTCCGAACGATCCGCTAGCTTCGACGTGAAAAAGATCACGGCGATAAATGTGAACAACGGACTGAACAAATTGGCGAAATAGGGGATAAAGTTCAAGTAATAATCCACGATGATCGCCTTCAAGGGGACATCCGGATTCAAGAACTTATCGATCTTCTCGTTTATATCGAAAACGACGGAGATAGAGATAATCAAGGCGATAGCGAACACGTACGTGCCCAGAAACTGCTTAATGATATACCAATCGATCCGTTTTAGTTTAAATTTCATCTGTCTCGTTTTTTATAACCGGTTCGCTAATTGACGGACCATACCACTTTTCCATGTAGTAAAATCGCCAGCGATGATGTGTGCCCTCGCTTCTTTCACCAGCCATAGGTAGAAAGCGAGGTTATGGATAGAAGCGATCTGTAAGCCAAGCATTTCTTTCGCCTTGATTAAGTGGTGCAGATAAGCCTTGCTATATAAGGTATCCACGTAGGAATGTCCGTCCGGATCGACCGGCGAGAAATCGTTCTCCCATTTCTTGTTACGCATATTGATAGTACCGAAGCGGGTGAAGAGTTGGCCGTTGCGTCCGTTACGGGTCGGCATGATACAGTCGAACATATCGATGCCCCGTTCGATCCCTTCCAGCAGATTGATCGGGGTACCTACGCCCATCAAGTAACGAGGTTTATCTTTCGGTAAGATATCGTTTACGACCTCGATCATCTCATACATCTTATCGGTAGGCTCACCAACGGCCAGTCCCCCGATAGCGTTTCCATCGGCGCCTTTTCGGGCCACGTTCTCCGCCGCCCTCTGCCGCAAGTCTGTATAGACGCATCCCTGTACGATCGGGAAGAGACTTTGCCGGTAGCCGTATTTCGGCTCCGTGCTGTTGAAGCGGGCGAAACAACGATCCAGCCAACGCTCGGTTAGACCCAGTGATTGCTTGGCGTAATTGTAGTCGGCATCTCCCGGGCAACACTCATCGAAGGCCATGATGATATCCGCACCGATAGAGCGTTCGATATCCATCACCTTCTCCGGCGTGAACATATGCTTGGAGCCGTCGAGATGCGAGCGGAACTCGGCTCCCTCTTCATGCAGCTTACGATTGTCGGAAAGGGAGAATACCTGAAACCCCCCGCTATCGGTCAATATCGGGCGATCCCATGTATTAAACTTATGCAAGCCTCCGGCCTGCTCCAAGATCTGGATACCGGGACGAAGATACAGATGGTACGTATTCCCCAAGATGATTTGTGCTTTGGTATCTTCCTTTAGCTCGGTCATATGTACACCCTTTACCGTACCTTGCGTACCCACGGGCATAAAAATAGGCGTCTCGATTACCCCGTGATCGGTGGTAATCAAGCCCGCCCTAGCGTTCGATTTCGTATCGTTATACTGTAATTCAAATGTCATGTATCAAAAATTTGTGACAAAGGTAGCATTTTTCTCTTAGAATCCGAAGTCATCTATTTCTACCTTTTTCACCTCTTCCTCTTTGGGCTTCTCCACGAACTTGTGTACCTCGTTTGCCTTGATGATGATCGCTCTCATCGGGCGTACGGGACAGATCGATTCGCAGCCGCCACAACCGATGCAAAGATCGGGGTTTACTTGCGGGATGGTAAGCGTGCCCTCGTAAGGAACCATATGCACGGCTTGGGTAGGGCAGTGTTCCGAGCAGGCCCCGCAGTCCGTCCCCTCCGTCTTTACGATACAGCGGTTGATGAAGAAGGTGGCGATGCCCACTTGCGTAGTCGCTTTCTCTTCCTTGGTAAGCGGCTTTATAGCGTGCGTGGGGCAAACCTCCGAGCAGACCGTGCATTCGTAGTTGCAATAACTGTCGATGTAAGCGATACGGGGTTTCAACATATAATCAAAGCCGTACTCCAGTCCCGTGGGACGTAGTACATGACTCGGGCATTGGGTCACGCAAATCTGGCATCCGGTACATACATCCTTGAAACGCTCTAAGCTGATCGCTCCCGGCGGTACGATAGGGGGCCATTTCTTGCCGTGCTTACCTTGCCCGTGCTGCCCTTTGCCATGCCCTTTTTCAATTCCTTGGGCAATGGTGGATACGATCGGGAGGGAGACCGCGACGGTAGCCCCTGCCGAGAGAAATGTACGGCGGCTGTTCGGAGCGGTAGCCTGTTGGATCACGTCCGTTTGTATGCGAGCTGTTTCGGCTTCTTTCTTGAAGGAAGGCTTGAAACGATATTGCAATCCTCCTTTAGCGCACGAGGATACGCAGTTGAAGCAATCTACGCAACGGGAGGTATCTACGGTGAGGTTCTTGCTGTCGATCGCCTCCGCCTTACAAGTATGCTCGCAATTACCACAATGCGTACAGGCTTCTTTGTCAAAGGAGATCCGGAAAAACGAATACCGGGAGATCAGGCTCAACAGCGTTCCTACCGGGCAAAGCGTATTGCAGAACAACCTTCCCCGGAATACGACCATGATGATGAATACGAGTAGCGCAACCAAAGCGGATATCACGCCGAATACCGTCACGTTGCTAATCGTGACGTGATAAAGCGTATAGTTATCCATCCGTGCCAATCCGTCGGCCAGCAGGTTATTGACCCACATGACGACCGGACGGAACAGGTTGTTCGCTATACGGCCGAAGTTACTGTACGGATCTAGCAACGTACATAATTCGATCATCCCGAAAACAGCCAGTACGAATGTAAGCCCGAGAATAGAGTACCGTAAGATATTCATGGGCTTATGATAGCTGAACCTGCGTACTCCTTTCTTTTTCTTCTTTCCGATACAGAAAACCCGGTTGATAATATCTTGCAATACGCCCGCCGGGCAAATAACCGAGCAATAGATCCGGCCGAACAATAAAGCCAATACGAATTGGAAGACTACCAACCCCGCCATTCCCCCTAAAATAGCGGGCATGATCTGGAGATGCAACAACGTGTGCAGGTTGTCCGGCAATACATCGGCGAAATCAACGAAGAATAAAAGTATGGGTACGAAAATGAGGATCGCGAGTACGACCCGCAATCCTTTTAAGTAATTAGGCTTCTTCATCCTCGATTATATCTTAATACGTTTGATCGTGACATTATCCAGATTCGTTGTACCCAGCTTTAAAGCCTCGCCTTTACCGATATGACCTACGGCGGCCATATCCAGCTTCTTCACTTGGTTGAACAGGCGAAGGGCGGCGGTGTCTATAGCGACGATATTGGTGGAGGCGATCAAGGATTTCAAGGTAGCCACATCGGCCGCGCTCTTTCCTTGCGGGCCGTTTTGGTGCATGATGCGATAAGCGTCCACGATGTTCAATACCGGTTTCTTTTGCCAAGTGCAAATATCGGCGATACATTGTTGCAAATCATTTTGATGGAAGAAACGGCGATCCCATACGATTCCCATATAGTTCTTCATGGCGCAAGTCATCTTCGCCCCACCATGGTTCTTCAATACGGGGACGTTGATCCATGCGTCCGCCTCGATCAGGGCCTCATGGATCTTGGCGCTTTTCAGGTTCACGCCACCCGGAATGGATACTTCCTTAAAATATTTCTCATCGTTGGCAGGCATGATGATACCTCCGGCCTCTTTTACGGCCTCGGCGATCCCGCTCGTCTCATAGCATTTCTGCCAGTTATCGCAGGTGTGGTCGAATACGGTCACTTTAGAGGCGCCGGCCTCCAAGCATTTCTTGACCAAGGCTTTCACTAATTTGGGGTTCGTATTACCGGCCAATTCAGGAGAGCGGTCCCAACCGATATTCGGCTTGATTACGATCTTTTGTCCTTTCTTTACGAAGTTTCCGATACCGCCAAGGGCTTCCAAGGCTTTATCTAGCATCACCTCCGGCTCTCCACCCATAACGGCTACCATATCGGGAGCCTTCTCTACGGCTACGGTGTTCGTGGAAAGGGCCGCTTGCAGACCTTCAAAATTTAAGGATAGAGCCGCGCTAGCGATGACACTGGTCTTTAAAAAATCACGACGTTTCATAATTGTATACTATATTGGTTTATACTTGATTTACGGTACGGTCTTTTTTTACTCGCTTGTTATTCCGAACAAAGATAATGATTATTTTGATATGCGAGTCAACTCCTTTTACAAAGTAGAACTGCTTTTTACTGCAACCCGGGTTGCAGTGATCTTGCGTAATAAGATAAATTCTTGTCGGAAGGCATATCGGTTCTGATAATATTTTTCTACCTTGCGAGGCAAAAAACAGATTGTATGGTTTTATATTGTAGAGTATCATTGAACGCTTTTGTCGAAAGCTTTCGGACTACCTCGGGGCCTGATTCCTTTTTCACGCTTCCGGCGAAGGGGTTGATGCATATCGTGCCGCAAGAGGAGATCGAGTATGGGCTTTCCTTGCTTAGGGAGTCTATCGGCTTGTATGAGGAACGCAAAGGGATACCTGTGGAAAAGAGCAAGAAGGCGATGCCCTTTTTCAGACAGGACAGCCGGATGCTGGTGGGGCCGGAGATAGGCATGTACGTGATCCCTTTGTATGAGAAACCCGGTGAGCCGGCCCGCTCTGCCGAGCCTTCTCTGGTCCTTGAGCTGGACTATCAGTCGTTGGGCGAGCTTTGCCTGTTCGAGAATTATTCCCTGTTGTCCTGCAAGTATGAGAAGGAGCCTATCTTGAACCATTTTACGGCACAATTGGAAAAGGAATACGATACCTTCTTTTTTGATGAGGAGCACACGGGCTTTACGCCTGATTCCCGCTTTTTCTCGATGCTGTGTAACGCCTGTCTGGAGGTGAAGCAGCCTTCCTCGGTGGGGGATAAGGAATGGCGGTTGGCCTCGCTGCAAGCTACGGACGAGGTGCTCTATCGTTATGAGCATGGAAACTTGATCCCATACGTTCCGGTATCGATGCCGGTAGACTGCCTGAAACGGGTTTATCTGGAAGATTTCCGGCGGCAGCCCTTATTATTCGGGACTTTGAACGGTTTCTTGAAAAGCAAGGGACTTCCCGCCGAACAATTACTAAACTTATCATAATGAAGACAGTATCAAATCAAGAACTAACGATCCGTGTCTCCGAACATGGAGCGGAGTTGAGTAGTATCGTGGCGAACGCTACGGGAAAGGAGTATCTCTGGCAAGCGGACCCCGCTTTCTGGAAACGTCATTCCCCGGTATTGTTCCCGATCGTCGGGAGCGTATGGAAGGCCGAGTATCGGAACGAGGGAACCGTGTATCCGCTGTCGCAGCACGGCTTTGCACGGGATATGGATTTTACGTTGATCGATGAGGCGGAGAACGAGTTGCGTTTCGCACTGGAAAGTACCCCGGACACGCTGAGAGCCTATCCGTTCCCTTTCCTTCTGGAGATCGGGTATCGTTTGGAGGGCAATAAGGTGGAGGTGCTTTGGCGTGTGAAGAATACGGGAGATAAGACGATGCATTTCCAGATCGGCGCTCATCCGGCTTTCCTGTACCCGAATTATGAGGTGGATCAACCGGATCGGGGGTATTTCGCTTTCGATGTGAAAAAAGAGCTCGTATACCGTGCGCTGGTGGAGAAAGGGTGCGTAGGGGACGTGGTTCGTCCGGTACCTTTGGATGCGGACGGGTTGCTGCCGTTGAATATCCATACGTTCGATATCGATACGTTTATCTTGGAGGACAGCCAGATTAAGCGGGTGGACTTATTGGATGTGGAGAAACATCCGTACCTTTCGCTAACCTTTACGGCTCCGGTGGTAGGCTTATGGTCTCCGCCTACGAGAAACGCTCCGTTTGTCTGTATCGAACCTTGGTATGGGCGTTGCGACCGGGTGGATTATACGGGTGAGTATAAAGACCGGGATTGGGTATGGCATTTGGAACCGGGAGAGGTCTTCGATGCCTCCTATACGATAGAGATAGCGGGGGCTTGATCGCTTCGTTGATATTTGCCGTAGGCAGACGACGCTGATTATATCGTGATCGTCTGCCTATGTTTTGTTTTAGATGTTGGCTATTTTATTCAATAGCTCCATCTTTCCGAATAAGATCAGCAGATCATCCGTCTCGATCATCAATTCCTCGGTGATACGGCTGATAACCTTGTATTCTGTCTGTGTGAGCCCGATCAGGTTCTTTTTCTCGTAAGGACGTTCGATCGCTACCAGATGGATGCCGAAATTCTCCTCGAAATCGATGTTCTTGATGGTTTGCCCGACAAGAGTGGCCGGTGTCTTGATCTTATAGAGATGTTCCGTGTCGGTTACTTTATACCAATGCCGGAACAGGCCGCCTAAAGAGGCTTGGGAGGTGTACATCGTAGAGAAATCCTTTTCCGGGGTAATAATCTCGCTTACCCCGATCGCACGGATCACCGTCTCATGGATCGAGGAGATCGCCCGCACGATCAGTTTGCCCGCATCCAGACTTTTCAATAAAGCGACGGTCTGAACGGAAGTCCCGAAATCCTTACCGAATGTTACGATAATGGCATCCATCTCACTCAATGGCAGGGTGCTCAATGCCTCTTTGTCCGTAGAGTCCAAGGCGACCGCCCCCGCTATGTCGTTCTTCAGCATATCGACACGATGCAGATCCATGTCTACGCCGATCACCTCATTGCCGACACGTGTCAAGTCTTTCGCTATCGCACGTCCTAAATTCCCTAATCCGATTACTAAATATTTCATGCTATCTTATTTTTACATTAATATATTTTCTTGTGGATATGTGTAGTTCTTTTTCGTGTATTCCTTGCAGAAACTTACGAGGAAGGCCAATACCCCGATACGTCCGACCAGCATCGTGCTGATAATGATGATTTTCCCGATAGGGGTGAGGTGAGGGGTATAATCGATGCTCAAGCCTACGGTACTCAAGGCGGAAACAACCTCGAACAATAGGGAGAACAGCGGCGCCCCTTTTTCCGTATAGGATAATACCCACGTAGCGATCGCCACCCACATGAAGTACATCATGATGATAGCGAATGCCCGGCGGATGGCGAATGGGGCGATCTCCCGTTTTCTCACTTCCACTTTATCTTTCTCACGTGCGGCGTTCAAGGTCGTAACCAGAGCTACGAAAACGGTGGTCACTTTCAATCCGCCGCCGGTGGACATAGGGGCGGCTCCGATTACCATAAGGATCAACGTCAGCATTAAGGTCGGAGGGGCCAATGTAGCCATATCCGCTACGTTGAATCCTGCCGTTCTAGGCGTGACGGCGCCTAAGAACGCATTTGCCAGTTTCCCCCGCAGGGGAAGGTCGCCCAAGGTATTGTCATACTCGAAAAAGAGGTAGAAAGCCGTTCCGGTAATTAACAGGATCAAGGTAGATATAACAACAATGTACGTATGTACATTAATAATACGGGGCGTATGGATATAATGCTTTTGCTTACCGATCAATATCTTGATACCATTCATCAGCAAGTGATGCAAGAGTTTCAGGTAATTGAAGACGATCGGGAAGCCCAAGCCTCCGAATATAATCAGCATGGCTATCCAGAAATGGAGGTTGTACTTATCCGCCACTAACGGATCGTACATATTGCCGCTCAAGGTAGAGATCCCTGCGTTACAAAAAGCGGACACGGCATGAAACATTGCGTAGAATAATTCCTGCTGCGTACCTCCCGGCAGGCTTCCCCGTACGTCCATATAAATAAAATAGGCGCCGATCCCCTCGATAAACAAGGTCACGAAAAGAATGTTTAAGATGACCCGGAACAACCCTCCCGTCCGATCCTCGTTCAACATATCTTTCAGCATCATCTTGCTCGTAAAAGAGGATTTTCCCATGAAGGAGAGGGCGAAGAAAGAGGTAAATGTCATGACCCCGATACCGCCGATCTGTATTAAAATCATGATGATAATATGCCCGATATGCGTGAAACTAGTGGCTACGTCGACGGTGGTTAGTCCGGTTACGCATACCGAGGTCGTGGAGATAAACAAAGCGTCGATAAACGGAATCCGGTGCGTAGTGGCGTTCGGCAACGATAGCAACCCGGCCCCGACCAATATCACGAACACGAAACTGAGCAAGAAAAGCAACGAGGGCTTGATCCGTGTCTGCATCAGCGTGAACGTCTGCCGGGATAAGTGAATCGTGCTAAGCAGCAATAATAAGACATATACGAAGAGAGGTTTCGTAAGGAAAGACAAATAAGGCAAAGAGTGCGCTATGGCATCCTTGAAAAATATCTTGCTGGATAATACGGCGAATAAAAGGAAATAGATGCTGATATCGAGATACAACATTTTCTCCTGTATGATTTCTTGGAACCTCACCACGTACCGGAGTGTTATGCCCGTGAAAAAAGCTAGCAGGATGAATGGGCGGGAGCGCTCTAGGATATGGACGGAATCGGGTGTCTGTACAAAGCCGAATTGGTAGATCAATACGAAGAAAGAGGCTAAGGAGGCGAGTAGGATAATCGCTTCCGCTATCCCGTTCAATAATCCCTTCATTTTACCCCAATAAATCAGCCAAGAGAAGTATATGTTTTTTAGATTCATGTCCGATGTTTTATAAATATAACAAATGTAGGAAATAAAAGTTAGAGGTACGTGAAAGCGCCTTCATTATTTGTTCTCATACTAATTGTTTTACTTACATTATGTGTTGTATAGCATATTGTATGATGTACGATACTGAAATATCAGAAAAATAATCAATTAGGAGATGCAAAAAAGACCTTTTGTAATTGCTTTGTTTAGAAAAATACTTATATTTGCGCAAATCTAATTACTGATATCATGGATACACAAAACGAGAATAGAGAGATGCTGTCCCCTTATGTTTCCGTAGACTGTGTTCTTCTCGGCATCAATGATGACAAGCTCACCGTGCTGTTGGCGGAGCGAAAAAGTGAGGAAGGCGAGTTGATTGGCTATAAATTACCCGGCAGCTTGATCTATGAGAACGAGGATTTAGATGACGCCGCCTATCGGATACTGAATGATTCGACCGGCTTGAAGCGTGTCCAATTGAAACAATTCCGTTGTTTCGGTTCCCCCGCCCGTACCTCGAACCGGTTGGACGTGATGTGGCTGGAGGCGACTTCCAAGGTGAAGATCGGACGGTTGATCACGGTCGCTTATCTCGCCTTGTGCAAGAATAGCAGGAAGACGTGTCCGGCCGATAAATCCGAGTCGATCCGTTGGTGCCCTATCGACGAGCTTCCTCGCTTGCCATTCGATCATAAAGAGATTATCGAGGCTGCCATACAGGAGATCCGTAATTGGGTAGAGAAGGAGCCCGCCATCATTTTCGACTATATGCCGATGAAGTTCACGGCGTTCCAGCTTAGGCGCACGTACGAGGTGATCTATAACCGTGAGATGGACGTGCGCAATTTTCATAAGAAGATGAATTCCTTGGATTACGTGGTGCCCACGGACGATATGCAAGATGGGGTCGCCCATCGTGCCGCCCGGTATTATCGGTTTGATAAGGTGAAATATAATCAACAACGTTCGAAGTTTAATAAGATATAAAACCATACGATTATGTGTCTGTTAGGATGTGATATTGGAAGTTCTTCCATCAAGGTCTCTATCGTCGATGAGGAGACCGGGTTAACAATAGGTGCGGATTTTTATCCCAAAGAAGAGGCCCCGATCAAGGCGTTGCGTCCGGGGTGGGCGGAGCAAAATCCGGAGGATTGGTGGTCGTACGTGAAGATCGCTATGAAAGGTGCCATGAGCAAGGCGAAGGTGAAAGGCGAGGATATCAAGGCGATCGGTATCTCGTACCAGATGCATGGCTTGGTGGTGGTGGACAAGAAGATGGAGGTGCTTCGTCCATCTATTATCTGGTGCGATAGCCGTGCCGTTCCTTATGGTGAGCGTGCGTTTAAGAATATAGGCGAGAAGCGATGCCTTTCCCACCTATTGAACTCGCCGGGTAATTTTACCGCTTCTAAGCTGGCTTGGATCAAGGAGTACGAGCCGGATATCTACGACCGTATCCATAAGATCATGTTGCCGGGAGATTTCATCGCTATGCGTCTGACGGGGGATATCGTGACTACGGTTTCCGGTTTGTCGGAGGGGATTTTCTGGGACTTCAAGAATAATGCCTTATCGGAGGATTTGATGAATTATTATGGATTCAGTAAGGATCTGATCGCCGATATCCGTCCGACGTTCGGTTTGCAGGGCGAGGTTACCGCCTCGGTCGCGGCCGAGTTGGGACTGAAGAAAGGTACGCCGGTTACCTATCGTGCGGGTGACCAACCGAATAACGCTTTATCATTGAATGTATTGAATCCGGGTGAGATAGCGGCTACCGGCGGGACTTCCGGAGTGGTGTATGGTGTGAACGGCAAGGTGAATTACGATACGCTTTCCCGTGTGAATACGTTCGCCCACGTGAACCATACGACGGAGCAGACCCGCTTGGGTGTCTTGTTGTGCATCAACGGGGTCGGTATCCTTAATTCTTGGATCAAACGGAATATAGCGCCGGAAGGCATCAACTATAATGAGTTGAATGATTTGGCGGCTACGGTTCCCATCGGCTGCGATGGTCTTTCGATCTTGCCGTTCGGAAACGGGGCGGAGCGTATGTTGCAGAATAAGCAGATCGATTGCTCGGTGCATGGATTGAACTTCAACATACATACCAAGGCCCATATGGCTAGGGCGGCGCAAGAAGGTATCGTGTTCGCCTTTAAATACGGTATGGATATCATGAATGAGATGGGGATCGATATTCAGGTAATCCGTGCGGGGAACGCGAACTTGTTCTTAAGCCCGATCTTCCGGGATGCCTTGGCGGGCGTGACGGGTACGGTGATCGAACTGTATGATACGAATGGCGCGGTAGGCGCGGCCAAGGGTGCCGGTATTGGTGCCGGTATCTACAAGAATGCGGAAGAAGCGTTCGCTTCCTTGAAGAAGATCAACGTGATCGAGCCGGACGGTTTCAAGGCGAATGCTTATTGCGGGGCGTTCGAGACGTGGAAAGAACGCTTGGAACAATCTATTTAACGGCTGAATTATTTACATTTTTAATATATATTATTATGAGTTACTTTAAAGGAGAGAAAGAATTTTTCCCGGGAATCGGACAGATTCAGTTTGAGGGACGTGAGTCAAAAAATCCGTTGGCATTTCATTATTATGACGCGGATAAGGTAGTTATGGGTAAAACACTAAAGGATCATTTGCGCTTCGCTATGGCTTATTGGCATACCTTATGTGCTGAGGGAGGTGATCAGTTTGGTGGTGGAACAAAATCATTCCCTTGGAATGACAGCACGGACGCTATCACCCGTGCGAAGTACAAGATGGACGCCGCTTTCGAGTTTATGACCAAATGTAATATTCCTTACTATTGCTTCCACGACGTGGACGTGGTGGACGAGGCTCCTACGCTGGGCGAGTTCGAGAAACGTTTGCAGACGATGGTGGAACATGCCAAGGAGCATCAAGCCGCTACCGGAAAGAAGCTTCTATGGTCTACCGCGAACGTCTTCAGCAATAAGCGTTATATGAACGGCGCCGCTACGAACCCTTATTTCCCGACCGTGGCATGCGCTGGCACGCAGATCAAGAACGCTATCGACGCTTGTATCGCTTTAGGGGGCGAGAACTATGTATTCTGGGGCGGCCGTGAGGGTTATATGAGCCTATTGAACACGAACATGAAACGAGAGAAGGATCATTTAGCCATGATGTTGACGATGGCCCGTGATTATGGCCGTAAGAACGGTTTCAAGGGTACGTTCCTGATCGAGCCGAAACCGATGGAACCGACGAAACATCAATATGACGTGGATTCGGAGACCGTGATCGGTTTCCTTCGCCATTATGGATTGGACAAGGATTTCGCCTTGAATATCGAGGTGAACCACGCTACCTTGGCCGGACATACATTCGAGCATGAGTTGCAAGCCGCCGCCGACGCCGGCATGTTGTGCAGTATCGACGCGAACCGTGGCGATTACCAGAATGGTTGGGATACGGATCAATTCCCGATGGATATCTATGAGCTGGCACAGGCTTGGCTGGTTATCCTTGAGGGAGGTGGCCTAACTACCGGAGGTACGAACTTCGACGCCAAGACCCGCCGTAATTCTACGGACTTGGAGGACATCTTCATCGCTCATATCGGTGGTATGGACGCTTTCGCCCGTGCCTTGATGATCGCCGCCGATATCCTTGAGAACTCAGACTACCGCAAGATGCGTGCCGAGCGTTACGCTAGTTTCGATGCCGGCGAGGGCAAGGCATTCGAGGATGGCAAGCTTACGCTGGAAGATCTTCGTACGATCGCTTTGCGTGACGGCGAGCCGAAACAGATCAGCGGTAAGCAGGAATTATACGAGATGATTGTAAATCTGCATATCTAAATAATTGAAGATCGAGAATTGGGAATTGAAAATTATCGTGCGTAAGCCCTAGTTTTCAGCTCTCAATTCTCAGTTTTTAATTAATAAATCTATTCCATGAAAAATAACAACACTTATATTTTCGCTCTTACCTTGGTCGCTACCTTGGGAGGTCTGCTGTTTGGGTATGACACGGCGGTGATCTCCGGTACGGTAGAGTCTTTGCGTAAGTTCTTCATCGAGCCGCAAGGGCTTCCGTTGGATCAAGCCAACGCCTTGGAGGGGTTCGTGGTAAGTAGTGCGTTGATCGGATGTATCCTCGGCGCCTCGTTCGCCGGGTGGATCAGCCAGCGTTACGGCAGGAAGCCTACGTTGATACTGGCCGCTATCCTTTTCTTGCTTTCCGCTATCGGCTCGGCTTGGCCGGAGCTGTTTATCGGCATGCCCGGAAGTGGCGATCATACGTTTATGTATGCGTTCGTGGCTTATCGTATTCTGGGAGGTATTGGCGTGGGGCTGGCCTCCATGGTATCGCCGATGTATATCGCCGAGGTGGCTCCGGCCGATCGCCGGGGGAATCTGGTGGCATGGAACCAGTTTGCCATTATCTTTGGTATGCTGGTGGTATATTTCGTGAATTATACGATCGCCCTTCAAGGAGATGCTGCTTGGCTGAATACGATCGGCTGGCGTTGGATGTTCGCTTCTGAGATTATTCCGGCGGTATTGTTCCTCTCGTTCTTGATGTTCGTGCCGGAGACGCCTCGTTACCTCGTGATGCGTGGGCGTACGGAGCAGGCGTTGGGCGTTTTGAGCCATTTGATGGATCGGGCGGACGCTGGCCGTGAGCTGGAGGACATACGGAATAGTTTCAAGGAGAAAGCTCCGTCGATGAAGCCTTACTTCCGGTTTATGGGGACTTGGCTGGCGCTGTTCTTGGCCGGCTACGGGTTGTTGTCGTGGGCAGGTAATACGAATGCGTTGGAGATCGCCTTGTTGGCTAGTTTCTGTATCGCCTTGCTGTTCCCGATCCGGTCGTTTGGCGTGCTGATCATCTTGGTGGGCGTGCTGCTCTCCGGTTTCCAGCAATTCGTGGGGATCAACGTGGTGCTTTACTATGCCCCGGAGATCTTCAAGACGATGGGAGCGGCCACGGACGCCGCCCTTTTGCAACAGATCGTGGTAGGGGCGGTGAACCTGTCGTTTACCGTATTGGCTATTTTCACGGTGGATAAGTTCGGACGCCGCCCGTTGATGATTATCGGGGCGCTCGTCATGGCGGTATCTATGTTGATCTTGGGAACTACTTTCTATACGCGTTCGGTGGGTATGGGATCATTGGTCTGCATGCTGGTTTATACGGCGGGATTCGCTATGTCGTGGGGCCCGGTCTGCTGGGTGCTGCTGGCCGAGATCTTCCCGAACTCGATCCGCTCCACGGTGATGAGTATCGCCGTAGCGGCGCAGTGGATTGCCAACTTCTTGGTATCATGGACATTCCCAATGCTGGATAAGAATCAATACTTGACCGATACGTTCAATCACGGTATGGCCTATTGGATCTATGGCGTGATGGGTATATTGGCGGCGTTGTTCATCTGGAAATTTGTCCCCGAGACGAAAGGAAAGACGCTGGAGGAGATGGAAGGTTATTGGGAACGGTAACCAAACCTGAGACAAGATAATATATGAGTAAAAAAGGACGGATCAATCTACCCGTCCTTTTTTCGTAATGAACCTTAATGCCCCAATTTAGACGCCGGATTCGCCATCGCCGCCCGATAGCTCTGGAAAGTAACCGTAGATACGGTCAGTGTCATTATGATTACCAAAGCCACTAAAAATACCCATATGTAGATCGGCGTTTTATAAGCGAAGCTTCGTAGCCAAACATTCACCCCGTAATAAGCAAGCGGGATCGAGATAATAAAACAGACGAGCGTGATCCGGAGGAAAGACGAGTTCAGCATCCAAAGGATCTGCCGGACCGTGGACCCATGTACTTTCCGCACGGCTATCTCCTTTTCCCGTCCCTGTAGCTCAAAGATAACCAGTCCGAATACTCCCACGAGAGATAAAAAGACGGCCATCAGGCAAAGGGCGGTAATCAGCGCTCCCTGCCGCCCACTTTTACTGTAAAGCTCCTCCAGCGCCGTATCAAAGAAATGGATATCGGCCGGATAACCCGGGATCAATTCATCCGTTACCTTCCGGATATGCTCGATAGCCGTCCGGGGATTTCCGCCGGCGATCTTGACATAAGCGTATCTTTCCGGCACCGAACGGCGGTAATGATTCTTAGCCGAGGTCCAAAGTCCCATCGGGCGTAACTCTTTATACAGGGATTCATAATGGACATCCTCAAAGATACCGACAATCCGTACCGGTATATCATTATCCGTGATGCTTGTCCCTACCAAGTCCGATAGGTCGTCCAGTTTCTCGGGGGAAAGACCCGAGGCGATCTCCCTCGCTGCCGTCTCGCTAAGGAGGCAAACGACCTGCGTGTTATCCGCCGCCTCATCCGTCGGCCGGAACTTCCTTCCGGCGATCATCTTTACATCCATTAGCTCCGGGAAATTGGCAGATACTCCCAGCCAGCTCATATAATAATGTTGGCCTTTGTAATTATACCCGATGAAAGAACGTGATTCGTCCGAGACAAATTTGAACTCACTAAAGGAAACATCACGGATAACGGGGCTTTCCAAGAGACGTGCCTTGAACAATTCGCCCTTTTTCAAGGCCGCCCCCATGCTTAGTCTTACCTCCAGTACGTTTTCTTTGTTAAATCCCAAGTCCACGTTCCCTATATATCTGTTTTGCAAGGAGACGAACAACGCTGCGACAATCAGCGTGATCGAGATAACGAACTGGAACCCTATAAGTAACTTGCGAGTGTTCTTGGCCCGGTCGCTAAGGGTAAAAGACTTATTCAGCGCTATGACAGGAGGAAACGAGGTGATATAGAAAGCGGGATACAAACCGGCCAGTATACCGCCGCCTGCGACAAGGAAGAATGTGTATGCCGGAATCTTCCAGTTGGCATACAGATCCAACGGATGCCCCACCATATTCGTGACCCATTGCACGTTATTCAAAAATAACAGGAAAAGCAAGGCGAGGAAGAAGGCGACAACCGAGATTCCCAAGGACTCCAAGACCAGATACTTCCGTAGCGTGGCGTCCGAGCTTCCCAGCACTTTCTGGATGGTGATCGACTTGGTGCGTATCGGCGCCAAGGCTATCGACAGGTTGATATAATTGACCAAGGCGATACCTATGATCAGGATGGCGATAAAGAATAACATATTCGTCCGTAGCTTATTACCGATGGGAGCGGCGTCCGCTCGGACCGGCTGGCCGAAATAGAGATCTGACAAGGGCCGGAGGCGCATATCCTCGATCGTGAAACTTTTCAGGAAAGCCCGGCTATCGGCCATATAGGTCTCGGTAGTGACAGAGGCGGATTCCGGCGTCGACATCAGCAGATAACAATAGTAAAGGCCGGTATGCCAGTTTTCCATCATCTCTTTCTCCATGATCGGGATATACAGGGCATTCTTCACCCGGGTGTTTTCCGGGAAATCGCGAAAGACGCCTCCCACGATATATGCCGGCTCAAAACTAAGCCCATATATAATCGAGCCTTCGGCCCCGGCGAACTCCGACAGATAAACCGGCTTCCCGATAGGATTTGCCTCGCCGAAGAGTTTCCGGGCCATGCTCTCCGGGATCAGCGTCCCTTCCGGACGTTTCAGGCAATCCGTATCGCCGGCCACCAGCTCGAAGCCAAAGACCTTGGTATATCCCGGGGTGATCCGTTCCACCTGCTCCATATAGCTCCGTGCGTCGGGTCCTTCACTGGCTGATATCCCAAAACGTACGGAGGAGTAAACAAGGTTGTTTGTGATAGCGGCCGCTTCTATATAAGGGGAGGCGGCGATGAAACGCTCGAGTTGTGGACGTGCGAAATTAGCCTCCCATATCCCGTCATCCCGCTTGTTTTCTAACTGAAAAATCCTTTCCCTGTTCAAGAGGGAAGCGTCGAAGCTATATTCATGACCGACATGTATGCTTATTAGCATGAATAACAGGAAAGCGAAGCTAAGTCCTAAAAGATTAGTGACCGTCGCTAATTTATAATGTCTCAAGACATAAAGCAGGTTCTTGAATGTACTTTGCATGGTATAAGTTCTTTTAATTTTAAACCCTTTGATCTGGAAATACAAAGCAAAGCTATTCCTTTATTTACGTTCCTGTGTTATTTTTTTGACAAACGGTTACTTTCTGTTGATGAATTGTGATATTATCAATAATTTCCTTATTTTTGCCATCATACTTCAAAAAGAAACAAGCGCTATGTTACACAAAGGCTATCGGATGCTTTTCAACTGCCTGATGTTTTATCTCTAGCAGATACTCTCCCTATATAAACTCATGGGGGCGGGGATGCCCGTCCTGTGTAACAATAAAAAATAACCTTGATGAGGGCGGATAGATCCTACCTCTACGATAAAACATATAATTTTATGAATACAACCCATCACACACATTCATGCGTACATGATACCGTCTCTTCCGTAGGAGCGAACAATTTCGGGATGAACGACCGTATCAAACGTCTGCGCCGGCAGACCTTCGAGGCCCAACCTTCCCTCTCCATCGAGCGGGCCTTGATCGAGACCCGTTTCTATCAGGAGAATTACGGGAAGTATCCGATCCCTATCCTGCGTGCCCTGAACTTCCTTGAGATCTGCAAGCGGAAGACGATCTATATCGGCGAGGACGAGTTGATCGTCGGCGAGCGGGGGCCCCGCCCCAAAGCCGTGCCTACCTTCCCGGAACTTACCTGCCATAGCGTGGAGGACTTGCATATATTGAATACCCGGGAGCTGCAACGTTACACCATCAGTCAAGAAGATATCGATACCTACGAGCGGGAGGTGATCCCGTACTGGAAAGGCCGTACCCAGCGGGAACGCATCTTCAGCCACGTCCCCAAGGAATGGAAAGAGGCGTACGAGGTGGGTATGTTCACCGAGTTCATGGAGCAACGTGCCCCCGGGCATACCGCTTTGGACGGCAAGGTCTACCAATATGGCCTGCTGGACTTGAAGAAACGTATCGAGGGGGAACTAAGCGCCTTGGATTTCATGAACGACCCCGAGGCCACGGACAAGCAGGAGGAACTGACGGCCATGTCTATCTCCTGCGACGCCGCTATCCTGCTGGCCGAGCGACACGCGGACTTGGCTGACGAGATGTCTCTCACCGAGAAAGATCCCCGCCGTGCCGCTGAGCTGAGGAAGATCGCCGAGGTATGCCGCCGGGTTCCCGCCCACGCTCCCCGTACCTATTGGGAAGCGATCCAGATGTACTGGTTTGTCCACCTCGGTACGATCACGGAGCTGAATGGTTGGGATGCCATGAACCCCGGTCATTTCGACCAGCATCTGGCGCCTTTCTACGAGAAAGAAATCGCCGCCGGAACCTTGACCCGTGACGAGGCGAAAGAGTTGATGTCTTGCTTCTTCATCAAGGTAAACAATCATACCGCCCCGCCGAAAGTGGGTATCACGGCGAAGGAGAGCGGAACCTATAACGATTTCACGAACCTGAACATCGGCGGCATCCGGGCGGACGGTAGCGATGGCGTAAGCGAGGTCTCCTATATCATGTTGGAGACGATCGAGGAGCTGCATATCCTCCAGCCCGGCAGCGCCATCCACGTCAGTGCCCGTACGCCGGAGCGTTTCCTTCGTGCTGGGTGCAAGGTGATCCGCCAAGGCCATGGCTACCCGTCGGTATTCAACCCGGATGTGTACGTGCAGGAGTTGATGCGGCAAGGCAAGTCGCTGCGTGACGCCCGCGAGGGAGGTTGCAGCGGTTGCATCGAGGTAGGCGCTTTCGGGAAGGAGGCGTACGTGTTGACCGGTTATCTGAACGTTCCGAAGATATTGGAGGTGACGCTGCATAACGGCGTAGATCCGGTAAGCGGTCGCAAGGTCGGTCTGGAGACCGGCGATCCCCGTGGTTTCCGGACGTATGAGGAGCTTTATGCGGCATTCATGCGCCAGATCCATTATTTCGTGGACATGAAGGTGCGGGTCAGCAACTATATCGACCGCATGTTCGCCAAGTACGCCCCCGCCACGTTCCTCTCCCTGTTCATCGACGATTGTATCGCGAAGGGTAAGGATTACTACGATTGCGGGCCTCGTTACAACACCACTTATATCCAGTGTACCGGATTAGGCACGATAACCGATAGCCTTTCCTCTTTGCGGAAACACGTCTTCGAGGATAAGACCTTCACAATGGAAGCCTTGTTGGACGCGATGGCGGATAATTTCGAGGGACATGAGCCGATGCGCCAAATGATCCTGAACCGTACGCCTTTCTTTGGCAACGATGATCCGTACGCCGACCAGATCGCCGTCCGTGTCTTCGACGATTTATATGACGCGATCGAGGGCAAGCCGAATACGAAAGGGGAGTGTTTCCATTTGAATATGTTATCCACCACTTGCCATGTCTACTTCGGCAAGGTGATGGGAGCCACCCCGAACGGCCGCTTGGCCGGGCGTGCCATCTCCGATGGTACCTCGCCCTCGCATGGGGCGGATATCCACGGGCCGTCCGCCGTGATCAAGTCGCTTGGCAAACTGGATCAGGTGAAGAGCGGCGGCACGCTGCTGAACCAACGCTTCCTGCCCAGCCTGCTCTGGAGGGAGGAGGATATCTCGAAGCTGGCCTCCTTGATCCGTAGCTACTTCGCCTTGGGTGGCCATCATATCCAATTCAATATCGTGGATACGGAAACGCTTTACGCCGCCCAGAAGTGTCCGGAGGACTACCGGGATCTGCTGGTCCGTGTAGCGGGCTATAGCGACTATTTCAACGATATGAACGCCGATTTGCAAGCGGACGTGATCGCACGTACGGAGCAAGAGACTTTCTGAGCCATGCTGTTATTCGATATCAAACGATACGCCATAAACGACGGGCCGGGCATTCGTGTCACGATCTTCATGAAAGGATGCCCGCTTGCCTGCGTATGGTGCCATAACCCGGAAGGCATCTCGCCCCGGGCGGAGAAGCTGTATACGAGAAAGAAGTGCATAGGTTGCGGGGCCTGCGTGAATGCCTGCCCCACCGGGGCGTTGACCTTGACGGAGGCGGGTATCGTCACGGATCGGTCTCTGTGCCGGACATGCGGTAGATGCGCCGAGGTTTGTCCCACCTTGGCGATGGAGATGTCCGGCCGTGAGTATTCTATCGACGAGGTCATGCGTGAGATCGAGAAAGAGACGGTCTTTATGGATCGCTCCGAGGGAGGCGTTACCTTCTGCGGGGGAGAGCCGTTGTCGCATCCATCGGACTTGGTTGCCCTGCTGGATCGTTGCGGAGCGTTGGGAATCCATCGTGCGGTGGATACGACCTTGTTCGCCTCGCCGGATACCGTCCGGAGCGTAATGGAGCGCACGGATCTTTTTCTGGTGGATTTAAAGCATATGGATTCCGGTAGCCATCGTCGTTTCACGGGTGTCCCGAACGAGCGTATCCTCTCCAATCTTCGGATGATCGCCGAGGCCGGGATGGACTTCCTCATTCGCATCCCCTTGATCGAGGGTGTCAATGCGGACGAGGAGAATATATCCCGTTCCGCCATCTTCTTGGCCTCCTTGCCGTGGGAGCGGAAAGTCGTCAATCTCCTCCCGTATCACGACGTCGGAAAAGGTAAGCACGATAAGCGAGGAACCCTCTACAACCCCGGGCACCTTCCGCTATCCACCCCTTCCGAAGCAGTCCTGCAAAGGTGCATCGATCAATTCGCCTCCTACGGGATAACCGCGTTGATCGGAGGATAGTTCTCTTTGGGAACTATTCTTCTTTCAATAATTGGTTGATTGTATGAATGAATAATTCGGCTTGTGGATATAAGTTATCCAACATTTCCTTATCACAATAAACAAAATCGTCATAATCTCCACTATGTCTTTTCTCAAATAAAGTCGAGAATATTTTCCCGATTTTTATAGGAAGCTTTCTGGTAGAGATAAAATGTAATCCAAGCATAGTCTTAACTCCATTATGTGTTTGTGGTTGGTGATCATATTTTAATAGCAGGGAAACCGCTGCGTAATAGCATGCATAATAGAGGCGATTAACGGCAGCATTATAGAAAGACTCACGCATCATCACTTGAGCTTCTTTCAATGTCTCATAAGCACGTTGGATTCGATAGTTAATCAATGCGTTCTTACTTTCTTCATCTAGAATCTCTTTCATAATATAATACCTTCGTTTATAACATTAATATAGAAAGGAGTTTTAAAGGGACGGTTTTCCCAGAGTTTTCTTAACATGACGATGGGGCTGATATTTACGCCTGTCTTTAGTTCCAGCTCATACAAGGGTAAAGTAATTTCTTCCTCTCGTTCCAAAGTCATTTTCTCTCCGTCTATCAAGATGAGTAAGTCGATATCGCTATCAATCCGAGCGTCTCCACGTGCTTCCGAACCGAATAAGATAGTTTGTGCCGTGGGAGCTATCCGGCGCATGATATCTTTTATCTGATCTATAATTTCTGTTCGTTTCATTTTATCTTTTCATTAAATGACTTCTGTCGTGAGACAAAGATAATTATTTTTCTGATTATTACCATTTCTTCCGATACTCCGTAGGCGATATCCCGACGTGTTGCTTGAAGTATTTACCGAAGAAGGATTGGTTGGCGAAGTTTAGCCGGTCTGATATCTCTTGGATGGAAAGGGTGGAGGAGGATAATAACGCCTTCGCCTCCAAGACAACGTAATTATCGATCCATTCCCCGGCCGTACGGTTGCTGACGTTCTTTACCAAAAGAGATAAATATTTGGGAGTCACACATAATTTCCCGGCGTAGAAAGCTACCGATCGTTCCTGCTTATGATGTAAGGCGAGCGTTTGTATGAACGCTGCGAACAACTCCTCTTGCCGGCTCTTCTTCACCTCGATCGGCATATTATACGGCTTATTTGATCAAACGTATGGAATATTTACAGGCGACAGGGCGTTAATTTGTTTTTTTTCCATATATTTGCATATCGATGTTATGAAAAAGGTCTAAGATATTGAAAAAGAGCATAGGTTATTTGCTCATTATGGTAATAGGTTACGAATAAGAGAATTATCTCCTTCAATATACTTCTGTGCGTTGCGTAACCTTCAAAGAACTCTTCAAGTACAAAAGTACAAATAAAACGGAAGATTAAGACAAAATCTCCCTGATTTTTTCACCTTAATTTAGCGGGATTTCCCGTAAAAGCAATTTGATATTCGTCGGTACACCATTGCCCAAACAAGTTTGAACAAACGTGTACCGACTATCTGCATAAGCGAAAAAAAGGGCTTAGCCTCACGCCTAAACGATGTTTAGACTGATGAAGCAAGGCCCATTCCTTTTGTGCTTATGTCGCAGAGGTGCTTTTACGGATTTTCAGAGGTTTTCTTATGCTGTCGTGGTAGAGCCTTCAATTTGTACTGTTGGTTGAATGAGGTCAATTATTTCGCGGATATACTCTACGGGATGAGCATAAGCCAAGCCACTATTTTCTTTACGTATTTCTACGATTTCCCCACTTTGGCTGCTTCTCAATGTGTCATTATAAGGAATGTAGCTATGTACTATTCCTACCAGTAGGCTACGGCTTAGATTTTTGGTTCCTGTAATCGAAACCAATTCAGGCTTTGATATTATCGGCGATCCAGAATTCCCTGGAAAATTTTGAATGTCAATTAAGATATTGTTAGTTTCGGATATCTGTTCGGAGCATATTCTAGCCATACAGCCCATACGACAAATTGGGCGAGACGCCCCTTTAACAACTAAGCCCATTGGGAAGCCAAGCATATAAATAAAAGATCCATCATCAAAGCCATTCTCCAACAATTCCGAAGAGCTCATCGCATTTTTATCAATGTCGAATGCCGGAAATTCAAGATTGTTCCTATTTATAAAATCTCCATCGAGTTGTAAGACGGCTATATCTATCGCAGGATTATTATGAATGACATATTTAGTTGAACCATCAGCTTCAGATAGATCAGCTGGAACCTCAACCCAATTGTTTGAGCCCTGCTCTTTCATTTTGAAAACTATACGTTTTTCCCCTTGAAAAACGTGTTTATTAGAAACAAGGAAAGGAATGTATCCGTCCTTGTCAATCTGCCTAACAACTAAGAAGCCTGTACCAATCCAGTTGGTAGCTCCACTATTGTTTTTTATGCCAATTGAAACAACAGCATTTTTATAAATATCTGGAATTAAAGCCATAATTGATATATAAATAGTTTATTAAAAATGGTGCAAAAAATGTGCCAATATTGACTTGATAAGTTATTATGACAAAATGGCAGTTTGTGGATTATAATTACGAATTAACCACAAATTTGTTATGAACTATTTCAAGGAGATTGAGGATAAAATCTACTCATTTTTGACTTACTACATGTTCTTTCCGTAAAAGCGATTATATACGATAGTGTGCCGACTATCTGCATAAGCGAAGAAAAGGGCTTTGCCTCACGCCTAAACTACCGTTTAGACTGATGAAGCAAGGCCCATTTGGCTTTCATGCCTGCCGCCACCTGCTTCTCGTAGTCCTCGTTGTGCTGGCTGAACACCTGCATCAGCGTATGGTAGCGGTGTTCAAGTCCGAGAAAGGCGTTCTTGACTTTCTCCGCCGTGACATAGTTGTCACGCTCCATGATTTCCTGATAGTGCTTGTTGATACGCACCCGCATCTTGTCAAGCAGGCGGTTCGCTTCGAGTGCCGCCGTGCTTCTGCCCGTGACACGTCCGCCTTTGGTGTCCCACAACTTGGGATCGACGGTCAGCTTGCAACTGAATTGCGTCTGGCTTCCGTCCACTGTGATACGACCCATGACGGGCACTGTCCCGTCTTTCTTCACTACCTGCCTTTTGAGGTAGAAGATAACTGAAAATGTACTCTTCATCGTTCTGAACTTTTTTGGTTTCAAAATTACTCGGTGAAGAGTCCTTCGTCGATACGCAAATCGCAGAGGAACGGCGCAATTTTCATCCGTTACCGGAATTGTTGCGTGAGTTGTTAGTAACTCACTATATAATAGCGCATTTCGCTATTCTTCCTACGCCTCGACACCCTCATTTTTGCAGGGTAACGAATCGGTAACGTAGCGAAGTCTTAACTTGGCTTGGCTCTGACTTTTACCGTCATCCGATTGCAAAAGCAACTTTTTCAATAGCCCTATCCCTCAATAACTTTGCTCTACTTTTCCATATCTCGCCGATTATTGCTAACTTTGCTTATTAACAAATAATAAAACGAGAAGTGATGATGAGCTACGCCAATTATCTTTACATAGCGATCCGTGCCGCGGTAGACGCAGGCAAGTCGATCATGGATATTTATAACGACCCCGAATCAGACTTCGGGATAGAGAGAAAAGCAGACAACTCGCCGTTGACAAAGGCGGATAAGGCGGCCCATCGATTGATAACAAACGCTTTGTCCGTTACCCCGTTTCCGGTCTTAAGCGAGGAAGGAAAGGAGATCCCGTTCAAGGAGCGCTCCAAATGGGAGACGCTGTGGATCGTGGACCCGCTGGACGGTACCAAGGAGTTTATCAAGAAAAACGGGGAGTTTACCGTGAATATCGCCTTGGTGGAGAAGGGTGTGCCTGTGTTGGGCGTCATTTATGTGCCCGTCCGGAAGGAGTTGTATTTCGCCTCCTCCTCTGTGGGTGCTTATAAGTTTACAGGAATCGATAGCAGCAGCCAGCCCTCGATGGACGAGATGAAGCAGCGGGCGATACATTTGCCGATGGCGCTGGCGCATCAGGGAATCGTGGTAGTGGCATCCCGGTCTCACCAAACGGAGGAGACCACCGCTTTCATCGATAATCTCCGCAAGCAGGGAAAGCCCGTTACGTTGATCAGTAGCGGCAGCAGCCTGAAGATTTGTCTGGTAGCGGAAGGCTCGGCCGATATCTATCCCCGTTTTGCCCCGACGATGGAGTGGGATACCGCCGCCGGCCACGCCATCGTCAAGTCTGCCGGTTGCGACATATATCATATCGACGGCAAGACCCCGCTTCGCTATAACAAGGAAGATTTGCATAATCCGTGGTTTATCGTGAAGTGAGGGAGGTGAAATAAGAGAGTATGTGCTTACGCTCTCTTATTTCTTCTTTTCGATGTCGGTATTATCCCAAGTATCGGCACTGCCCATGCTACTAGTTCTTATGCTTTTTCTTCTGTTATCAGCCCATCGAAATACCTCCGCAGCAACCACGCCATGGCCTGCTGTCGCACCATCGTCAGCCGATAGTCCTCGCTGATGGGCAGGTGACCCGGTGGTCTCCAATGGGCGAAGAGGCCCATGGCGTGGCGTTTCTCCTCGGGGGTATCGTGTATCAATCCCCGCTCTTGCAAGGACTGGTAGACACGGGCGGGATAAAGGCGTTCCAGCGGGTAACCGGCCTTGTATTGCTGGAATACCTTGCGGAGAAAGGCAAGCTCACGCTCTTCCTTGTAAGCCTCGCTGACGGGTGGGAGGGCGTTCTGCCGCCGCTCCCGTTCCCGTTCCACGACGGCATGATAGCGCAGGTCGCTCGTCTTATAGCTCTTCAGCCAGCGAGCGAAGGTGCGTAGGTTTACGCCCGTGTAGTCGCCGAACGTGCCTTTCGCCCCCAACTCGAAGCAAAGCGATACCTCGGGGAAGGTGAGGTAGGCGTATGATTCCCGGAGGTCGGACGATAACTTGGCCGCCAATATCCCGATATCCCGCTCGTTGTACGTCTGGTAGCCGACCATGATGTACGTCTGTGCGATCAACTGGGAGACGGATTGCGTGAGTTGTTCGATTGATATGTCCTCGATCCGTTCCGAGGACAAGGATTCCCGTAGCCTAAGCTCTAGACCTGTCATGTCCGTCGGCTTGTAAGATGTTCAATGCTATTTGTGCCGCTCGTTCGCTCGCTTTCATGGCTTCTTCTATGCGTGAGGGGGCGGCGGGCCGTTTGTTTCCGGCCGGGGCGATTGGTGCGGGACGATTGATTATGTCTGCCTCGGGTTGGTAATCGAGGCATCTCCACCAAGAGGTGAAACGACGGGCGTAATCGTTCTTGGTGCGGAGCGTTCCCATGTCGCCGGTAGAGACGATGTGACTCTCGAAAAGTTCCATCACGCCCGGTAACAGGTCCAATACGGCGGGACCTTTGCCGCTCATACGGACGATAGCGGCCCGCCAATCCTCATCGTTGGATAGTTCGTCTCGATAAGAGCGGAGGATCTCTTCCCGTGCGTACGTGCGTGCGGGAGAAGAAGTAGTAGTAATGTTTTCTTTCCTTTCCTTTACTATACTATATGCACTTTTCGTGTCATTTTGCGGGGTTTCGTCTGCGAAAACCTCGGTTTTTACATCGTTAACTATTTTATACAACTCAATAACAGCTTTATTATCTGGTCTTTTACTCTTTGAAAAGGCATATTGCTCTTGTATGGTCTCGGAGGTTAGGATATGGCTTTTGTCAAAAGATCTCTCGTGGAATAATCCGAGTTCTATCATTATCTCGATCATGCTCCGGATGTCTTTTTCTTCGAGCCCGAGTTGATCCGAAAGATCGAATATATAGTTGTCGGTTATTTCTATAAAATAACTATTGGCGTAAATGTCGCATAATAAATCCATATAGAGGACGATTGCCTTGAAGCCGCCTTTCCTCTTCAAGCGGCGTATCGTGCGATTATTCATGAAATCGGTATTGAGCGGGAAATAATCCAGTCCCTTTTTAATAGGTCGTGCCATGGTTAATTGAAAATTGATGATTGAAAATTGAAAGTTAATCGCGAGTCTTGATCGCCCTCACGATCCATTGCAGCGTGCGTACGTTGAGCAGCTCGGCGGGCGTGGTGCGTATCACGAGCCATCCGCAAGCGGCGGCCTCGTTGTATTTTTCCGTGTCACGCTTCCAGCCCTCGGGGCGGAAGTGGCGACCGCCGTTCCATAAGCCGCCCTCCACCTCTATGGCTACGTGGGCTTGAGGAATGGCGAAGTCGAAACGCCACTCACGGGTGGGGTGGAAGGGGAACTCCCGTTCCACCCGCAGCCCCGTGTAGCGTAAGACGGCCTCGCTAAGCGGCGAGTAGTCCGTTCCCATCAGTCAGGAGTTGTTCGGCCTCTCGGTCCGTGTCGCAGATTTCCACGTAGAAGGTTCCCATCCGGTTGTCGAAGGTGATCCATTTGCGGATGCGTGGCTCGTAGTAATACCCGTACTCGTTTCCCCGTGCGAAGCGGTAGTTGCGTGAGCGGCTCTCGCCCGAGGCGAGGTGGAAGAAACAGGCGGCGGCTTGGTCGCCCAGCAGACAGCTCTTGGCCGTCGGCGTGATAAGCGTGGATGCGTGTGTCATGGTCTTAGGCGGCTGTGTTAAGAGGTTCGTCACTCGTGTTCCCGATCTCGACGAAACGCTCCATGCCGAGGCGCTTGCCTTGCGTGATGTATAGCAGGGCCTCACGCTCGCATAGCGAGAGGTCTTCCAGCAGGCGGTCTATCCATGCGTACTCGTCACGCCCGAGGTGGAGCCGGGCGGCGAGGTTGACGGGGCAGGTGTTATCGTCGGCACGGTTCACGGCGTAGATGGTGAGCAACTCCGAGTCGCCGGACGGCTGGCGGTAGAAGCCCTCGGCCCGGAGGCCGGGGAAGCAGGTGCCGCAGATCTTCTCCACGTGGAAGTTTAGGTTCGCCATGGCCAACGTAAATTCCTCATGGATAGGGCACTCGTTCTGGTAAGAGGTCTGGTAGCTGTCGGCGGTACGCTCATCGTACACCTCGACCGTCGCTTTCAATTTATTATCCTTGATGGATACTTGCTTGATTTGTTTGATATTAGACATAGGTAATTGAAAATTGATAATTGATAATAGGAAATTGATTGGCCTTGGATTTGTCAAGCCGTTTTCTTGCGTTTGGGTTCGGCTAGGTAGCTCACGTGCGGGCTGTCCACGAGTATGCCCTTGCGGGCTTGCGCCTTGGCGTACATGAGTATCGGGTGGAAGGTCTTGCGCAACTCGTCGTCCGGCAGCCCCTTGCCACGGTTCTCCCACCAGAAGGCCAGAAGGGCCATGTAGCCCTCGGGAGATAGGGGTTCCGGTATCAGCTCTGAGTCGATGGCCCGCAGGCTCAAGTCACACTCGCCGAGCAGCCGGCGCTTCTCTGCCCGCTCCAGCGCCGTGTGTTTCTCTTCCTCAGACAGGTCTTGGCGGCCTTCGATACGGCGTTGCGTCTGCCGGAGGTTCTTCTCCAGACGCTCCCGCTGCTTGAACGCCTCGTCCATCTGGTCACGCAGGAAAGAGTCGAGGTATTGGCCGCAGGTATGCGCCGGTGTCCCGGGCTTGCGTGGATCAATGGCGTTCTCCAAGGTTACGAACCGTTTTTGCAGGTCGGCCAAGATCTCGGTGAAAGGGCGGCGCATCTCGTGCATCGCCTTGATCTGGCTGGCGCATTGGGAGTTGTAGCTGCGGATCTCGTCGGCCATCCCCTCGTCCATGCCCTCGTGCTCGGCACGCCGGATCAACTCTTGCCCGAATCGGATAAAACGTACGCTATTCTCTGCGTTTTGGTTCAATGCGATAGCGCATTTTTCCATAGACGGGGTTTGGATCAACATAGTTTTTTGTTTTGTTTCGTTACTCTTCATTACTTTAATTTATAAAATTAATATTACGTAAATTTGTTGGTTAACAACTTTATTTGCGGCAAATATAAATCAAACTTTAATATGAAGCAAATTAAATAGCGATAAAATCAAATATTTATCAATAATTTATAAATGAGTCTTTATTTGATTCTATATCCTAGTATATAAAGTCTTCATTGATTAATATTTATTAATTATAAGTGCTTGTTTGATTATTTTGTCCGGGAGAAACGGAATGTTTATCCGGATAAACTACGAATCCGATCCGAATGAAAATAAGCTCCGATCCGAACGGAAATAGACGGTTCCTGTTTGATAAGCCAACCGGGAACGAACGCTCTGGCTTATTATTGATCTAAAAAAAGCATATGAGAGACCTTGTTGTTATTTCTTCTTTGTTCGTGGGCGGAAGCCTGTTTTTAATCTCTTGCGTTAGCGACCGTCAAGCCGTCGATCGCCACGACGAGGAGAAGCGCCTGCTCGGGACGGAACGTCTCGTCTGTCGTACCCTCAGCGTACCGGGGAGCGAGGTGGGCCTGCGTATCCCGCTCTCCGAGGGACTTAGGCCATTGCCCGCCGGGGCCTCCTACACCGGGCGTAAGGGTGGGGCGACGGTCTCCGCACGTGTCTTGCGTGATACCTTGTATATCGACGCTACCTGCGACAGCCTTCAGCAAGTGGTCTGGGAGTATGAGCGGCTACTTTCGGAGCGGCAAGACACACGGACGGTCTCGGAGCGACATACCGAGCGCAAATCGCTCGCCTCACGGCTTGTCTTCCTGCCGCTTCTCGCCCTATTGGCGCTTATATGCGTCCGTTGGGGCAGGAAGTGACACGTAAGCCAACGGTGTGGGTTTCCGATGGTGTTACCTTTGCTGACGTTAATCAATCATCAACGAATTTATAAATCTTAAAGTCTAAAATCTTATGGCATTAAATTACAAGATCATCACGAGAAAGGTATCTGATTTGAAAGGTGGGGCTAAGACAGACAAGGCGTTCGCTACCCCGGTCTACACGGGTTACACGGAGTTGGAGGACATTTGCAAGGCGATCTCCGAGCGATCGGCCCTCTCAAGCGCCGATGTGAAGGGCGTGCTGGACTCGCTGAACTACGTGCTCGATTTAGAGCTTCGTGGTGGCCGTATCGTCCGCATGGGCGAGTTGGGCAACTTCCGTATGTCGTTCTCATCCAAGGCCGCTGATCCTGCGGCGAAGTTCAACGCCACGGGCAATATCACGGGGGCTCGCATCCTGTTTTATCCCGGCAAGGCCCTTCAAGGCTCGAAGGCGAACGTCAGTTTCGCCCACGTAAAGGATATCACGAATGTCGCTACCGGGGAGAACGGCGGCGGCTCGGATAGCGAGAGTCCGGACGAGATCTAGGGAATTGAAAATTGAGAATTGAGAATTGGGGGTGTTCTGGTTTTCGATTCTCAATTCTTGATTTTTTGTTTGGAAATATTGTTAAATTAAGAAATAAAATGTAAATTTGTATTATGAAGATACAAGCGTTGCATTTAAAGGAAATCGCCGGGATGTACTTCCCTAACAGTACGCCCCGGTCGGCGAACACTCAGATAAAGAGATGGTTTATGTATAATAAGGCGCTGATGAAAGCATTGTCGGATGCGGGGTACGTGAACGGCCAGCGTGTGTTTACTCCCAAGCAGGTACAGTTAGTATTCGAGTATCTAGGGGAACCTTGAAAAATAAATCGGCATGAGATTACAACTAGTCATCGCCACGCTCTTATGTCTGGCGGGAATAACATTGCTTTTCATGGGCCTCTGGATGCCTCCACGGGGCGAGATCCATTCCTCCGTATTGGTCGCTTTCGGCGAGGTCTCCACGTTCGCAGGGGCGTTGCTCGGGGTGGATTATAAGTATAGGTCTGGGGATAAAAAACAAGAGGGCTGACCTTCGCAGGTTTGCCCTCTCCAACCAAAACCTTAACTATGACCTCCTTCTTAGGGAGGAAATATCTTATTTATATTTTTTCTTAAATCTTACGATGTAAAGTAAGCGCTAATTTTTTTCACTCACAAATCATATCACGAATAAAATACCTGTTTAGCAACATGAATAAAAATAATCAAATCTCAAAAAATTTTACAGTAGAAGAGTTCACATATAGTCGTAAAGCCATAGAGAACGGTATCGACAACATGCCCGGCGAATCTCAGATAGCTGCTATCCGGCTGCTTATCACGCAATTGATCCAGCCTTTGCGAGACCGCCTCGGCGAGCCTATCGCCATTACCAGCGGCTATCGTTGCCCGGAGGTAAATCGCTTGGTAGGCGGTGTCGTCAACTCCCAGCACACAAGGGGCGAGGCCGCCGATTGCTACGCCGCCTGCGGCCCGGAGCGATTGCTGGAAGTATTGATAGATAGCGGCCTGTCGTTCGACCAAGCGATCGTGTACAGGAAAAAGAAATTCTTGCACTTGTCTTACAAAAATGGAGCGAACAGGAAACAAATAATTCGAGAATGACAGCTCTGGATATACGCAATAAGTTGGCCCAGAATCAATCATTATTGGTCTATATCCCATATAATCCTAAAAATAGGTTAGCGAAAGGAGTGCGCACTTGAGTATTCTTATTATTTTTGCGCTCTTAAAAGTAAATACATGAATTTTGATATAGTGTTTGTGTTGCTGGCCCTGATCGGCATGATCGCAGCCTTGGTATGGGATAAGATGCGGCCGGGAATGGTTCTTCTGACAGTGGTCGTGTTTTTTCTCTGCGTAGGCATTCTTACTCCCAAGGAGATGCTGGAGGGCTTTAGCAATAAAGGGATGATAACCGTAGCCATGCTCTTCCTTGTCAGTGAGGGAGTGCGGCAGAGCGGGGCTTTAGGCCAATTGATCAAGAAACTGCTTCCCGAGGGGAAGACCACCGTCTTCAAGGCGCAGGCGAGGATGCTCCCGCCCGTGGCTTTCGTGTCGGCGTTCCTGAATAATACGCCGGTGGTGGTTATTTTTGCCCCGATCATCAAGCGATGGGCGGAGGCGGTGAGGCTTCCGGCCACGAAATTCTTGATCCCTCTCTCGTATGTCACGATATTGGGCGGTATATGTACCTTGATCGGTACTTCTACGAATCTGGTGGTGCACGGCATGATTCTGGAGGCGGGATATGAGGGCTTTACGATGTTTGAGCTGGGGAAAGTCGGTATTTTTATCGCTATCGCCGGTATTTTATATTTGTTCGCTTTCTCGAATAAACTGCTTCCGGACTCGAGGACGGATACGGTATCCGAAGACGGGGAGGATGAGAATCCCGGGAATTTCCACCGGGTGGAGGCCGTGCTGGGCGCACGCTTCCCGGGTATCAACAAGACCTTGGGAGAGTTTAACTTTACCCGCCATTACGGGGCGATCGTGAAAGAGGTGAAAAGCGGCGGACAGCGTTTTACCCGTAATCTGGATACGGTGGTGTTGCATGAGGGCGATACCTTGGTGTTGTGGGCGGACGATTCTTTTATCCCTACATGGGGTGAGTCTAGTGTCTTCTTGATGTTGGCGAATGGTAATGAGGCAACGGAGCCGGTATCGAGGAAGAAACGTTGGCTGGCTTTAGGACTGTTGATCTTTATGATTACGGGGGCGACGGTAGGAGAGTTGCCAGTCGTGAAAGAGGCCGTTCCAAGTATGCGCTTGGATATGTTCTTCTTTGTCTGCATTACGACAATCATCATGGCGTGGACTAAGATCTTCCCGCCGAAGAAATACACGAAATACATCTCTTGGGATATCTTGATAACGATCGCTTGTGCCTTCGCTATCAGCAAGGCCATGGAGAATTCCGGCTTTGCCTCCATGATAGCCCGCCATATAATTAGTATGGCCGACGATTTAGGACCGTATGCGTTGCTGGCGATTATATTTATTATTACCAATATATTTACGGAGTTGATCACGAACAACGCCGCGGCGGCATTGAGTTTCCCGATCGCCTTGTCGGTGGCTACGCAATTAGGCGTTGATCCGACCCCATTCTTTGTCGTGATCTGTATGGCGGCGTCGGCTAGTTTCAGTACGCCGATCGGCTACCAGACCAACCTGATCGTACAAGGCGTGGGAGGCTATAAGTTCACGGATTTCGTGAAGGTGGGCCTGCCCTTGAACTTGATCACGTTCTTGATCTCCGTGTTTGTAATACCTATGATATGGAAGTTTTAGAAAATAATATCTATCCGATTTTCGACCGTATGCTGGGTCGTGAGGATAAAGAGGCGCTTCTGGGGCAAAGGGGAGTGATGGTGTGGTTCACGGGTTTGAGTGGCTCGGGGAAAAGCACGATCGCTATCGCCTTGGAGCGTGAGTTGCATAAACGGGGATTGCTTTGCCGCATCCTCGACGGGGATAATATCCGTAGTGGTATCAACAATAATCTCGGGTTCTCGCCGGAGGACCGGGTGGAGAATATACGCCGGATCGCCGAGGTGGGTAAACTGTTTGTCGATACGGGTGTTATAACCATAGCGGCTTTTATCAGCCCGAACAACGAGTTGAGAGAGATGGCGTCCGCTATCATCGGTAAAGCGGATTTCTTGGAGGTTTACGTAAGTACGCCGCTCGCCGAGTGCGAACGCCGTGACGTGAAAGGCCTGTATGCCAAGGCCCGGAAAGGCGAGATCAAGGAGTTTACCGGGGTTTCCGCCCCGTTCGAGGCGCCGGAGCGTCCGGACCTGTCCTTGGATACCTCCGTATTGAGCGTGGAGCAATCCGTGAGCCGGTTGTTGGAGTTGATCATACCGAAAGTAGAAATTAAACACTGAAAAAAGATATGTCTGATTACAAGTTAAGTCATTTACAGGAGCTGGAGGCCGAGTCTATCCACATCATCCGTGAGGTAGCCGCCGAGTTCGAGAATCCTGTTATGCTTTATTCCATCGGGAAGGATTCTTCCGTGATGGTCCGTCTGGCCGAGAAGGCTTTCGCTCCGGGTAAGGTTCCTTTCCCGTTGATGCACATCGATTCGAAATGGAAGTTTAAGGAGATGATAGAGTTCCGTGATTCTTATGCGAAGAAATTCGGCTGGAACTTGATCGTGGAGTCTAATATGGAGGCTTTCCACGCGGGCGTGGGCCCGTTCACGCATGGAAGCAAGGTGCATACGGACTTGATGAAGACGCAGGCTTTGCTTCATGCCTTGGATAAATATAAGTTCGACGCCGCTTTCGGCGGCGCCCGCCGTGACGAGGAGAAGAGCCGTGCGAAAGAACGTATCTTCTCGTTCCGCGATAAGTTCCATCAATGGGACCCGAAGAACCAGCGCCCGGAGTTGTGGGATATCTATAACGCCCGTGTGCATAAGGGCGAGAGCATCCGTGTATTTCCGCTATCGAACTGGACGGAGCTGGATATCTGGCAATATATCCGTCTGGAGAATATCCCGATCGTTCCCCTGTATTTCGCCAAGGAGCGTCCGTGCGTGGAGATCGACGGTAATTTGATCATGGCGGACGACGACCGCTTGCCGGAGCAATACCGGGACCAGATCCGTATGCGTATGGTCCGTTTCCGTACGTTGGGCTGCTGGCCGCTGACCGGCGCCGTGGAGAGCGAGGCGGATACGATCGAGAAAATCGTGGAGGAGATGATGACCACGACGAAGAGCGAGCGTACGACCCGTGTGATCGACTTCGATCAAGACGCTAGTATGGAGCAGAAGAAACGGGAAGGGTATTTTTAACACAGAAGAGACATGGCAGATACAAAATTAAATATAAAGGAATTCCTAGATAAGGACGAGCAGAAGGACCTGCTGAGATTCTTGACCGCCGGCTCGGTGGATGATGGCAAATCGACCTTGATAGGCCGATTGCTGTTTGATAGTAAGAAAATATACGAGGATCAGTTGGATGCCTTGGAGCGTGACAGCAAGCGTATGGGCAACGCCGGCGAGCATATCGACTACGCTTTGTTGCTGGATGGCTTGAAGGCCGAGCGTGAGCAAGGTATCACGATCGATGTGGCTTACCGCTATTTCAGCACGAACAACCGTAAGTTCATCATCGCCGACACCCCGGGGCACGAGCAGTACACCCGGAATATGATCACGGGTGGTTCCACGGCGAATCTGGCGATCATCTTGGTGGATGCCCGCACGGGCGTGATCACGCAAACCTGCCGTCACACCTATCTGGTATCTTTGCTGGGGATCAAACATGTGGTACTGGCCGTGAATAAGATGGACTTGGTGGACTTCGACAAGGATACGTTCGACCGGATCGTGGCGGATTATAAACGTTTCGTGGAGCCGCTGGATATCCCGGATATCACGTATATCCCCTTATCGGCCTTGGATGGCGATAACGTGGTGGAGAAGAGTGATCGTACGCCTTGGTACGAGGGTACGTCTTTATTGGATTATCTGGAGAACGTGCCTATCGACTTGGATCGTAACTACGAGGACTTCCGTTATCCGGTGCAATACGTGTTGCGCCCGAATCTGGATTTCCGTGGGTTTAGCGGCAAGGTGGCTAGCGGTATCGTGCGTAAGGGAGATACGGTGATGGCGTTGCCTTCCGGGAAGACCTCGAAGGTAAAGAGCATCGTCACCTACGAGGGTGAGTTGGAGCAGGCTTTCCCGCCTCAATGTATTACGATCACCTTGGAGGACGAGATCGATATCTCCCGTGGGGAGATGCTGGTGCACCCGGATAACTTGCCGATCCGCGACCGTAATTTCGAGGCCATGCTGGTGTGGATGGATGAGGAAGCCATGGACGTGAACAAGCAGTTCTACATCAAGCAGACCACTCATACGACACGTGCCCGTGTGGATAGTATCCGCTATAAGGTGAACGTGAACACGATGGAGCAGTCTTCCGTGGATCATCTGGAGCTGAACGAGATCGGCCGTGTGGTATTTACTACCGGCAAGGAGTTGTTCTTCGATCCGTATAGGAGGAATAAGCAGACCGGCTCGTTTATCTTGATCGATCCGATTACGAATAATACGTCCGCCGTGGGTATGATCATCGACCGTGTGGACGCTAAAGATATGGTGACGGAAGACGCTTTGGCTACCTTGAACCTCCCGGAGATGGGAATCGGAGAGGAGCATTATGAGGCGATCCGTAAGGTTTGTGAGGAGTTGGGCCGGCAGGGCGTATCTGTGAAATGTATAACGGAAAAACGATAGGATATGGGATTGTTGGAGTTTGATAAGCTACCGATCAATACGTTGGTCGGGGCGGATTGGGATACGTTCAGGAAGGTGACGGCCCGGCAGCAGATAGACAAGGGCTTTAAGGGTAAGTATCGCCTTACGACCGGTGTTTGCCGCCTGTTGAGCGCCTTGAAGCCGATCGAGGATAGCCGGTTCAAGAAATTGGCCGATAAGCCGCTCGAGATGGACCCCTTGTTTATCTTGGGGCATTGGCGGAGTGGTACGACTTTTGTTCATAACATCTTCGCCTGCGATAAGCATTTCGGTTATACCACGACGTACCAGACGGTATTCCCGCACCTGATGCTCTGGGGGCAGCCTTTCTTCAAGAAGAACATGGCTTTCTTGATGCCGGATAAGCGTCCGACCGATAATATGGAGTTGAAGGTGGATCTTCCGCAAGAGGAGGAGTTCGCCTTGTCGAACATGATGCCTTATACATATTATAATTTCTGGTTCTTCCCGAAACGCTGGATGGAGTATTGCGATCGTTACTTATTGTTTAACGATATCACGGAGGAGGAGCGGCGGATCTTCATGGATACTTTCATGCGTCTGGTTAAGGTTTCCCTCTGGAATACGAACGGTACGCAGTATTTGAGCAAGAACCCACCGCATACGGGGCGTGTGAAGACATTGCTGGAGATGTTCCCGAACGCTAAGTTCATCTACTTGAAGCGAAATCCGTATACGGTATTCGAGAGTACCCGCAGTTTCTTTACGAATACGATCCAGCCATTGCGTTTGCAGGATATCACGAACGAGCAGATCGAGGCGAACTTCATCGAGGTATATCGCCGTCTTTTCTACAAGTACGAGGAAGAGAAGCACCTGATACCGGAAGGCAATCTGGTGGAAGTGAAGTTCGAGGATTTCGAGAAAGACGCTTTCGCCATGACGGAAAATATTTACGGGTCATTAAACTTACCCGGCTTTAAGGAGTCTAAGGCGGATATAGAGAAGTATCTGGGCAAGAAGAAGGGCTACAAGAAGAACCAATACAAGTACGAGGATCGTACGGTCCGGCTCGTAGAGGAAAATTGGGGCATGGCCTTGAAGGAATGGGGCTATAGCTTATAAATAAAAGGGTTAGATAGGTATTAAATTGATAGAGGGATGGGTTTGAGTTTAAGAAAGAAAGCGTTATTTTTGGCAATCGCTTGTATGCCTTTGTCCGTGGTTCTCGCGGACGGGGATGGGGTGACATCGGAGAATGTGGTGCCCTTCGCTTATGGAGACATGGATAATTGGATTGTCCGTGAGATTCATGAGTCTGGCATTATCGGGGGAAATACGAAATGGCTTTATGAGCTGGGGCCCTCGGATACGATTGTCGGTAATACGGCGTTTCGTAATATGGGCGGTTCTCCGTGGGCTACTTCCAACGTGATGGCGAAAGTGGCGGGAGTGGTGAAAACCAATACGTCTGTTTTCCCGGAGAAACGGGGGGATGGGATGTGCGCCCGCATGGAGACCCGTTATGAGAGCGTGAAGGTTTTCGGTTTGGTGGATATCGAGGTGATCGCCGCCGGCTCCGTTTTCTTGGGTACGGTGCATGAGCCGATCAAGGGAACAAAAAACCCTCAAGCGATGTTACAATCAGGAGTGCCTTTCTCCAAGAAGCCGAAAGCGTTGCGGTTTGATTATAAGGTGAAAGCCGCTCCCGAGAAGAATCGGGTACGTAGTACGGGGTTCAGCCGTAAGAGTACGGTGGCCGGGCAGGATTCCTTGGCGGTGATCTTGTTGTTGCAGAAACGATGGGAAGACGAGGAAGGGAATGTTTATTCCAAGCGGGTCGGTACGATGGTGCAACGCTATACGGAATCTACCCCTGATTGGGTAAATGACGCTACTTACCCGATCCTTTATGGAAATATAACATCCAAGCCCGAATATAAACCGTATATGCGTATACAAGTAGAGGAACGTTATACGTTAAATAGTAAAGGAAAAAGCGTTCCTATCCAAGAGGTAGGCTGGGCGGAGCCGGGCGAGGCACCTACGCATATGGTGTTGCAGTTCACCTCCAGCCACGGAGGGGCCTATATCGGCTCTCCGGGAAATACGTTTTGGATAGACAACGTAGAATTAATATACTAATATGGTCGAAGCAAAGATAAAAGCCCTGCGTGATGAGCTGGAGCGGCATAATTATAATTATTATGTGCTTTCGGCACCGACAATATCAGACTTTGAGTTTGATAAGATGATGAAAGAGTTGCAGGAACTGGAGGCGGCGCATCCCGAGTTCGCCGATCCGGATTCCCCGACCCGGAGGGTGGGGAGCGACCTCTCGAAAGAGTTTGAGCAAGTGGTACATAAATATCCGATGCTTTCGTTGGGTAATACGTACTCCGAGGATGAGATCCGAGATTTTTATGATCGTACGGTCCGCTCCTTGAATGAGCCTTTCGAGATTGTGGCGGAGCTTAAATATGATGGCACTTCTATCTCTTTGACCTATGAGAAAGGACGCTTGACGCGTGCCGTGACCCGTGGCGACGGTACTCGTGGTGATGACGTGACGG
This sequence comes from Parabacteroides sp. AF39-10AC, assembly GCF_003635405.1. NCBI lineage: Bacteria > Pseudomonadati > Bacteroidota > Bacteroidia > Bacteroidales > Tannerellaceae > Parabacteroides > Parabacteroides sp. AF39-10AC. Next base: position 192,530 of record NZ_QTLP01000001.1, on the reverse strand, counting down.
CGAATATCAAGACCATCCGTTCGGTTCCATTAAGACTCCGGGGTTCTGATTTTCCGGAGGAGTTCGAGATCCGTGGCGAGGTATTGCTGCCTTGGGCGGAGTTTGATCGCTTGAATAAGGAACGGGAGGAGCAGGAGGAACCCTTGTTCGCCAATCCTCGCAATGCCGCTTCCGGTACGTTGAAACAGCAGAATCCGGCTATCGTGGCCTCCCGTAAGCTGGATGCTTATTTCTATTATTTATTGGGTGAGAACCTGCCGGCCGAAGGGCATTATGAGAATTTGCAGGCGGCTCGCGCATGGGGTTTTAAGATTCCGGACGTGATCCGTAAATGCCAGAGCCTACAGGATATATTCGATTATATCGCTTATTGGGATGTGGAACGTAAGAACCTGCCCGTGGCGACGGATGGAATCGTGTTGAAGGTAAACTCGCTTCGTCAGCAGAGGAACTTAGGTTTTACGTCGAAAAGCCCTCGCTGGGCGATCGCTTATAAGTTTCAGGCAGAGCGTGCCGAGACTCGCTTGAACTCGGTCTCTTTCCAAGTGGGACGGACGGGGACGGTCACTCCGGTGGCGAACCTCGAGCCCGTATTGTTGGCGGGGACGGTGGTGAAGCGGGCTTCCTTGCATAACGCCGATATTATCGAGGGGCTTGACTTGCATATCGGCGACCAAGTGTATGTGGAGAAAGGCGGGGAGATCATCCCGAAGATCGTGGGAGTGAACGTGGAGGCTCGTTCGATGCTGATGGGGGATAAGGTCCGCTTTATCCGTGTGTGTCCGGAGTGCGGGACTCCTTTGGTGCGTCCGGAGGGAGAGGCGGCGCATTACTGTCCGAACGAGTCGGGCTGTCCTCCTCAGATCAAGGGGCGTATAGAGCATTTCGTGACCCGGAAGGCGATGAATATCAATATAGGCCCGGAAACGGTGGAGGATTTGTACAACGCCGGTTATGTCAAAGACTCGGCGGACTTATATACGTTGACGGTTGCCGATTTATTGCGTCTGGAACGGTGGGCGGAGAAGAGCGCCCAGAATCTGATGTCGAGTCTGGAGGAATCCAAGCAAGTTCCTTTTGAGAGGGTCTTGTTCGGTCTGGGGATTCGTTTCGTGGGAGAGACGGTCGCTAAACGCTTGGTCTCGGCTTTCCATTCGATCGAGGCATTGGAGCAGGCGTCCTTAGAGGATTTGGTAGCCGTGGACGAGATCGGCGAGCGGATCGCCCAGAGTGTATTGAGTTATTTCTCGGACGAGAAGAACCGTACGTTGGTGAACCGATTAAAGGAACAGGGCTTGCGGATGGCGGTTTCCGAGGAGCAATTGGCGAACCGTTCCGAGAAGTTGAAAGGATTGACGATCGTGATCAGCGGGACATTTTCCAAGCATTCACGTGACGAGTATAAGGCGATGATTGAGCAACATGGCGGCAAGAATAGCGGCTCCGTCTCAGGGAAGACCGATTATATCCTTGCCGGCGAGAATATGGGACCGGCCAAGCTGGAGAAAGCGGCGAAGCTGGGTGTGAAGATTATCAACGAGGATGCGTTCTTAAATATGCTGGAATAAATGTTCACCAATTATTTTATCAAGAAGAAGATACAGGCTTTAGTGTCGGACGCTGGGGGGCGTCCGCATCGTTCCCTTTCCTTGGATGAGGCACGTTCGCTTTTGGTCTTGTATAATATAGAGGATCACGAGGACGTCATGAGGGCCTTGGAGCCTTTGCGCAAGGCGAAGAAGGATATCAAGACGTGTGTGTATGTGCCGTCCGGAGGAGCGGATATTCCTTTCGACGATTCCAATATTCCTGTACATTCAAAGAGCGATCTCAACGCGTGGGGATTCCCTTCAGATAGTGTCTTGGAAAAGGTGGGCGCTCTCAAGGCGGATATCTTGATCGATATCACCCGGCCGGGTTGTTATGCCTTGCAATACATCGCTCTCCGGCATCCATCCGCCTTCAAGGTCGGGATTAAGTATCCGGGCCAAGAATGGTACGACTTAGGCTTGACTGTAACAGATAAGGACGATATTCAGTATTTATTCGGACAGATATTATTTTATTTGCGTTCCATCCGTGCTAAATGATATAATTTCCTTATTTTTGCAGTGCTAAATAACAAAAAGGAATATTTTCCCCATGGCAGACATAAATTTAAAAGGAATGGGTGTGGCGTTGATCACGCCATTCAAGGAAGATGAGAGTGTAGATTACGAGGCGTTAGGCAAGCTGGTGGATTATCAGGTGCAGAACGGTACGGATTATTTGGTAGTGCTGGGAACTACAGCGGAAACCCCTACACTTACGGAAGAAGAAAAGAAAAACATTATAAACTTGGTAGTGACTCGTGTACGGGGCCGTATCCCTATCGTATTAGGCGTGGGAGGTAATTGTACACGGTCGGTTGTCGAGAAATTGAAGACAGATAATTTCGAGGGTATCGACGCTATCCTCTCGGTCGTACCTTATTATAATAAGCCTTCCCAAGAAGGGATTTACCAGCATTACAAGGCGATCGCCAACGCTACTCATTTACCGATCGTACTCTATAACGTACCGGGGCGTACGGGTGTGAACATGACGGCCGAGACTACGCTTCGTATCGCCCGTGAGTTCGATAACGTGATCGCCGTGAAAGAGGCTTCCGGCAATATCACCCAGATGGATGATATCATCAAGAACAAGCCGGCCCGTTTCAACGTGATCTCCGGTGACGATGGTATTACTTTCCCTTTAATGACATTAGGTGCGGTGGGAGTGATCTCCGTGATCGGTAACGCCTTCCCTCGTGAGTTTAGCCGTATGGTACGTCTGGCCTTGGCGGGTGATTATGATAGCGCACGTACGATCCATCATAGCTTCACGGAGCTGTTCAGCCTGTTGTTCGTGGATGGAAATCCTGCCGGAGCGAAGAGTATGTTAAATATGATGGGCTTTATCGAGAATAAGCTTCGTTTGCCTTTGGTTCCTACACGTATCGTCACGTATGAGAAGATCCGTGAGGTGTTGCGACAGTTGAGCATTAAGTGCTGATCCGCTTTTAACGGCAACGATTCTTATTATTTATATAGGATAACAAAAGGGGCTTCATGTGTCATAGAGGGCATGTGAAGCCTTTTTCTATAGATATGCTCCAACTCCTCATACCGATACTTCAACCTTGATTTCGGTCACTTCATTATTTTATGTCGGGCAGGCAAACGCTTACCTTTTATTTTTGTAACCATTATATTAAATAAATGAAGTGATGTTTAAAGCGATTGTCCATTTTTCTATTCAGAAGAAACTATTCGTTGGGTTGACAACCTTGTTTCTGCTTCTGGGGGGAATCTATGCCATGATGACTTTACCGATAGATGCCGTACCGGATATAACGAACAATCAAGTGCAAATCGTGACGGTATCGCCAACCTTGGCCCCGCAAGAGGTAGAGCAATTGATCACCATGCCTATCGAGATAGCGATGAGTAATATCATGAACGTGGAAGAGATCCGCTCCGTTTCCCGCTTTGGCCTGTCATTGGTAACGGTCGTGTTTAAGGAAAGCGTGCCTACCTTGGATGCCCGCCAACTTATAAACGAGCAGATACAAACCGTGGCGGGAGAAATCCCCACGGAACTGGGTACGCCGGAGCTGATGCCTATCACGACCGGCTTGGGCGAGATTTATCAATATGTATTGAGCGTGGAGCCCGGTTATGAGGAGAAATACGACGCCATGGAACTCCGTACCATTCAGGACTGGATCGTGAAACGGCAACTGAGCGGTATACCGGGTATCGTGGAGATCAATAGCTTTGGCGGCTATCTGAAACAGTATGAGGTGGCGGTAGATCCGGATGCCCTTTATTCCTTGAATATTACGATCGGCGAGGTGTTCGAGGCACTCAACCGGAATAACCAGAATACAGGGGGCAGTTATATCGAGAAAATCAATAAGGCTTACTACATCCGTAGCGAGGGAATGATCGGCAAGATAAAGGACATCGAGCGCATTGTGATCACGAACCGTGGAGGGATACCGATTCATATAAGCGATGTCGGTTCGGTTCGCTTTGGTTCCGCCAAGCGTTTTGGCGCCATGACAAAGGATGGCGAGGGAGAGTGCGTGGGCGGTATCGCCATGATGTTGAAGGGTGCGAACGCCAATGTCGTGACCAAGGAACTGGAGGCACGGGTCGAAAGGGTACAGAAAATGTTGCCGGAAGGTGTTCGTGTAGAACCTTATTTGAATCGTTCCGAATTGGTAGACCGAAATATATCCACCGTGATCCGTAACTTGATAGAGGGAGCGTTGATCGTCTTTATCGTATTGATCATCTTCTTGGGGAATGTGCGGGCCGGCTTGATCGTGGCTTCCGTGATCCCGTTGGCGATGCTTTTCGCTTTTATCTTGATGCGTGTTTTCGGGGTCTCCGCCAACCTGATGAGTTTAGGGGCCATCGATTTCGGTATCGTGGTCGATGGATCGATCGTTATATTGGAGGGGATATTGGCGCATATCTATTCGAGGCGGTTGATGGGGCGTACGCTCTCTGCCGAGGAGATGGACCGGGAGGTCGAGGCCGGAGCCGGTCATGTCGCCCGGAGCGCTACCTTTGCCGTATTGATCATTTTGATCGTCTTCTTCCCGCTACTTACGCTGACCGGGATAGAGGGCAAATATTTTACCCCCATGGCGAAGACCTTGGTGTTTTGTATTATCGGGGCTTTGATCCTTTCGCTCACCTACGTGCCGATGATGGCCTCCCTGTTCCTAAAGCGTACGATCTCTTCGAAGCCTACATTCGCCGATCGTTTCTTCGGGAAATTAAACGGGGTTTACAGGCGTACGCTTCATTTCTGTCTGCGTCATATCTGGGGAACGATCGCTTGTTCTTTCGCGGCTCTGGCTGTGTCCCTTTTCTTATTCACGAGGTTAGGGGCGGAGTTTATCCCTACGCTGGATGAGGGGGATTTCGCCATGCAGATGACGCTTCCCGCCGGTAGTTCCCTGACGCATAGTATCGAGCTATCGAAGCAAGCGGAAGAGACCTTGATGAAGAATTTCCCGGAGATCAAGCATGTGGTAGCCAAGATCGGAACGGCCGAGGTTCCGACCGACCCGATGGCGGTGGAAGACGCGGATATCATGATCGTGATGAAACCTTTCAAGGAATGGACCTCGGCCTCCAGCCGTGCGGAGATGGTGGAGAAGATGAAGGCCTCCTTGGAACCGATTACGGGGGCGGAGTTTAATTTCAGCCAGCCGATCCAGCTTCGCTTCAATGAATTGATGACGGGAGCCAAGGCGGATATCGCGATCAAGCTATATGGAGAGGATATGGCGGAGCTTTATAAGAAGGCGAAGGAAGCCTCTCTTTTCGTGGAGCAAGTACCGGGAGCCGCCGATGTGATCGTGGAGCAGGCGATGGGGCTACCGCAATTGGTCGTACACTACGATCGTGCCAAGATCGCCCGTTACGGGATGAATATAGAGGAGTTGAACACGATCATCCGTACGGCTTATGCGGGAGAGGCGGCGGGTGTCGTTTTCGAGAATGAGCGACGTTTCGACTTGGTGCTTCGTCTGGATAACGATAAAGTGGCGGATCTGAATTTGGATAAGCTCTTTGTACGGACTGCCGAGGGAATCCAGATCCCGGTTAGCGAGGTCGCTACGATCGAGTTGGTCAACGGGCCTCTACAGATTAACCGGGATGCCACGAAACGCCGTATCGTGATCGGGGTGAATGTCCGTGACGCTGATATCCAGAAAGTCGTGCGTACTATCCAAGAAACCCTTGACAAGCATATCAAGCTGGAACCGGGATACTACTTTGAGTATGGCGGCCAGTTCGAGAACTTGCGGAACGCGATCGATACGCTTACGATCGTGATACCGGTTGCCTTGTCATTGATCTTATTGCTATTGTTCTTTGCCTTTAAGAGTGTTACCTACTCGCTGGTGGTATTTTCTACCGTCCCGTTATCCTTGATAGGGGGTATTCTGGCCCTTTGGTTACGAGGGTTGCCATTCAGTATATCGGCGGGGGTCGGCTTTATCGCCTTGTTTGGCGTAGCGGTTTTGAATGGTATATTAATGATTAATCATTTTAATAACTTACGGAAACAAACTAAATATCAAATGACAACGAACCGTATCCTCGCAAAAGGATGTCCGCATCTACTTCGCCCCGTATTCTTGACCGGCTTGGTAGCTTCTCTAGGATTCGTGCCGATGGCGATAGCGAAGTCCGCGGGTGCGGAGGTGCAACGTCCGTTAGCGACGGTCGTGATCGGAGGCTTGATTGTCTCCACGATCTTGACGTTGATTATTATCCCGGTATTTTATCGGTTGGTAAATAGCTCGGCCGCTTGGAAGCGCCAACGCTGGTTGAAGCGCCTATTGCCGTTTCTTCTTTTTTTAGGTATCTTATTCCCCACGCATGCCCAACAGACGGTGTCGTTGGAAGAAGCCGTGACGATCGCCTTGGAGAATCATCCTCGCCTGAAGACTGCCACGGCATCCATTGAACGTAGTCGTGCTTCACGGGGAGAGAGCTGGGAGGTGTCACCGACCACCTTTAATTATTCATGGGGACAGATCAACGGTGAGACACGAAACGACAATCAGATGGAGATCACGCAATCCTTAGGCTCTCTATTGACCCCATTTTATAAGAACGCCTTGGTGAACCGTCAAGTCGCCACGGGAGAATATTACCGGGACTTGGTGAAGAAGGAGATTACGGCCGAGGTAAAACGGGCATGGGCTTATTATCAATATGCCTTTCATCTATGTGCCTTGTATAAAGAGCAGATCGAGTGGGCCGGACGTTTGCGAAAGGCAAGTCAGTTGCGTTATGAGCAAGGGGATATCACGCTATTGGAGCGGAATATGTCATCTACCTTGGTCGCCGATCTGCAAACCCGTTTGTCGCAGGCGGAGGAGGAGTTGCAATTGGCTGCCCGTCGTTTCTCATGGACTTGTTATTCGGATTCCCCATTGCTGCCTATGGATACGACATTGGTTTTATTCCCCGCTCGCGTAGCCGAGATCGCTCCGTCCGATATCCATCTGAATTACTTCCGGAGCGTGGCCGATGAGAAGAAAGCCATGCTTCGTATCGAACGAAGCCGTTTCTTCCCGGAACTATCGGTAGGATATGTGCGTCAGAAAATAGCCCCGTTGAGCGGTCTGGACTCTTGGATGGTCGGGATCTCGTTCCCGGTATTGTTCTTCCCGCAGCATAGCCGGGTAAGGCAAGCGAAGATCGATTCCTATATCGCCCGCACGGAAGCGGAGAGCAACATCCGTCAGTTGAACAATAAGGTGGAGGAGTTGAGCGTCGCGCTTCGTAAGGAAGGAGAGCATATCCGCTATTATACGACCGGCGCTTTACCGGAAGCGGATGCTTTGTTGAAGAGCGCGACGGTACAGTTCAAAGAGAGCGAGACAGATATCACGCAGTTTGTTCAAAGCCTGAACGCCGCCCGGGAGATCCGGCGGGGATATATCGAGGCCGTATATGCCTATAATATATCGGCGCTTGAGTTGGAGTTGTATAGTAGATAACCAGAAAAATAGTATAAGATGAAAAAGATATGGATTCCTGCGGCTCTTATGGCATTGGCCGCATGCAGTATGACAAACAACGCGGAGAAAGGACAGGGCGATTCGCAAGACATAACTGCCCGGCCCGCTATTACTCAAGTAGCGGAAAGCGTACCGTCCGAACCATCCGTGGATAGCGTAGAGGTGGATGGGATTTCCTCGGCAACGGCCCTTCCGAATCACTCCTCTTTCAACGGGATCATGGTAGTTCCCCCGCAGCGGCAGGCTACGGTTACGTTGACGATGGGAGGCACGGTTCATGCTACTACGCTGCTTCCGGGCGATTATGTGAAGAAGGGCTCGGTGATCGTCAGCTTGGAGAATCCGGATTTTATCACGTTGCAACAGACCTATTTGGATGCCCATGCCCAAACGGAATACTTAGAGGCTGAGTATAAAAGGCAACAGCGTTTGAGTGAGCAAGAAGCGGCCTCGCAAAAACGTTTCCAGCAAAGCAAGGCGGATTATCTTTCCATGAAGAGCCGTCAAGATGCCGCCGCCGCGCAACTTGCTATCCTAGGTGTCTCCGCCGGCGATCTTCTGGAAGACGGTATCCAACCTTATTTGGAGGTAAAAGCGCCACTGAGCGGTTATGTCGCCGGGCTGTCCATTAATCTCGGTAAATACGTGAACGCGGGCGAACCGATCTGTGATGTGATCGATAAAGGCGAGACTCTTCTTTGCCTGACCGCTTATGAGAAGGATTTAGCGGACTTATCCATTGGGAACCAAGTGCAGTTCCGGGTGAATGGAATGGGGAAGGAGACCTTCCATGCGGTCTTGATCTCGATCGGACAGGAGGTGGACGAGACGAGCCGTTCCTTGGAAATGTACGCTCGGGTGAAAGAGACGAATCCCCGTTTTCGTCCCGGTATGTATGTTTCCGCACGGGTAGAGAAGAAATGACTATCTTTGTCTTCATGAAGAAAATGAATATAAAGAATAAATATGTGTTCTCGTTGGTCATCATATCGATCATGGTGGCCTTCTTGATCCATTTCCCGGAATTGGTGTCGTTGTTTGACGTTACCGGGCAGAACGCTCTTTTCCCGGATATGTCGGTATTGGATGTAGCGAATGAGGTCTTTTTCACCTTCGTGTCCCTCTTGCTGCTATTTGCGATGAACACGTATGTCTTTGGTTTCAATCGGCAGAAAGCGCGTATCTCTTGGCAGAAGGTCCTTCTCTCGTTCGTAATGACTTGGTGCGTGAATAATTTATTAGGAAAAGGTTTCGTGTTCTTGCACCATCAGTTTGATATTCCGGCGATCGACGCCTTGGTACATCATTATCTGCATCCGTTGAGGGATTTTATCATGTCGTGTGTCGTTACGGGTAGTTGCTATATGATTTACCTGATTCGTCAAAGCCAGCAAGTACAGGTCGAGAACCAGCAATTGCGGGCGGAGAATCTATTGAACCAATATGAGGCGTTGAAGAGTCAGCTTAATCCTCATATGTTATTTAATTCCTTGAATACGCTCCGTTCCTTGATCCGGGAGACTCCCGGGAAGGCACAAGAATATTTGCAGGAGTTATCCCGTGTCTTACGTTATACCTTGCAAGAGAATGAGTGCCGTAGTGTTACTTTACGGGAGGAGATGGATTTCGTGAACGCTTATATCTTCCTTTTGAAAATGCGCTATGAGGATAATCTGGTCTTCGATATAGACTTAGGGAAGGAGCACGAGTCTAAGCAACTGCCTCCTATGTCGGTGCAGCTTTTGATCGAGAACGCCGTGAAGCATAACGAGATCAGCAACCGCCATTCATTGACCATATCCGTTCGTTCGGACCATGATTCCTTGACGGTTAGCAATCCCATCCAACCGAAATTGACACATAGCGGAGGCACCGGTATTGGCTTGGTGAACCTGAGTAAACGTTATAACCTCTTGTATAAGAAAGATATTTCCATAAAAGAAGATGCTAGTATATTCAGCGTAACAATCCCTTTGATATGAAAGCTTTGATAATAGAAGACGAGAAAGCGGCTGTCCGTAATTTGATGGCATTGCAGGGAGAGGTTGATCCGGATATCGAGGTGATCGATGTCCTAGATAGTATTACGGATAGTGTTGAATGGTTTCAATCGCGTCCAATGCCGGAACTTATCTTTCTGGATATCCATTTGGCGGATGGTTCGGCCTTTGAGATCTTCGGTCATGTAGATATCTCTTGCCCGGTCATTTTCACGACAGCCTATGATGAATATGCGCTGAAAGCGTTTAAAGTGAATAGCGTAGATTATCTGCTGAAACCGATCGACGCGGATGATATACGGAAAGCTTTGGATAAGCTGTCACGGTTACAATCGACGGCTGTGGAGAAAGAAGCGATCGATTATTCCGCTGTCATGCAAGCCTTGAAGCGGGTGGAAGGATATAAAACGCATTTCTTGATCCCTATGAAAGGGGATAAGCTGCTACCTGTTTCCGTGGATATGATCTTATTTTTCTATATAGCGGACGGAAATGTAAAGGCAGTGATGACGGACGGGAAAGAATACCTTTTCACGCAGACCTTGGATGAGCTCGCCGATAGCCTTGATCCCGCCTTGTTCTTCCGGATCAATCGTCAATACTTGATATCCAGAAAGGCGGTGCAAGATATCGATCTCTGGTTTAACGGACGCCTTGCGATCAATTTGATCGTACCGACCTTGGACCGTATATTGGTTAGCAAGGCGAGAGTGCCGGATTTCAAGACGTGGTTTACGTCATGATGGATTATCAAGAGGGTTGTAGGGATGGAGTACGATGAACCGGGCTCCATGCTTATACGTCGGGTCTAATTGAATGGAGCCACCTAAATGCTCGATAATTGTTTGGCTGATGGATAACCCTAAGCCTGTACCCTGCGCGTATTCATCTACCTTTTCGAAACGCTCGAATATGGCTTTCTGCTTATCCTCCGGTATTCCACATCCGGTATCGGTTACGGTGATACGTACATGCTGCTTGTCCTCATCTATTTGATAAGATAGGTTGATCTCTCCTTCTTTCGTGAACTTGCAGGCATTGGTCAATAAGTTTATCAATAATTGTTGGAGACGTATCGAATCTGTCTGGATATGTAAGGGGTCTTCAGAAGGTGTATAGGTCAATTGAACACCCGGAAAGACCCGGTGCTCTACACTTGCTAAAGCGTTCCGGCAACAATCCGATAAGTTTGTCTTCTCTATAATGAACTTCATATTCCCGGATTCTAGGCGAGAAAGGTCAAGAATGTCATTTATCAGATTAAGTAATAAATAAGAGTTATTGTTGATAATGGAGAAAAACTCTTTCTTTTCGCCAGCGGAAATAGATTCATCGGATATTAATTCCGAAAAGCCGACAATCGCGTTAAGCGGCGTACGGATCTCATGGCTGATATTGGCGATAAACGTGCTTTTCATCTGGTTGGCGTGTTCCGCTATCTCTTTGGCTGTACGAAGTTGACGCTCGGACTCTACTAAGGCTTCCTTGTCTTCCATAAGTTCTCGTTGGTAGCGGCGTGCGGAGCGATAGGACTTGTATACGATGTATAGCATCACTAAAAGAACGATCGATACTACGAGTAGAATAATCATTAACAACCTTTGGGTATGCAGTTGTTGTTCACGTAGCTGTAGCTCGTATGCCTGCATCTCTTGATTGTTTAGATCATGTAATGTCCGGAGCTGATTGATCTGCCGGTTGAAGGCCTCGTCATGCAACATCTTGGTATGTTCTACAACTTCTCTACTAAATGCGAGCGCTTCTTTATAACGTCCCAATGCTTCGAGTATCTCGACTTTCAGCTCCGAGGTTCGTATATCTTCTTCTGTTAATTTATTTGTGTCTATGATATTCAGCGCCTTTCCATACTTACCTATTAAATAGTAATACTTGGCGAAAACGAAGTTGTAGCAGAATTCCGTATAATCATCTCCGGTTTTCTCTACGATCGGTGTCGCCTTCAACAAGGTCTCCAATGCTTTCTTGGGCTTGTCTTGAAGGACATACATATCCGCATAAAAAACATACATTAGCGCACGGCAACGATCCACGGGGAATGCGGTGCCTTGTTCTTCATTCTCTCTTTCCCTATCTTGGATCATTTCATCGTAACGGGTTAATAATTCCTCGGCCTCGGTGAAATGATCGGTTCGTAGATAAGATTCGATGAGGTTTCCCATGTATTGCATCTCGAATTTCGGATTGTCACCTCGTTTCTGTAATAAATCGAGACCTTCCCGATAAGCTACTATCGCGTCACTATCCCGATGTATTTCTTGATAGATTAAACCTAAGTTCTCATTGCAACAAATCAATCCATATTCACTCTTTGTATCACGGGCATAGTTGTATAGGCTGATCGCCCCGTTCATCGCTAACTCATAATTGCCGTCCCATAGATCCATTTGGCAAATGAATCCTCGCGCATCGAATAATGCGTCCGGAACCTCATTCTTGGCCGCGGCCAATGAATCTATCTTATGCGACCAGTAAATCAGGCTATCCCTGTTTTGTATATTGTAATAATGGCGGGATAAATTGGCCCATGCGTAATATAAGGAAGCATGACCTTTCGAAGTGGAGCTTGCCACATCTGCCATTTTGTTTAGGTAAACAATCTCCTTGGGCATTTGCCTGTACATTGTCGCTAAATCCTTATATAACTCGATCTGTTCATTTATGGCTGGCGAGGACTTTAATAGGGATAAAAGGCTGTCTTCCCTTTGTTGGGTAGTATAGGTGTTTTCCCCTAAAGAAAACATTGGGATCATTAAATAGATAAATAATACTAAATAGGTATTTCTCATGATATTGTATGATGTTCAATACAAAAATACATTTTAATATTAAATATCAAGCGTATGTTATGGAATTTTAGAGGTCTGCCTTATAGTTTCTTTTTCAAAGTGAAGAAAAAAGTAACCCCTTTTCCCGGACTGCTCTTCGCCGATATTTGTCCTTTATGAAAATTAACCCCGTTTTTAACGATGGATAATCCTAATCCGGTTCCTCCGATCTTACGACTGCGTCCCTTGTCTACCCGGTAGAAGCGCTCGAATATGCGATTGATATGTTCTTCCGGGATACCCACTCCATTATCGGAGAAGCTAAAGTAATAATATTTAGGATCTTCTTTATAGCAGTTGACGGTAATCCTTATGTTTTCTCCCGCATAAGCGATCGCATTGTCATATAGATTCCGGAATATGGAATAGAGTAGGGAGTTATTCCCGAACACGGTCGGATCTCCCGGGAGGATAATTTCCGACGTGATGTGTTTTTCTTCCATATCTTGGGAGCATTCTTTTTGTATCTCGGCGATAAGCTTCGTGATATTTACTTCCGTGAGGTCGAACATCTCGGATGCCTCGTCAAGTCTGTTTAATACGGAAATATCTCGTAATAATCCTGTAAGGCGGGTACTTTGGGAATAACAGCGTTCCAAGAAAAATTGACGTTTGTCCGAACTCAAATCTGGGTTGGATAGGATTGTTTCCAAATACCCTTGAATGCTGCTGACCGGTGTTTTCAGCTCGTGAGAGACGTTCTGCGTAAGCTGTCGTTTCATCCGGCTTTCTTCTTCTTGACGGGATATATCATTAATAGAGATCTCATAACTATTATCGAGGAATAAAATACATTCGATCAAGAATATTTTACCGTTCTTGTCAATAGTCACGGACTCTCTTAATACTTTCTTTTTCCGATTCAGATTCCGGATATTCTTATTCAAGAAGGTACGGATTGGTTCTAATTCGGCTATATCAGTAACGTCTTCCACTTGGTGGATCTGGGTGTCGGATATGACATTTATGAATTGAATGAATAGGATGTTAGAAAGAATCTCCCGCCCTTCACTTGTAAACATAGCGAAGCCTTCCTTGGAATATTGGAAATGTTTGATAAGCTTTTCCCGTTCCATGGATAACTCGTTTTTCGCTTTCTGTTGCCGATGGTATAAGGTTACGATATTCTGTGAGATATCACCTAGCTCATCATTCGGGAAAACATAATCGACCGCAGGCATTCGATCTTTCTCTACGTTTAAGGCGAAATCCCTTAGTTTGGATATCGTTTTACCTATGCTGAAAGTAAAACGGGAAAGGACAAAGAAGAAAATCAAGGTCATCAATGCCATGAAATAAATGAAGTCCTTGTTTACCGTCAATATCCCTCTTACATATGGATCATAGGGCAGGGCTGAGCGGTAAATATAACCTCCTATATTTGATGCCGAATAGAAATACCTTTTTCCCGTAGATTCCGAGGAACGGATAGCGAACCCTTCATTATATAATCGGGCTTTGCGTACCTCGCTCCGGTCGTTATGGTTATTAAACTCGTCCGTCCCGCTATTATCAAACAATACGTCGCCGGATGGATCTATAATGGTTACCCGCAAATCCTTTTGAGGGATATCGTCCATGAAACTTATTACGGTCTTGTTGATGTCCGTACTTTGTTGGCATTTGCGGAATAATTGGTAATTATAGTTACTCAACACATTGTTCAACTTTTCTTGCGCGAACTCCCTTTCCCGCTGATATTGGAATAGCAGGAAACAGACCGTAAAGCCCAAGAACATAAAAAAGACCGACCAGAAAAGCCGTTGGCTAAACGGTATCCGGTGTCTTTTCTCACCATCTATCTTTACCATGATTCACGACAATATTAGCATTCAAAACAATAACCGAAACCTAAGCGAGTTACGATGTTCTTTCCATAAGGACCTATTTTCTTACGTAACCGGGTGATGTTGACATCGATGGTACGGTCTAGAACATATACCTCGTCTTTCCAGATGCGAGATAGTATTTCCTCTCTGGAGAAGACGTTCCCTTTATTTTCCAATAGAAGTTTTAGTATCTCAAACTCTTTTTTGGTCAATGGAACTTCCACCCCGTCTACCGTAGCCTTGATGCGTTTCGTATCAAGAGCTAATGTCTCATACTCGAGTTTCTCAATCTCTTTTTCTTTTGATTTCTCGGAAGTTCTTCTTAGTACGGCCTTAACACGCGCTATCACTTGGCGGATGGAGAAAGGCTTGGAGATATAGTCATCCGCCCCGAGATTGAACCCTGTGAGCATATCGTTCTCCGTATCTTTGGCCGTGAGGAAGATGATAGGGGTATTGGCCGTCTTCTCATCTTGTCGCAGGATACGTGCCATCTTGAAACCGGAGATTTCTCCCATCATGACATCCAACAATAATAAATTGTAAACGGTCAGATCCTTTTTTAATGCCTCTTCCGCACTATAGGCGGTATCTACTTCATAACCTTCTATTTCTAAGTTGAATTTAAGGATCTCACACAAATCCTCTTCATCATCCACTACAAGAATACGAGTTGTTGCCATAAGCTGTTCTGTTTTTAAAAGAGTGCCTTACGGCTCTCCATATACAAATATAATTATTTTTGGCAAAGAACGGATATTCTTATTTCGGAGAAATGAAATATATGTTACATTGCTGTTAAGATCGCTCATATAACATTTCTGCCGCAGGATATGTGTTAGTATAATAGATCATTAGGGATGCTACTTCCTATAATAATTATAATCCGTGACAAAACCTTCGCAAAGCCAGTTGGCCAAGGCTTGCCGATTGTTGCTGAGGATGATCCGTTGTTGGTCGTATTGGTTTTGTATGTTGCCCAATTCGACGAATACGGAGGTCGGGGTCGTGTGACGTAATACATATAAGTTACGATCGTCTACCGTGCCCGAGAATCCCCGGCCCGGCTGGTGGCGGTTGTATTTGCGCGAGAAAGTGGATTTCATCGTTTTAGCCAAGCGCTTGCTCGCTTGATCCTTGGGCTTATGATAGAAAAAGACATCGGTCCTTTGATGCCGGCTCCGGCTGTCCACATGGATGAATATCGCTCTCTTATAAGTTTCTTTATCTTTCCGGCTCAAGCTGTTTATCTTGGCGCAACGCTGATCCAGACGGCTTACTTGGCTGAGGGGGATCGGACTACCCATACAAGTTTCCCGTTTGCTGTTATTGAGAAATTGCTGGTCACGTATTCCGTCCTTTGCGTCTTGGATGATAATATGTACCTTTGCGCCTCGCGTTAAAAGATTGCGTGCCAGACGTAGCATGATGTCGTAAGCGTATTCATCCTCATGCAATTCATGGGAGCCCATTTTACCGATCGCTCCGGGGTCCGGACCGCCATGACCGCTGACCAGATAAAAGCAAGCTCCCTTTAAATCGGAAGAGGTTACTTTGTAACTGGCTAGCGACTTGCCGAATAGGGGCTGATAATTCTTCTTCTGAGGGGCGGAGGCGAGCGGAGGCAAGGTATATTTTACGCCCATGCGCAGAGTGTTATTTTTACCCAACTTCCCTTTATTAAGCTCGATAAACTCTTTCTGATACGTCCCGCCGGTACGGTTGAAGCGTTTGAGAAAAAGAGTGATGCCCTCTCCGTTTTTCGGATACGCCTTTTCTTGGGCAGTCAAGGAACCTGTATATACGAGAGCGATAATAAAGAAGAAAATACGGATACTATGTTTCACAGACATCTTAAAAATTGATTCTACGCCGTAAAGATAATTAAATCAACCTATAGTCAAAAACGATAATTTATAAAAAGAATCAATCAACCCATAAATGAGAGGGAGGATATCCTATTATAAATTTCTTTGGTTAATTGAATATCATAGGATGCGTCATGCAATTTAGCGGAATCTATTTGTATGCCTAAAGCCCTTGCCACTGTTTCCTGCTTGAAATCTGTCATCTCATGCCGTTTGCGCATCAAATGCTGGGTAGACAATACCATTACGTCGATCGAGTTCACCCAGAACCATGAGTAGAAATAATTATCTCCGTTCTGTACGAAGAAGGCTTTCAAGAAGTGATTATCGAAAGAGGCGTTGTTGTATCCTACGAGAAAGAACTTGTCTTTTTTATCAAACTTGTCCACGTATTTGGACAGCATGTTCACGAATTTAACGTACACCTCTCGCATGGGAGGATAAGCTTGTATCTGTTCCTTGGACACGTTGCAAATGCGAAGCGCTTCTTCCTCTATCTCACATTGGGGATGTGGGCAGACATTGAAATTAAAAGATTCCTTCGTAACCCCATCAATTACGATCTCCCCACTTATTTGGTGGACGCCATTTCTCCAGTATTTTATGCCGGTAGTCTCTAAATCAAAAAAAAGTAGTTTCATAAATGCTTTTTGGTATAGGATGCAAAAGTAAGTTTTTTTATTCTTAAATGAGAGGATCTATAAGGTTTTCTCCGTTTATTTTATTATCTTTGCGAAAGTTTGAGTCTAGAATCATTATCGACATAGTTCTTCTTTTTATATTATTATTAAGCGGATCTCACCTTTAATCATCAATTCTCACGCTAAGTTAGTATAAACAACGCTTCACGGAACGTGAGGCCCTAGTATAAATTAAAATCGACTGTATGGCAAAATACGCATCATTTGGTAAACGTGAAAACGAGAAAAAGAAACAAGCCCGCCGAGTAGAGAAACAGAACAGGAAAGAGGAAAGAAAATCATCCGGTAAGGCGACTAGCTTTGAGGATATGATCGCTTATGTGGATGAAAATGGGATGATCACCTCTGTCCCTCCCGAACTTCGTCAAAAAGAAGAGATAAATCAGGAAGATATCTTGATCTCGACTCCTAAGAAAGAGGATGTGGCTCCCGTTATCTTAAGGGGCAGGGTAGACTATTTTAATGAGGCAAAAGGGTTCGGGTTTATCCGTGACTTGTCGGGGACGGAAAAGTATTTCTTTCACGTGAACAATGTTGTGGATGATATCTCCGTGAACGATATCGTGACGTTCGACCTTGAACGTGGCGACAGAGGCTTAAGTGCCGTGAATGTTTGTCTTGAAAATAAATAATAATACTTACCTTTGCGGCCGAAACAATTAATAAAAAAATATAATATGTCTGTCGCAAAAGTAGATGATAATAGAAAGGTGACCACGCATCGCCTGATAGAGATGAAGCAGCGTGGCGAGAAAATATCCATGCTTACCGCCTATGATTATTCGATGGCGAAATTGATCGATCAAGCAGGAATGGATGTGATCTTGGTGGGAGACTCCGCTTCTAACGTAATGGCTGGAAACGTGACCACTTTGCCGATTACGCTCGACCAGATGATTTACCATGGTAAATCGGTCATGAAAGCGGTGAATCGTGCGCTGGTGGTGGTAGACCTGCCTTTCGGTACGTACCAAGGAAACTCTAAAGAAGCCTTGGCCTCCGCTATCCGGGTGATGAAAGAGACGCATGCCGATTGTATCAAGTTGGAAGGCGGGGCTGAGGTTCGGGAATCTATCGAACGTATCTTGTGTGCCGGTATTCCAATTATGGGACATTTAGGATTGACGCCGCAATCGATCAATAAATTCGGTACGTATACGGTACGTGCCCGTGAAGAGGCCGAGGCTAATAAACTGATCGAGGATGCCCATTTGCTAGAGGAGATAGGTTGTTTCGCCTTGGTGTTGGAGAAGATCCCGGCGGAGTTGGCGGCTCGTGTCGCTTCGGAGCTTACGATCCCGGTTATCGGCATTGGCGCCGGTGGAGGCGTAGATGGTCAAGTGTTGGTTATGCATGATATGCTCGGTATCAATCAAGGCTTTTCTCCCCGTTTCTTACGTCGCTACGCTAATTTAGGGGAGGAGATTACCCGTGCCGTACAAGCGTACATCGAGGACGTGAAATCTCAAGATTTCCCGAACGAGAAGGAGCAATATTGATTTTTAAATCTACCAAAGCATGATATTTACCGATGCTCCGAGCGTCAAGGCCTGTAAGGTCTTATGATGCTCGAAGCGATCGGTTTCTTTTTTGGGGTTGGCTATGTATGATACGAATCGTGAGGGGATAAAAGTATAATCGAGAAATACCCGCACATTTAGATTAGGATGCAATATGTATGAGAAAGAGGAGTTTGTGCTATATCCTATATTAAACGCTTTATTCGTGTTTACGATCTCTTTCTCAATCGTTTCCGGTTTGCCTTCCTCCACGCCCAATGCTGATATTCGGGAGGCTGGGCTGTAATTACATCCGATTAGCAGTTTCGTGCCCAAGAGAAATCGATTGGTCACCGGATACGATAGGTAGGAGCCGATGTATCCGCCGATCATGTCGAGAGGATCGGATTTTAGGGCGTTCACTTGATAGGTCGTACCGGGAACTGTCGGATTCGCTAAGGGTTTCGTAAGGGATAAAGGCATGCTTGTCGCCGAGATGCGTCCGCCGAAGCCTATATAACGATTCATGAACCAAGCGCCTTCAAATCCGGCCGTACTTCCCGGCGATGCTTTTAATCGCACATCCGGAGCCAGATTAAACTTTGTCGGCATCAAGCTAAACCCCATATAGATTCCGAAAAAAGAGGGATTTCGCTGGTATTTGAATGTCTCGAATCCCAGATAGCTATGGGTGATACCTTTGTCCTTGAAGATCAGATCCGTTAGAAAATATCCGACCTCGGTCGATAAGATCCCGATTCCGGCACCAACCATTACATCCGATAGCCAGTGCTTGTTATTGAGCATACGGGATACGGCCGTGGCGGTCGCTACCGTATAGCCTCCTATACTATACCAAGGGCTACGGGTCGTCCCGTATTCTTTATGCAACATGGTGGCGGCCATAAATGCCATGGCCGTGTGCCCGGAAGGGAAAGAATGATTGTTCGAACCATCCGGACGGGTGACATTTGCCGTATGTTTCACCGTATTGATGGTTGCTCCCATGATACTGGCGGTGATGGCTTCGGATACGAGCATTCGGGACCAAGAGCTTCTTCCTTGTACACCGCCTATTTTTAAGCCAAGCATCGCTACGGCAGGTAGATATTGCAGGTAATCGTCGTAATGGTATCGGAAATTTGGAATATATGTATTGCGCAAACTCTGAAAATGATCGTCCTCATTTTTGATAATCAAACCGCTAACGATCAACGGTACCCCGATATAGGTCATTTGGAAAACATTGCTGGTAATTATCTTGTCGGTTTGTCTTTGGATTCTTCCCCAAGTAGATAAAGGCGCTAGACTGGAACTGTCGTTCCGGTGGGTAAAAGTGCTTGTTTGGGAAAAAGTCGTGCCCTGAAACATTGATATGCAACAAATACTATATAATATGGTTAATCTTGTTTTCACTAACTACTTATTCTTTTTGTTTCATGCAGCGAATATAATAGGATCGATTTATAGTATAACAAGAATTTATGTTATTTCTATGTTACATTTACGAGTTGGTTTCATATCTTTGTTTCCCAGATATATTAGAAACAGAATACATGAGATCTCATTTGCTAATAGGTGCCGCTTCGTCGGGAAGCGGGAAGACTACTTTTACCTTAGGATTGCTTCGTGCCTTGAGAAATCGTTCTTTACGGGTGCAGCCTTTTAAGTGTGGGCCGGATTATATAGATACTCGTCATCATAAAATGGCGGCTGGTTGCGCTTCCGTGAATTTGGATGGTTTCATGATGTCGGAAGGGCATATCAAGGATTTATATGCCCGGTATACCTCGAATGCGGATGTAGCCGTGACCGAAGGGGTGATGGGGCTGTTCGATGGCTACGATGCCATGCGAGGGAGTAGTGCGGAGATCTCCGGTTTATTGCGGATACCGATCGTATTGGTGGTGAACGCTAAAAGTACGGCTTATTCGGTAGCTCCCTTGCTTTATGGCTTCCGGAATTTTCGGAAAGATCTGAATGTCGTGGGGGCGGTATTTAATTTCGTGGCGTCGGAGAGTCATTATTCTTTCTTGAGACAAGCGTGTGAGGATGCGGGTGTGGAAGCGTTAGGCTATCTACCGAAGTGTGCGGATGTAGAGATCCCGAGCCGGCATTTGGGGTTGTCGTTGGATGAGGATTTTTGCTTTGAGGAGTTTGCGGACCGGGTTGCTTGCTTGGTGGAGGAGCATGTGGATATAGACCGCCTGTTGGCAATCACGGCTTTGCCAGAGCGACAGCCAGTTCCTCGGGTTAAGGAAGTCATGAGGACTGTTTCAAAGGCAAACTTAAATATAGCCATCGCCCGTGATCCCGCTTTTAATTTCTCATATGAGGAAAATATACATTTCTTATCTACTCTAGGCAAGATTACCTATTTCAGTCCATTGAGGGATGATTGTTTACCGGAGGCCGATTTTGTCTATTTGCCGGGTGGATATCCCGAGTTATATTTATCGGAGTTGAGCATGAATTCCGGGATGCGTGAATCGATTCATTCCTTTGTGGAAGTGGGGGGCAAGTTGCTGGCGGAATGTGGGGGGATGATGTATCTCTGTAAAGAGATTATCGGTACGGATGGGATTGCCTATCCAATGGCCGGTGTATTACCGCAATCCGCCACGATGGAGAACATGAAGTTACGTTTAGGGTATCGGACTTTATGCTATAAGAATGATGTCCTACGAGGGCATGAGTTCCATTATTCCCGGATCGTGCCTATGGAAAGCCCGCTGCCTTCGATAGCGAAAGCCTTTACGGCGAAAGGAGGTCAAACGGATACCCCGCTATATCGCTACAAGAACGTATTGGCGGGGTACACGCATTTATATTGGGGAGATCCCTGTCGGAACGATTGGTTTATTGATTTTCTGTATGGGGAAGCCCCAGATTGTTCTCGATAAACATTTTCAATATATTGATGGCGATCTGGTTGCTTCCTCCTTCGGGTATAATTAGGTCGGCATATCGTTTGCTAGGCTCTATAAATTGCAGGTGCATAGGCTTTAGTACCCGGGTATAGCGTTCCATTACCGCTTCCGCCGTGCGTCCTCTCTCGATCATATCCCGTTGGATCACACGGATAAGACGTTCGTCCGAATCTGTATCGACAAATACTTTCAAGTCCATCAAGTCTCGTAATTGAGGGTCGCATAAAGCGAGGATCCCTTCGATGATGACAACATCACGAGGCTCGATATGAATGGTCTCGGGCAATCGGCAGCAGGTAAGATAAGAATAAGTCGGCTGCTCGATGCATTTCCCCTCTTTCAGCAAGGTGACTTGCTCTGAGAGGAGCGGCCAATCAAATGCGTCGGGATGGTCGAAATTAATATATTGACGTTTCTCTACCGGCACATGGCTGTTATCTTTGTAATAAGAATCTTGAGGGAGTAATACGACCTCACCGGGAGGTAAACTTTCTATGATCTTTTTTACCACTGTAGTTTTCCCGGAACCAGTCCCGCCCGCTATACCTATAATTAGCATGATTTCTTATATTAATCCATATTTATGTTTATAAATGCAAAGGTAAGAAATATTTATAGTGGTAGTATTTCGCTGTTAATAGAAAAAACGAGATAAAAAGAGCTGAATTCTATGTTGTATAGCATGTTTATCTTAAATAAAGTTAATGAGTAGGCTTTTCTTGTTGGAAAATTATGCTGCATAACATAAAGTCTCTATATTTGCACTGTGTTTTTCATGGTATTAGATTTAAGGTTAACAATGAGATTGGCTGTCCGTGACGGATGGCCTTTTCTTTTATAGTAGGTCACCTCAACAATAATGATAGTTAGATGCGTTCCCCATTGTATTCATGATTTATTACTGTAGAACCTTCCTGTTGGATAAAGGTATTATCGGAAGTAGCTTGTACGCCTGTATCCAAAGATCTTTTCACGGATGTGAAATGATCTTTTCACAAGGGTGAAACGATCGTATCACGAGCGTGAAAAGATCTCTTCACATTCGTGAAAAGATCAGATCGTCCGGTGCTTGGCTATATTATCCACCGTTCTTATCCCGTGAGTGGGATTACTTGCGGCACAGATCTTCAATTGATTGTTACGATATCACGAGTCCATCCCCTTTATTTACTAAAGATGGGAATCAGATAGGTTAGTTTCGCGGATATTATTTGGCTGGAAGATTTAGAGAAAGTGTCTCCTTTACGGCTATTGAACATATCGCCCAGCGCATAGTAATAACGACCTTCCAACAGGAAAGAGCCTATTCCGGTGCGGAGCTCGATTCCCGGTCCGCCGCAAAGCCCCCAATCGAACTTCTTTTGGACTTCCATTGTATGTTGTTCGTCCGGACGGTTCGCGTTCGGGTTCTCGCCATTAAGGTTCGACTCCGTACTTTCGCTCAGCGCATAACCGATTTTAGGCCCTAGATTGACGAATACACGCACTCGCTTGCTTCCGAAATGGATGTGCGTCAAGAACGGAAGCTCCATATAGTTTACCGTACGGCTATATTTATATTGAGGTTTCTCCTCAAACTTCTCTTCCCATCCATGTTGGGTAAAGTTCAATTCCGCCTGTATGCCTAAATTGGGTTCCGTATTCCAACGTATCGTCGCTCCCCCGTTAAACCCAAGTTTCATCTTCGTAGGGACTTTTGGGGCAAAACTTACGCTAGAGAAATTTAATCCGAAGGACGCTCCAACCGCAAGCTCTTGCTTAAAAGTACTTTTCTGCGCATAGCAAATCGATAAGCTTGCCATGCACAGAAATATCGCTACAAATATCTTTTTCGTCATCATATCAATTATCTTACCTCACTGCGGGTTACCGTATAATCATTCTTGTAATGTACAATAAACAAGTTCGTATTGATAAAACCGCCCCAATTATTTACTCTATGGAAATCGAATCCGGTCTGGATGCTCTTATAATGGATCTTGTCTAAATTATTCTCGAAGTTCGAGCCATATTTATTGATGGCGCCTAGGAAATACATACCCGTGTCAAAGCCTAGGATTCCATATTTCGGGAATGTGTTGATTAAATTCTTGCTATACCAGTTTTTATAATCGGAATAAAAGCTATGGACTTCCGGAGATAAGTTGTCCGCATAAAAATTACTATAGATATAGGTGTTCAATGCGTAGAAGTCCTCCAGACACTCTCTTGTATAGGTCTGCCATTCCGGATAACCGAATAGGTTGACCATATAAGGCTCTTTCTCCTCCTCTTTCAACTCGGAAAGCATACGGAGCGGTGCCTTGATCTTATTCACCGCATCTAAGGAGGCGGAGGTTGGCAATACCACATTCCGCTTGTCCCTTACCATGGCTGCCTCTATATCCGTGGCGAAAGTATCCCCTTTATAAGTTACTTCCTTGAACGGGATATCGCGTTGCTGCATCTCCGTCTTGAAGGCTTTGATAAATTCCGGCTTTTCTTCTTTATCCTTTATATTGACAAGTATGATATTGTAATCCGAGAATAAATCGCATCCGGCTTGTGCCGCCTTGGAGTATAAATAGGAATGAGGTGTGTTTACTTGATAAACATTCGCGTTTGACAAGACATCATCATTCTTGGAGGTGAAAGGGATCACGTATTTGATATTATGCTTTTGGGCAAAATCAGCGATCAATCCGATTTGGTCGTTCTGTACGGCGCCAATGATCAAATTAGCGTTTGATAACGCATCTTCTTTCAATATCTCCTTGACTTTCTTCGTACCGTTTCCAGTATCATATACCGATAGCTCGATAGAGGTTCCCATATTTCGCAAGCTGTCGACCGCCAATAGCAATCCCTCGTAATATTCCACGAAACGGGAGGTTGCGGATGATTGCGTTGTCTCGTTCGTCATGAACGGCAACAATAAGGCGACTTGGATACGGTTCACCTTCTTTATATCTTTAGGAGTAGAGAGGAGGGCGTTCACCTCACGCTCTTCCGGCTGTCTCATGTTTTGGGTGATCACTTCTTCACTGGCTACCGGTATCTTGATAACCATGCCCGCTTTCACTCCGTTTTTCAGCTCGGGGTTGAGTCTTAAAAGCTCCACGCTGGAAATATCGAACTTCCGGCAGATACGGTACATGGTCTCTTTTTTCTGTATGGTATATTCCATTTCCTTCTGTACGGTCTTTTTTTCCGTAGTAGGCAAGGTTTCCAGTCGTGTCGGCGGGATCCGGATATTCTTGCCAATCGTAAAGGTCGATGTGGAGAGACCCGGATTGGCGGCGATAATATCCGTGGCGGGCACTGAATATTTAATGGATAAAGAGTACAAGGTCTCTTTCGGCTGGATCGTATGGTATGTATAGTTATCTGCTTTGCCGGAAGGTGCGATAGCGGAGTCCTTCTGCGGGATTCTTAACGTAGAACCGGCCTTGATCCCTTCTTTACTTTCCGGATTCAACCGATAAATATCCTCTACGCTTACGCCATACATGGTCGCTATGGCGTATACGGTTTGTCCGCGTTCGATGGTATGATAAAATATATCGCTCCCTTGTTCGTTAGTAAAAATAACTTGCTTATTATTCTTTTGGGAATAAACGGTTACGCTCGATAAACTTAAAAAGAACGTCAATGCGTATATACTAATCTTGTTCATTTGCTGTTCGGAGTATTTTGTGACAAAGATAGTGAATTTTGCTTATCATGCTACGTATGTCTTTTTATTTCCCTAATTTTGGAACCGTAATTTTTAGACTATATATGCTAAAGAAGGAATTAAGAAAGATACTGTTATCGCTAAGTTTTGTGTTTGTAGTGGCTGTCTCGTATGCCCAATATGTGGTCACGGGAGGAAGTGGTAGTCCGATGAAAGCATCGCAGAGTTCCGGCGATTCCGCCGAGCGGCTTGAGGTCTACTTGGTGTATGGAATGGATAATGTGACGATTAGTTATACTTCATCTTCTTCTTCGCATCAATGGTACCGTTATAAAACCAAACGATTGGAGGCTGAGAAAGTCGCTTCCACCCAAAATGGAACTACTTCCACCATTCGGAATGTAGAGGAGGGATATGGCTATTTTGTCGAGGAAGGAGCCGTATCTCGTTACGTCTGGATCGTTGATTACAGCAAGTACACCTTAAACATATCCAACCTGCATGTCTCCGATAATAGCGATCCAT
This sequence comes from Parabacteroides sp. AF39-10AC, assembly GCF_003635405.1. Taxonomy (NCBI): domain Bacteria; kingdom Pseudomonadati; phylum Bacteroidota; class Bacteroidia; order Bacteroidales; family Tannerellaceae; genus Parabacteroides; species Parabacteroides sp. AF39-10AC. The sequence continues at coordinate 167,095 of NZ_QTLP01000001.1, read as the reverse complement.
GTAGCGGATTGGTCTTGGCTGGGACAGGTACGATCCAACCTATTTATTATTATTGGCCGAATACGGGAACAAGACGTGAACTGCCTCGCCAATTTGATGTTATTTATAATACATTGGAATATAATTCGGATAAAAAAGAATATACCTCTAAACAAGAGACGGCGGTCATCGAGGGCAATTTGTTCGGTAAATCCATTCCCGCTCCTTGGTGTGATACGGAGATCTGTGTGAAAGGCGATTATTTCGCTCGTCATTTTGGAAAGGAGGTCACGCTTTGTATCGATGAATATCAGGCCGCTGCGGTAGATGCTCATATAGACACGTTGCTGATTGAGCAAGAGGCCCCGAATATGAATACGACGAAGAGCGGTTATTGCGCTCCCGCCACTGTTCAATTCTCGGCTATCGCGAATACGCCGACAGCCGCCCTGTTTAATTGGAAAATCTATCGGCAAGGGGAAGAAGATAATCCGGTTGTTCGTTTTACGGGTGAGGAAGTGGATTATACGTTCAACCAATCCGGGACTTTTATCATCAAGTTGGAAGTAAGCGACCAAAGCACTACTTGCAGCACGGAAGATGAGGTTCAGATTGATATCTCGGAGTCTTATCTGATGATACCGAACGCATTCTCCCCGGGTACCACGCCCGGAATTAATGATGAGTTCCGGGTTGCCTATAAGTCGTTGGTGAAATTTAAGGCATGGATATTTAATCGCTGGGGCCTACAGATGTATTACTGGACAGATCCGGCCCAAGGATGGGATGGTAAGAAAGGTGGTAAATACGTTCAGCCGGGTGTGTATTTTTATGTGATAGAAGCCGAAGGTTCCGATGGTATTAAGTACAAGGAAAAAGGCGATATAAACATTCTTAGACCTAAAACAATTCAAGATGAAAATGAGAATATCCAAGAATAATTTAGCTAGTTTTTTATGTGGAGGCGTCGTTTGCTTGACCGCATGTATCTCGATGGGTTCGAATGACGTGGAAAAAGTGATAGAGAGCCGTCCGGTTGTCTCATCCATGACCCTGTCGCCGGATGTTCCGTCCTCGGTTCCTTTTTGTGGGAAACTAATCGATATTACCCGCTATGATATGCGGGAAGCCTATGACCGTGAATTGAGTAGCTTTACTTATTTCCATTCTACGACGATGCTTCTGATCAAGCGGGCAAACCGTTATTTCCCGGTGATCGAGCCGATCTTGAAGGCGAACGGCATTCCCGATGATTTCAAATATCTAGCGGTGATAGAAAGCCATTTGGACCCCCGTGTATCCTCTCCGGCTCGTGCTGTCGGGATGTGGCAATTACTGGAGGGCACGGCAAGGGAGTATGGTTTGACAATCACCCCGACGGTCGATGAGCGTTGCCATGTGGAGAAAGCGACCGGGGCGGCTTGCCGCTATTTGAAGGCCGCCTATAAGAAATATGGAGATTGGGCGGCGGTAGCCGCTTCTTATAATGGCGGCATGGGACGTATATCCGGTGAGCTGGTCAAACAAGATGCGGATTCCTCCTTTGATCTCTGGCTGGTGGAGGAGACTACCCGTTATATTTATCGAATCATGGCGATCAAACAAATTTTCGAGAATCCGTCGAAGTACGGTTTTGTGCTTCGTGCCCGTGACCTGTATAAGCCGATCCCTACCGTAGACGTGGCTGTAAGCCAAGATATACAGAATCTGTCGGCCTTCGCTAAAGAGCATGGGATCACTTATGCGGACTTGAAACGTTTTAATCCTTGGCTTCGTGATCGTAAGTTGGTGACAGGTGGGAAGACCTATAAATTAAGCATTCCTCAAGAAAAGGATATGTATTATAAGACCCCGAATACGGAAGTATACGATTCGGCTTGGGTCGTGTCGGAGAATTGATCCGATTTTTATTGATACAAAAAATAAAGTGTTTCATTTAGATGGTATAACTGCCCATCGTAATGAAACACTTTTTCTATACTACTTCTCGTTTAGACTGATTCAGTCTATTAGTCAACGATCGTCACACGGTGACCGTTGAACACGTTCAATCCGAGTTTATTCATTACATACTTAATAGCAAGCTGTGCCTTTACAGAGTTACCAGCTTGGTCAATAGGAGGAGCGAATGCGGAAATACCGAATTGTCCGGGAAGTACACCCATGACACCACCGCCTACACCAGTTTTTGCGGGAATACCGGAAGTGTACAACCAATCACCGGTGTGTTCATAAAAACCTACGGTAGAGATCATGGAAGTGATCTTCGGAGATAACTCTGCATTGAATACTTGTTTCTTTGTCACAGGATTAAGACCTAAATTTGCGACCGTAGCGGCAGCGACAGATAGTTGCTTAGCCGTGATACCCAAAGAACATTGACGGGTATACAGATCCAAAGACATATCCGGATCGTCATAAATGCGATTGTAATTCTTTAGCAACCAAGCGATGGAGCGGTTATTGAAGTTCGTTGCGGACTCGGATTTGTAGAGTTCGTCGATCAACTGCGGTGCGCTTCCGCATAAATCCGTGATATTGGCTACGATAGCATCCCACTTCTGTTTGGAATCACCGACAGGCTTCACCATACTACAAGCCGTGATAGCGCCGGCATTTACCAATGGGGTAGAAGGATGGTCGTTTTCCAATAAGATAGCGATGATGGAGTTAAATGGCAATCCGGTAGCGTCGGCACCAATCTTTTCCAATAATTCTTTCGCTCCGTATTGGCGCAGTACCAAGATAGCGGTGTGTACTTTCGATACGGATTCAATGCCGAAACGATATTCGGAATCTCCCACCTCGATGGTTTGTCCGTTTAAAAGGCAAATACTGATTCCGAATAGATTTTTATTGATATTCGCCAGATAAGGAATGTAATCGGCATTCTTACCATCCGTATTTGTCTTGTAAAGATCGTAAGCCTGTTGAGCTACTTCCTTAATTTGGGCGATCGTTATTTTTTTGTCCATATATGAATTGGATTAAAGAAGGCGTGTATGAAAACACTGATAGCCCTTTCATGCACGCCTTGATGAATTTTGTTTTTATTTCTTAGCGTTGCTCATTGCGGTGTGAGTAAATACCTTACCCTTAACCGGAACGTTCTTGTCTTGAGCGATGCGAGTAGGAGTCGGATATTCAAGTTTCTCCAATGCAGCTACAGCGTTCTTGATATCACCTAATAACATATCGGCCATATCACGGCTGAAACCTTGACGAACTACGACACGCATAACCACGTAGTTATCCAGCTTCTTCGGTAGTGTATACGCTGGAACCATCCAACCGCTTTGTTGCAATTTATCTTGCAAATCGTAAAGTGTCCATTTGGCGTTCTTAGCGTAATCCGGTTTCATGTACCAAATAAACAATGGATTCACAACCTCGTTGCTGTAATTAACGAATGGGGCCATCTTACCGATTTCTTGGTGGATGTATTTCGTGATTTCCATACTGTTATATTGGATTTGTTTGTAGCCCTCGAATCCGAGACGGATAAACTGATAGTATTGTCCGAGGATTTGTGCGGCAGGACGAGAGAAGTTCAAACCAACCTGAGTGATATTCGCTCCAAGATAGTTTACGCTGAATGCCATTTCTTCCGGCAAATATTTCTTGTCTTTCCAAACAACCCAACCCAATCCCGGGTAAACCAATCCGAATTTATGTCCGGATGTGCTGATAGAAAGAACCCATTTCAAACGGAAGTCCCATTTTGTCTCCGGGCTTAAGAACGGAAGGATAAAACCACCGCTGGCGGCATCTACGTGGATAGGTATATCATAACCGGTCTTGGCATTGTATGCGTCGAGCGCTTTGTCCAAGGCTTCTACGTCATCGTTCAGTCCTGTCCATGTTACACCTTGGATAGGAACGATACAAATCGTGTTCTCGTCACACATCTTAAGCGCTTCTTCCGGATCAAGTGTCGTCTTGTCTAAAGTCAAGGGAACTTCACGCATTTCGATTTGCCATAGCTGGGCGAATTTCTCCCATACGACTTGGAAGCCAGTAGAGATCACGAAATTAGGCTTGTCAGTTGGTTTACCTTGTGCTTGTCTCTTTTTGCGCCAACGTAACCAAGCGGCTACACCACCTAGCATACAAGCCTCTGAAGAACCGATAGCCAAGGCTCCGGTTTTCCATTTTTCTTGCTCGGGAGAATTCCAAAGACTCGCCATGATATTAATACATTTGGCGTTCATAACAGCGATTCTCGGATACTCTGTTTCGTCAATATAGTTGATGTTGATAGCTTCGTTCATCAATTTTGTCGCGTACTCGTCCATATACGTAGTAACGAATGTAGCTAGGTTCAAGCGAGGCTGTGTTTGTGCGAAAGTCTCGTCTTTAACCATTTGATAAGCGATCTCCGGGGTTGTAGGGCCATCAGGAATCTTATCTACTGGAGAGGGTGTCAACATCACTTCTGAGCCAAAAATCGCTGTTTTGGCATCGCCATTTCTGAAATTTGAGTCTTTCATTTTTCTTTAGTTTTTTTGTTAATAAAATGATTTGAGTCAATGGAATACTGCTTCCACTGAGCGTTTATGCCAAAACAGATTATGGATTGGAATGTTTTTTGGATTTACATTATTTGGGGTTTATTAGCGATACAAGTCCAGTCCTCTTGGAAAGAGCGAAAATAATGAACTTTCACATAAAATGTTTGTTTTGATTAGATAAAAACGTAAAACTAAATCTTTATGAGAATACAGACAGGCCGGGGCACAATTCCCCTTATAACTCTGGTAGGGATATGGTCTATCTCCGCTTTAAATGCATTACCGGGTTTAGCGGTTTCTCCGATATTAGGGAAACTTTCCGTTATTTTTCCTCATTCTACGGAACTGGATATTCAGATGCTTTCCTCTTTGCCATCGTTATTGATAATTCCATTTATTATATTGTCGGGTAAATTAACGGAGAAAGTAAATGAGATACGTCTATTGCAATTAGGCTTAGTGATCTTTGCCCTAAGTGGTATTCTATACTTACTCTCTAATAAGATGTGGCAGTTGATAGCGGTGAGCGCCTTAATGGGAATCGGATCTGGCTTGATCGTACCCTTATCGACCGGTTTGATTTCTCGTTTCTTTATCGGGAAATACCGGACGAAGCAATTTGGTTTAAGTTCTGCTATTACAAATGTAACGTTGGTATTAGCCACGATCTTAACGGGATATCTGGCGGAGGTGAATTGGCATTTACCGTTTGCCGTTTATCTATTGCCCTTGATTTCCATCGTACTTTCCGTATACTTGAAAAGGAGTATGGAGAATGAGCCGGCGATCGTATCGAAATCAGAAGTGAAAGCCCCTGTTGCGGCAGATCCCGTCACGGTTCCGGGTAAATATGGTGTGGATATAAAGCATCTGGTACAAATCATGTGTTTTTATGGATTGGCTACGTATTTAGTGATTATAGTCAGCTTTAACTTACCGTTTTTAATGAAGGAATATAAGTTTACAAGCGGTAATTCCGGATTAATGATTTCATTGTTTTTCTTGGCTATTATGGCTCCCGGTTTTATCTTGAATCAGATCGTTGATTTATTTAAGCAAAAGACAAAATTTGTCAGTCTATTGGCGATCGCTTTAGGGATGGCCTTGATTTTGATATCTCGTACGGAATGGCTAATTGGATTGGGATGTATTTTTATCGGTTTTGGATATGGTGTTATCCAGCCAATCGCTTATGATAAAACGACTCGTACGGCCATTCCTGAGAAAGTTACATTGGCATTAGCTTTCGTGATGGCGATGAATTATTTGGCGATATTACTTTGTCCGTTTATTATCGATTTCTTCCAGTCTATACTCCATGTCAAGAGCCAGCAATTCGCGTTTATTTTTAACCTCTGTATTGCGCTGGTCGCTACGATCTGGGCTTATGTAAAACGAGACTCGTTCCTTTTCAACGATAAAATTTGATTTACGAATATAAAACTAAAAAATGATAGACAGTGAAAAATAAGAAAACAGAAGCTAATATTAGCATGGTGGTCTCAAAAACTTTCAGTGGATTGAATATGAACGCCTTGAAATACTTGCTTCCCTTATGGATGAGCCCGTTGACGGGCGCTTCTTTCCGATGCGTGTTTGCGGCCGTGGCGTTTTGGGTGATCGGCTGGTTTATGAAACCGGAGGTTTCTACGACGAAAGATAAGGTGTGGCTATTCTTACTAGGCGCTATCGGTATCTATGGTTTTATGTTTCTTTATTTAGTGGGGCTTAGCAAGACAACGCCGGTCTCGAGTTCTATTTTCACGAGCTTGCAACCGATCTGGGTATTTTTGATTATGGTATTCTTTTATAAGGAAAAGGCTACTTGGATGAAAATACTCGGTATCTTGATTGGTTTATCTGGGGCCTTGGTTTGCATCTTGACCCAGCAAAGCGACGATTTAGCGGCGGACGCTTTTAATGGAAATATGCTATGTCTGGCTAGCTCCGTGTTTTATGCCGTGTATCTGGTATTAAGCCAGCGGATCTTACAAAAAGTAGGGACGATGACGATGCTTCGATATACATTCACGGGCGCCGCTTTTTCCAGTCTATTGATTTTGCCGATAGAGGGCTTTCATGCTCCTTTATTCTCGGAGCCATTTCATTGGTGGCCTTTTGCCGTATTGATGTTTGTGCTTATTTTCCCTACGGTAATTAGTTATCTGTTGATTCCTATCGGATTGAAGTATTTGAAAACTACGTTGGTGGCTATTTATGGCTATCTGATCTTGATCGTGGCAACGATTACATCCCTATTGATCGGGCAAGACCGTTTCAGTTGGACACAGACGTTCGCCATTATCTGTATTTGCGCCGGGGTTTATCTGGTTGAGATAGCGGAAGGAAAAGAGAAAAAGACAGTCAAGGTTTGACTTATTAAATATGAACTATTAAATTGTAGCGTTATGGATAAAAAACAAGAAAAGAAAATCTGGAACTCTCAACTTGCGATTGAGAATCCGAAGAATGATAGGATCGCTGTTATTTACTCTGTAAAAGTTAGTAGTGTACGAATCCTAGAGAAACCTCGTAATCCGAAAAGAGGGAAGACCCGTTGACAATCATCATCCCCTATTCTATATATAAATATATGAATAGGGGATGACTGTCTATTTATTCTCCACTTCCATGCTCATGATATAATCGTTCATGAAATAGCCGTTTCCTATATGATGGTCCCGTGTGCCTATTTCCCGTAATCCCATATGTCTGTAGAAGCCTATGGCGGGATTGTAACGGTTTACGTATAATTCTATAGTGAAAGGCCCGGTATGTACCTCCTTCAAATAATTAATACCTTGTTCGATGATAAAACGCCCGATTCCCGTGCCATGCATTTCCGGTAGGGAATAGATCTTTTGAAAATTGTACGTGTTTTCACCTGTTTTCTCTATGGATAAATAGCCTGCCGGCATATCGTCCGCCAATATAATAAAATATTGATGATGTAACTCTTCCATTTGTTTAAGAATGTTATCCGGAGCGTACATCATATCGAACATATAATCCAATTGCTCTTTAGAAAGTATCTTTCCATACGTGTTCTCCCAAATGCGTGAGGCAAGATCATGAATAAGAGAACGATCATCAATAGTCGCTTTTCTAATCGTAAACATGTTAATTTTGTATTTTGACTCACAAAGATACAAATAGACGAACAAAAATACAATATAGACGAATGTAAATAGAATTTTACTTGACTAGTGTTATTTTTTAGCTTGATTTCACACTTATTTTGATGTTAATCCGCGAAAAATAATAACTTTGTGGGCGTTTACTATTGAAAAATACAATTCAAATACATAATAGGAAATGGATACAAAGATTCAGGAACTAACAGACAAGATCTACAAGGAAGGTGTAGAGAAGGGGAACGAAGAAGCGGGGCGTATAATCGCCGAGGCCAATGCTCAAAAGGATACGATTCTTAAAGATGCGGAAGCGGAAGCGAAACGTATCGTAGCGGCTGCTGAGAAACAAGCTGCCGAGTTGAAGAAGAATACGGAAGCCGAATTGAAATTGTTCGCCACCCAGTCTGTCGAGGCATTAAAGAGCGAGGTGACAAACCTTATCACTGGTGATATCGCTAGTTCGAATGTGAAAGCGGCGTTGATGGATCCCGCCTATATGCAGAAAGTGATCCTTGAGCTTGTGAAAAGCTGGCCCGCTAATGAGTTCTTGACTATCCAAGCTTCTGATTCCGATGGCTTGAAGGCGTATTTTGAGGCCAATGCCAAAGGCTTGCTAGAGAAAGGGTATAAGATCGAGAAGGTAAGCGGAAAGAAAGCGTCTTTCTCTATTATCCCGGCGGATGGGTCTTATAAAGTGACGTTTGGCGAAGACGAGTTCATCGAGTTCTTTAAAGAGTTCTTGCGTCCGCAATTAGTAGAAATGCTGTTCTGATATGAGTAAGTATTACTACTTAATCTCCGGACTTCCTAACATAGCGTTGGATGATAGTAAACTAGCCTATTCGGTCTGTGAGTTCCGGACGGAAATAGAGGATATGCTATCTTCTAAGGATAAAAAGCTGATTGATTTATTTTATTTGAAATATGATAATATAAATCTGCTGGCTCACGCTAAAAGACCGGACTCCGATCCGGATCAAAGAGGAAGAATAACGTATGATGAGTTCAATACTTTATATAAAGCGTTGAAGGATGAGGAAAAAATTCCCAAAAATGATAATCTCCCGCCTTATTTCGTGGACTTTTTTAAACTGTATCTAGCCGAAGAGGCTAAGGACACCAAAAGTGAGAAAGAATATATATCATGGGAAGACCGCTTGGCTGCGTTATATTATGAATATGCCATGAAATGTGGGAATAAGTTCGTGGCCGATTGGTTCGAGCTTAACTTGAATATCAACAATGTTCTTACTGCGATCACTTGCCGTAAATATGGATTTGATAAGGCCAATTATATCGTGGGGCATAATGAGATAGCGGAAAATATCCGTACGTCGAACGCCCGTGATTTCGGCTTGGGCGATTCCGTGGAATATTTGCCAGAGTTACAACGCATCGCCGAAGAGACCGATCTGATCGTTCGTGAGAAGAAAATCGATCTTTTGAAATGGAAATGGCTGGACGATAATACCTTCTTCAAGACGTTCGACATAGAGAGTGTATTCGCTTATTTATTGAAATTGGAGATGATAGAGCGCTGGGTAACCTTGGATAAGGCGAGAGGCGAGAAGACTTTCCGTGAATTGGTAGGCGCCATGAAGATGGGTAGTGAGAATGCGTTGGAAGAATTTAAAAGAAACAATATAAAATAAATTATGGCTACGAAAGGAATTGTAAAAGGAATCGTATCCAACCTAGTAACCGTAGAGGTGGATGGTCCGGTTTCTCAGAATGAGATCTGTTACATTTCTGTCGGAGGCGTGAAGCTGATGTCGGAAGTAATCAAGGTGATAGGTAAGAATGCCTTTGTACAAGTATTTGAGAGCACACGTGGTATGCGTGTCGGTGACGAGGCTGAATTCCAAGGGCATATGTTGGAAGTTACGCTGGGTCCGGGTATGTTGTCCCGCAACTATGACGGTTTACAGAATGACTTGGACAAGATGGAAGGTGTATTCTTGAAACGTGGCGATTATACGTTTGCGTTGGACAATGATAAGAAGTGGGATTTCAAGCCTCTGGCTAAAGCGGGCGATACCGTGAGCGCCGGTGATTGGCTGGGAGAGGTGGACGAGAATTTCCAACCTCATAAGATTATGGTCCCCTTTAAGTTCGAGGGATCTTATACTGTGAAATCGGTGGTTCCAGCCGGACAATATACCATCAATGATACGATGGCTATCCTTACGGACGAAAATGGCACGGACGTAAACGTGACGATGATCCAGAAATGGCCGGTAAAGAAAGCTATCACTTGTTATAAGGAAAAGCCCCGTCCATTCAAATTGCTGGAGACGGGCGTTCGTACGATCGATACCGTGAACCCGATCGTTGAGGGTGGTACCGGATTTATCCCCGGTCCGTTCGGTACGGGCAAGACGGTGCTTCAGCACGCTATCTCTAAACAAGCGGAAGCGGATATCGTGATTATCGCCGCCTGCGGTGAGCGTGCGAATGAAGTAGTGGAGGTATTTACGGAGTTCCCGGAATTGGTAGACCCGCATACGGGACGTAAATTGATGGAACGTACGATCATTATCGCCAATACATCCAACATGCCGGTAGCCGCTCGTGAGGCATCCGTATATACGGCGATGACCATCGCCGAGTATTATCGCAGCATGGGCTTGAAGGTTCTGTTGATGGCCGACTCTACTTCCCGCTGGGCACAGGCTTTGCGTGAGATGTCCAACCGTTTGGAGGAGTTGCCCGGACCGGATGCCTTCCCGATGGACTTGTCCGCTATCGTGGCGAACTTCTACGCTCGTGCGGGATTCGTTCATTTGAATAACAACGCTACAGGCTCCGTCACTTTCATCGGTACGGTATCGCCAGCCGGTGGTAACTTGAAGGAGCCGGTGACCGAGAATACGAAGAAGGTGGCCCGTTGTTTCTATGCTTTGGAGCAGGAGCGTGCCGACCGTAAACGTTATCCGGCTGTAAACCCGATCGAGAGTTATTCCAAGTATATCGAGTATCCAGAGTTTCAGGAATACATCGCTAAACATATCTCCCCGGAATGGATCGAGAAAGTAAACGAGATCAAGACCCGTATGTTGCGTGGTAAGGAGATCTCCGAGCAAATCAATATCTTGGGTGATGATGGTGTGCCTGTCGAGTATCACGTTACATTCTGGAAGTCCGAGTTGATCGACTTCGTGATCTTGCAACAGGATGCTTTCGATGCCATCGATGCGGTTACTCCGTTGCAACGTCAGGAATTCATGCTGGATAGAGTCGTAAATGTTTGCCGTTCAGAGTTTAAGTTTGATAACTTCCTTGAGGTTATGGACTACTTTAAGAAGATGATCAACATCTTTAAGCAGATGAACTATTCGGAATATGAGAGTGACCAATTCAAGAAGTTTAATACGGAACTGGATGAACTTTTGAAGGAGAGAATCGAAAATTAAAAGAGTTATGGCAACAAAAGCATTTCAAAAAATATATACGAAGATTACCCAGATCACAAAAGCTACCTGTTCGCTGAAAGCAACGGGAGTTGGGTATGATGAGTTGGCCTCTGTAGACGGAAAGCTGGCTCAGGTGGTAAAGATTATCGGCGACGAGGTGACGTTGCAGGTATTCTCCGGAACGGAAGGTATCCGTACGAATGCCGAGGTGGTATTCATGGGGAAGGCCCCTTCCTTGAAAGTAGGTGACCAGTTAGCCGGACGTTTCTTCAACGCTTATGGCGAGCCTATCGATGGCGGCCCGATCCCCGAGGGACGTGAGGTCGAGATCGGTGGTCCGTCCGTGAACCCGGTACGTCGTAAACAACCCTCTGAATTAATCGCTACGGGTATTGCCGGTATCGACTTGAATAATACCTTGGTAACCGGTCAGAAGATCCCGTTCTTCGCCGATCCCGACCAGCCTTTCAACCAAGTTATGGCGATGGTAGCCTTGCGTGCGAAGTCCGATAAGATTATCTTGGGAGGTATGGGTATGACGAACGACGACTACCTGTTCTTTAAGAATACATTTAGTAACGCCGGTGCCCTAGACCGTATCGTTAGTTTTATCAACACGACCGAGGACCCGTCCGTAGAGCGTATCTTGATCCCGGATATGGCGTTGAGCGCCGCTGAGTATTTCGCCGTGGAGAAGAACGAGAAGGTCTTGGTATTGCTTACCGATATGACCAACTACGCCGATGCCTTGGCGATCGTATCAAACCGTATGGACCAGATCCCGTCTAAGGACTCTATGCCGGGTTCCTTGTATTCGGATTTGGCGAAGATTTACGAGAAAGCCGTTCAATTCCCGGCGGGAGGTTCCATCACGATTATCGCCGTAACGACCTTATCCGGTGGTGATATCACGCATGCCGTACCTGATAATACGGGTTATATCACGGAAGGTCAGTTGTATTTGCGTCGTGATAGCGATGTGGGTAAGGTCATCGTCGATCCGTTCCGAAGCTTGTCTCGTTTGAAACAGCTGGTAACCGGAAAGAAGACCCGTGAGGATCATCCACAGGTAATGAACGCCGCCGTACGTTTGTATGCCGATGCCGCCAACGCTAAGACCAAGCTGGAGAATGGTTTCGACTTGACCGACTACGACAACCGTACCTTGTCTTTCGCCAAGGATTATTCTTCTAAGCTGTTGGCTATCGACGTAAACTTGGATACGACGGAGATGCTGGACGTAGCTTGGGGATTGTTCGCTAGATATTTCAGCCCGGAAGAGGTAAATATCAAACAAGGATTGGTTGATAAGTACTGGAAGTAAATTAAATAAACATGGCAATAAAGTTTCAATATAATAAAACCTCTCTTCAGCAATTGGAAAAGCAACTGAAGATGCGTGAACGCTCCCTGCCTACGATCAAGAGCAAGGAGAGCGCCCTGCGTATCGAGGTGAAGCGGACCAAGGACGAAGTGAATAAATTGGAACTTCAGCTAGAACGAGAGATTCAGAGTTACGAGAATATGGTGGCTTTGTGGAACGAGTTCAATCCGGAGCTGATCTCCGTGAAGGACGTTACACTCTCCACGAAGAAGATCGCCGGCGTGATCGTCCCGTTATTGGACGAGATCAAGTTCGAGATCGGACACTATAGTCTCTTTAATGCCCCCGCATGGTATACGGATGGTATCGAGTTGCTGAAAAAGCTGGCTCGTACCGGTATCGAGGCGGAGTTCTCGGGCATGAAGCTGGAGTTGTTGGAGCATGCTAGGAAAAAGACCACTCAGAAGGTGAACCTGTTTGAGAAGGTACAGATTCCGGGTTATAAGGATGCGATCCGTAAGGTGAAACGGTTTATGGAAGACGAGGAGAGTCTTTCTAAGTCCTCACAGAAGATCATGAGAGCCAATCAGGAGAAACGTAAGGCAAAAGAAGAAAAAGAGGAGGCCGAGGTATGATAGTAAAGATGAGTAAATATGCCTTTATGGTGTACCATAAGGAGTATGATACGTTCCTTTCTATGCTTCGTGACTTAGGTGTCGTCCATATCAAGGAGACAAACTCCGTGATGGATAACGAGAGGTTGCAAGAGCTTCTGGCTGAGCGTAAACAGATCAATACGCTGATGCGTTACTTTAAGAACCTCCATGCGGCGGAGAAAGACGTTAAGTTTGCCCCGGCCCGTGAGTTGACGAAAGAGGAAGGCTTGAAGTTGGTGCGTAAGATAGAGGAATTGCAAGATAAGAAAGCGCAATTGATCGCTTCCAAGCAATCGATCGAGAAGGATCTGGCTTATATGGAAATATGGGGTGAGTTCAGTTATCAGAATATCAACCGTCTGAAAAGAGCGGGATACGATGTTACGTTCTTTACCTGTCCTACCGCTAAGTACGAGCCGGAATGGGGTGTGCTGTATAACGCCATTCTGATCAATAACTTCCAATCGGTGACGTATTTTATCACGATTACCAAGGAAGGTACCTTGATCGATATAGACGCTGAACGTCCGAAGATGCCGGTTCAAGGATTGGCGAAGTTGCGTGCTCGTCTGGATCAACGTACCAAGGATATCCAGAATGTGGAGGATGAGCTGAAACATCGTGCCGTGGAGGATTATAAAACGTTGGAGGAATTCGATAAGAACCTGCAGGACGAGTTTAATCTTTCTAATGCGTTAGTGCAGACAGACCGGCAAGCGGGTGATAAGCTCATGTTGTTGGAAGGTTGGGTGCCGACGGAAAACGCTCCGGCCTTGGAGCACGAGCTGGATAAGCAAGGTTATTTCTTCCAGCAATTAGAGATCGAGGATGGGGATAAGGTGCCTATCAAGTTACGGAATAATAAATTCAGTAAGCTGTACGAGCCTATCACGAAGATGTTCTCCTTGCCTAATTACGGTGAACTTGATCCGACCCCGTTGTTCGCCCCGTTCTTTATGCTGTTCTTCGGACTTTGTTTCGGCGATGGCGGATACGGTTTGTTGGTCATGATCGCTTGTACGATCTTGAAGAAGAAGGTGAACCCGGACTTCAAACCTTATTTGACCTTGTTCCAGTATTTAGGTTTCGCCGCCTTATTGGTGGGTACTTGTACGGGATCTTTCTTCGGAGTGGCCTTGGCGGATATCCCGGCTTTGTCAAAGATCAAGAACTACTTTGTGAATAGCGACAACTTGATGACATTCTCTATTGTCATCGGTTTGGTACAGATCATATTCGGTAAATGTGTCGCTGCTTACAAGATCAAGATACAGAAAGGAACGAAACACAGTATCGCTCCGTTCGCTTGGGTGTTCGTGATCATATCCTTGGCATTGGCGTTCGGACTTCCAATGTTGAACGTTCACTTGCCGAACGCTGTCGTTATGGTATGTTACGGAATCGCCATCTTGGGTCTGGTTGTCGCTTATCTGTACAATACACCGGGCAAGAACGTATTCTTGAACTTTGGTACCGGACTTTGGAACACGTACAATATGGCCTCCGGATTGCTGGGGGATACGTTATCATACATTCGTTTGTTCGCTATCGGTCTGACCGGTTCCATCTTGGGTGGCGTATTTAATACGTTGGCGGTTACGATGACAGACGGTATGAATATCGTGGCACGTGCGATCTGTATGTTGTTGATCTTGTTAGTGGGTCACTCCATCAATATCGCTCTTTGTACGATCAGCTCCTTGGTACACCCGCTTCGTTTGATCTTCGTGGAATATTACAAGAACGCAGAGTTCGAAGGTGGAGGTAAGGCTTATGAGCCATTCAGAAAAGCATAACAATTAAACGAGAAAATAAAACAATAAAAGAATAATTTAAAAACACATTTTATTATGGAACCAATTTTATTAGCTTATGTAGGTATTGCGTTGATGACAGGTTTAACTTTTATCGGCAGTAGTTATGGTGTTACGATCGCAGGTAATGCGGTGGTAGGTGCGATGAAGAAAAATCCGGATGCTCTGGGTACGTACATCGCTTTAAGTGCGTTGCCTTCTTCACAGGGTTTGTATGGATTCGTGGGCTACTTTATGATGCAGAAGTTCTTGGTCGCTGATATTTCCATGTTGGCCGCTACGGCTGTTTTCGGCGCTGGTTTAGTGTTAGGTTTCGCTGGTTTTTACTCTTCAATCCGCCAAGCTCAAGTTTGCGCGAATGGTATCGCTGGTGTTGGTGCCGGACACAACGTATTCGGTGCTACGATGGTAATGGCCGTATTCCCTGAGTTATACGCTATCTTGGCCTTATTGGTTGTGATCTTGATTGGCGGAACGATTCCTGTCGCCTAATCATTCAAACATCTGGATATAATAAAGGCCGTCCCGGACATTCCCGGGGCGGCTTTTTTGATTGGATCAATGAATAAACTATCTCTTTTAGTTTATTAACTATACGAATTAGTTTGGTAACTAAAAGTTTTAGTTACTTTGTCGCAAACAAGATAAGGTTATGAAACGACTTACGGCGAAAGAAGAAGAAATCATGGGCTGGTTCTGGCAGAAAGGCCCATTGTTCGTGAAGGAGCTACTTGAATATTACGAGGAGCCTAAACCTCATTTCAATACCCTTTCTACGATTGTCCGAGGCTTGGAGGAGAAAGGTTTCCTCGCCCATAAGAATTTCGGGAATAGCTATCAATATTATGCGGTCTTAACAGAAAAGGAGTATAGCAACGGTACGTTGAAAAATGTGATCGCTAAGTATTTCAATAATTCTTATCTGGGGGTTGTCTCTACGCTGATCAAGGAAGAGGATATCTCTGTGGATGATCTGCGAAAACTAATAGATGATGTAGAACAAGGGAATCGTAAATAAGAACGAATATGGGAATCTTCTTTGTATATATCCTTAAATCATCCGTGTGCTTGACGATATTTTATCTGTTTTATAAGCTATTGTTGAGCCGTGATACCTTCCATCGTTTCAACCGGATCGCTTTATTAAGCTTGATCATGCTTTCGGTTATCATCCCATTTTGTGAGATTA
The DNA here is from genome assembly GCF_003635405.1 of Parabacteroides sp. AF39-10AC. Taxonomy (NCBI): domain Bacteria; kingdom Pseudomonadati; phylum Bacteroidota; class Bacteroidia; order Bacteroidales; family Tannerellaceae; genus Parabacteroides; species Parabacteroides sp. AF39-10AC. The sequence continues at coordinate 151,075 of NZ_QTLP01000001.1, read as the reverse complement.
CTTTGGAGGAAGCGACGGCCATTCAGCGTCCGGTCATGGATTTGGAGAATTTGCTAGCGGCGGTTTCCATGAGAACGTCGGCAGAATCCGCTAGCCAACCTGTATGGTTACGAGTTATGGTGATAGCCTATATAATTGGAGGGATATTAACGCTTTGTCAATTCGCATATTCATTTTATGCCTTGTTTCGGTTGATGAGACAAGGTACACCGAAGCTGGTGGACGGAATCCATCTGATTCTTACGGACCAACCAGTCGTCCCGTTCAGTTGGATGCGAACGATCGTAATAAGCCGGAAGGATTTTGAGGAAAGTGGGATAGAGATCATGACGCATGAGATGGCGCATATAAAAGCCCGTCATTCCATTGATCTGCTGATCTCCGAGATTTGTATCCTGTTCCATTGGTTCAACCCATCTGTCTGGTTGTTGAGGCAGGAATTACAAAATATCCATGAATACGAGGCCGACGAGAGCGTATTAAATCAAGGCGTCGACGCAAAAAGATATCAATTATTATTAATCAAAAAAGCTGTTGGTGCACAGCGCTTCACTTCTATGGCCAACAGCTTTAATCACAGTTCACTTAAAAAGCGAATAGCTATGATGTTAAAACAAAAATCAAGTCCATGGGCACGGTTGAAGTATCTGTATGTACTCCCGTTGGCAGCCTTAACGGTGGTAGCCTTTGCCCGTCCGGAAATCTCTCACGAATTGGAGAAGATTTCGAGTGTCAAAATTAGCGAAATTATTCCGGTTCAGGAAAAAAAAGAGCCTAAAAGAAATGTAGAGGTTGAGACCCTCGCAAGGGATTCGGTCGTTTCTGAAAAAGATATGCAAGCGATACCGGAAAAGGTCTCGGCCGTGATGGAGAAATACCAGCCGGAGATTGACAAGGCGGTTGAAGAGGCTGTGAAAGCGGCGAATATCGACGAGATAGTTTCTGCGGAAATGGCGAAACACCAAGCTGAGATCGACAAGGCTGTGCAAGCGGCGATAGAGGCAGCCAAGATAGATGAGACTATTGCCGCCGAAATGGAGAAGATCCAACCGGAGATCAATCGAACCATAGAGGAGGCCATGAAAGCCATAGATATCAATGAGAAGGCTGCTAAGGAGGCATCAAAGGTAAAATCCTCTTTCTCCGGTATTGTTTACATCGATGGAGTGGAATCATCTAAAGAGAGGATGGACAATTTGAATCCCGATCGTATTGCGTCTATGAATGTGTACAAAGGAAACGAGGCGATCGCTAAATTTGGAGAGAAAGGTCGTAATGGTGTTATCGAGATAAAATTGAAGAAATAACTTTAGTCTTCCCCCTTTACTATTCTCATTCGTGAGATAGGGTAAAGGGGATCTCTTTTTAAATACATTTGTTCATTCATTTACAAAACAGTATTTAAAATAGGGATATGGATGAGAAAGGATTTGTAGAAGGTATGAGGGAGTATATAGCCCAGTTGAATCGAGAAAAGCGATATTCCTCGGCTAAGAGTTATCAAGACGCATTGAACTCCTTTATAAGGTATAGCGGAACCGACTGTATAGCTTACTCGGCTATTAATAAGGATAATCTTCGCCGGTACGAGGCTTATTTATTGGAGAACGGCTGTATGCGCAATACGATTTCCACTTATATGCGGCGTTTGCGTTGTATCTATAACAAAGCGGTGGAGAACGGTAAGGCGGAATTTATTCCCACTTTATTCAAGGGGATTTTTACGGGTGTGGAAAGTAAGCGTAAGAAGTCCTTGCCTATCGAGGATTTACACCGTCTGATGACAGTCCCGGTGGAGGATGGGAAGCAGAGAAAGACACAGTTGGCGCTTTGCTTGATGTTTCTGTTTGGGGGTATGTCTTTCGTTGACTTTGCTCACTTGAAGACCGGTAATATCAAAAACGGTATATTAGATTACAACCGTCAGAAGACCGGGACACCGATGAGACTGGAGATCTTGGAGACAGCCGAGACAATGTATAAGGAATTGTCAGGAGAGAAAGTGCGAGATTCCGGATATTTATTTCCCTTTCTGAGTGGCACCAGAGAGGGGCGTGAGGAATACCTCGAATACAATGCGGCACTATTTCGATTTAACCGGAATTTAAAAGCGTTGAAAGAATTTGCGGGAATTACCTCGGATGTCACCTCTTATACGATTCGCCATTCTTTTGCCATGACATTAAAAGAACAAAATGTCCCGATTGAAATGATCAGCGAACTATTGGGGCATAAATCTATTAAGACAACACAAATTTATTTAAGGAGTTTCTCTTTAGGGAAAATGACGGAGGTTAATAGCGCCTGCTTTGGCGGTGTCTATAATTATGAATCTCAAGCGGGGTGAGGCTACTTGGAGAGTAGCGTATTCTTTCACGGCGCAAATGTAATAAAAAATAGCTAAAAACAAGCGAATAGATCCGCTTGTTTGTTCATTATTGGTGTTTGACCCTCTCTATTCTTTGATTTTTCCATTTTTTCCTAGACGTATAGACACGGTGATGCGGGCGAAACGACTCCTTGTTTTCGGTATCATTCCGCCATGTCTCATAACCTGTGTGTATCCCTGTAGAGATGGGGCGTGCCCCGTCTCATCCCTTCAAAATGGTATTTAAAATTACTCCCAGACGGTGGGAGACGGGGCATGCCCCGTCTCTACAACCGGGTAATAACCATTCTCCTACCTTTTTACGCTACTCTCCAAGTAGCCTAAGATTTCGAGAGATGGTAATTTTCAGTAATGCCATATTTGAAAATATAAAACGCTGTTTATCAAGATGATATAAATGATTCTTGGTAGGGCTCTGAATTGCCATGGGGTCTGTTTTCGGGCCATGGGATAACCACTAGAAAAGATAATCATAGAGATGGATATATTGACAGGCAAGTGCTCGGATAGGTTCATGGCGCATGTTCGTAAGCGACGTGATCAAGAGGCTGTCCGCTGGTACGTGCTCACGCTTCCTACCGCCGGTGGCGGGCGTGACAAGATCAGCCCCTCGAAGGGACTGGACGTTGAGCTTTCCCGCCGCGAGCGTCGTGGGGAGGCCTTGTTCGAGTATTTCTCCCCCTCGTATGTCGAGGCGAGGAAGGTGGGCGGCAAGATGGTCAACACGAAACGGCCCCTGCTGTACAACTACGTGTTCATCCACGCCTCGGAGAACGAGATCTTTAGTCTGAAGCGTACGCTTCCCCTGTACAATTTCCTACCCCGGGTTTCCTCGGGTGGACAGTCTTACTTTCCCTACCTCTCGGATCGTGAGATGGAGACCTTACGTTGGGTCGCGGCGTCTTACTCCAACGAGCTTCCGGTGTACGTGCCTGATAGCGGCCACCTGTTGAAAGGCGACCGTGTGCGTATCACCTCCGGCCCGTTTGCCGACATGGAGGCGGAGGTGGTGGTACAGCCGGGCGGTGGCCATAAGGACGTGATGGTGCGTATCCTCGATTGCATGTGGGTTCCCTTGTTCGAGGTGAGAGCTGGGGAGTATGAGTTGATCGAGTTGAACACGGGGGGCAAGCACGTCTATACCCATTTGGACAACGACCGTCTGTCGGAAGGCTTGCACGATGCCTTGGGGCGTTACCATTCGTCCGGCAGCGTAGTGGAGGAGGATGCCTGTCTGGCCCGTGAGGTCCTGCGTGGCTACGCCTCTCTCCGTGCTGAGACCGACGTGATCCGTTGCAAGCTTTACTCTTTGCTCCTTCCTGCCTATCTGCTTTTGGGCGAGTCGGATGAGTTCGATCGTTTGCGCTCCACGATGCGCAGCATGCTCCCAGTGATAAAAGCGGGGCAATCCCGTGCCTTGTTGCTGGTCACGCTGTACGGCTGTACGGACAGCAGCCTCTATCAGCGCATGGCGCACGAGTTGGTTGATCCTTGGATGGAGGAGGCCTTGCCCAAGAAGAGCAAGTCCGTGTTGATACGTCGTTTACGTGATTACGACCGTTGGCTCGGACACGGGATCAGTTGATAAGTAAAAATTGCGCATAGCGATAAATGAAAGATATGAGAAAAGAGAGAGAGACGTGCGAGGTTCCTTCCGGCCTCCGGTTGATGAACCTGTTGCGTGAGCATTTGACAGAGATCATGGATCGTGAGCGTGCGAACCAAAACTCAATACACCTGTATTGTACGGGGGCTTACTGGGTGGCTTTTGAGTGTTCGGCCTATCAGTTGTATCGTGCATTTCCGGATAGCGAGACCATGCCGTTGCGCCTGTACGCCTACCCGTTCCCGATCGTGATGGTGTCCGTTACGGATCGCTCGCTCCGCTCGTACGCCCGCAAACATATCTTGAGAAGAGACGAGTCGGATTACAAGCTATTGACCGTCCCCGGATTTTCCTTGGCAGACTACCGTGAATGGCACGCCGGCGAGGTGGAGGGACTACCTTTATTAAGTGAGAGAGTATGAGTGCTGAAAAAAAGAAAACTACACCATTCGGAAAAAGTGAGGGAGCGGAACCGGAGCGATTCATCCCGGATGGGATGGGTATGTTCCAACGTAATGTAAAACGTATAGGGGATTGTGCGCTGGCGTTTTTGGCCTTGATCGTATTCTCCCCGCTGTTTTTACTTTGTTATATCGCCGTAAAACGGGAGGATGGAGGCCCGGCGATCTTTAGGCAAGAGCGTATCGGTCGTTTCGGTCGCCCGTTCAACATCTATAAGTTCCGTAGTATGCGTCTGGACGCTGAGAAATTCGGTCCGGCCCTTTACAAGGGTGGGGCAGATCCCCGGATGACCCGTGTCGGAAAATTCCTTCGGGTACATCACTTGGACGAGTTGCCCCAGTTATGGAATGTTTTTGTGGGCGACATGTCCTTTATCGGTCCCCGTCCGGAGCGCCAGTTCTATATCGACCAGATCATGGAGCGTGATCCCCGTTACCGTTACCTCTACCAGATCCGTCCGGGGGTGACCTCTTACGCCACGCTCTACAATGGGTATACGGACACGGTCGATAAGATGCTCCGCCGCTTGCGTTACGACCTGTTCTATCTGGAGCATCGCTCTTGGCTGTTCGATTTCAAGATATTGGTGAAGACCTTCTTGAATATAGCGTTCGGTAAGAAATTCTGATATTTCTGTAATATCTTGTGGTAAAACTTTGTTTGTAAGATAATATAGCTATCTTTGCCTAATAACATAAAAAACGAAACCTCTATGGATAACAAAAAAAAAGAAATGAGACCAGTGTCTGTCTTTCAAAAGATATTGGAAGACAAACGAATTATTCGAGAATGTATTCAAAAGGGAGGTGATATAAAAGAAATAGCACGACAACGTGGAATCAAGTTTGCCACTCCCTTATGATATAGTAGAGGAAAGTGATTGGAATTATTCATTTAAGACTAAGCATGGCATTGTTTATCATGCTTATTTTATAGATTTTTCAATATACCATCCGACATTTGATAATGTCTATACTTTTAATATAGAGCCGGAGTCGGATAGACCTCATTCGATAGATAATCGTATAGCGATGACCATAGTCTCGTTATTACGGATATTCTTCTCAAGGAACGACCATGCGATGATAATGGTTTGTGATAATTTAGATGGCAAAGAAAAAAAGCGCAGATTGTTGTTCTCTAAATGGTATTCTGTTTATAATGATGGAAGCATCATAAAATACGATGCTTCCACCCAAATAGATGATTACCTGCTTTACGTTTCTATTTATTTAAATAAAAATAATTCGAAACGTAATGTTTTAGTTCAAGCCTTCTATGAATTAGTAAAGAATAATTTATATCCAATAGATGAATGACGACTATTTTTTGTGGAGGCATAGTATGGCTTTCATAAGGTTTCATACTCCTTCCTTGCGTCAAAGCAAGGGCAAGACTTCTTTATATAGGGGCTAAGCTGGTAATGCCCTAGAATACGTGCCTCCGGGTAGTCCCTTCGTAATTGCCGTAGCAGATCCATCAAGGTACAGCGCTGGGCGTAGGTCCGGGTATCGGCCGGACGGCCCTGTTCGTCGAGTCCTCCCTCGTAACATATACCGATACTTTTGTCGTTCCATCCGGCTGCGTGCGCCCCGATCTGGTTGACCGGCCGGCAGCGGTGTAATTTCCCGTCCCGTGTGATATAGAAATGATAGCCGATATCGGCGAATCCCCGTGCCTTGTGCGATGAACGGAGCGCCTCCACAGGAAAATCCCTGTCATATCGTGTGGCCGAGCAATGAATTACAAGGAGTCTGACCTCCCTGTAATTCTGGTAGAAACAATAAGCCTTACCCATGATAATTGAAAATTGATAATTGAAAATTGAAAATTAGAGAATACAGGATTGGATGCCAAGTGCTCCCGCGATGGCGGTAGCTACGGCGATGATCACTTTGATAATGGTACTCCATACGGACTTTTTCATGAATTATGAATTTTAAATTATGAGTTATGAATTAGGAATCCCGGCTGATATAAGAGGAAAGCTTCGCTTTCCTTCGGACGGCCTCAGCGGACGGGCGTCAAGCGAAGAGACCGTAGCGAGCGCCCGGAGCATCCCTGTTTGAGCGTAGCGAGTTGGGATGCGACAGCGAGCGTAGGTCTCGAAGTAGCCCGTCAGCGTCAGCCTTGACCTTTTGGTTACTTTTGGGTCAAGCCAAAAGTGACACATCAGATCTCATCAGGCGACTCAGAATCGGAACCGCCCCCTTCCTCCACCGGCGTCCCGAGTATCGTCACCTTGAGCAACGAAGTCTTCTCGCCCAGCAGCGAGTACCGTCGTGCTCCGTTCAGTATGGTATAGGAAGGCGAGAATCCCGGCACGATAGTCCTTATGTGCGTAGCCTTGACCTCGGGGGCGGTCGCTACCCCCTTCTCCGTGACGAAGCGGTTATAGACGGTTCCGAACCCCAGCAGCTCCACCTTGTAGCCTTTCTGCAGGTTCTTGATGACATACCGCTGGTAGCGGTCCAACACGTTCAATACGTCACCCTTCGTGAGCGACGACTCCTCGGCGATCTGATCGGCCGCGTCTTGCGTGGACAGGGTACCGAAATAATAGGGAACCGGCTTGTACACCTCCTGCTTGGGATCCGTCTTGGGGATAAAAAACTTTCGTGCTTGAAATGCTTGTGGCATGGTAATAGAAAATTAAAAGTTGATAATAGAAAATTAATTGTTTGTTGATCAACGTTACAAAGATAGGTTCCGCCGTAAGGGGCGGTGATGCCGGGTGATACCTTAGGGAATGAATAATGAATAATTAACAATGAATAATGGTAACCAATGGCCGCCGGACTACGCTGCCCATCGTAAGGTTCTTTGGATAGGCATTGTAAGCCTCTTTGAATGGGCATTATAAGGAGCCTTGGATGGGCGTTCTAGTTGATAGTTGACAAGTGGCAGTTAATTCACCGCCGTGCGCAACTGTCACTTGTCACCTGTCAACTAATTTACGGTTCTCCGAGGTAGTGGATGATCAACCCCACCTGTCGTGGCGTGAATATACGTTGCTCGGGACGGTAGCCTGTCTCCCGCAGCTTGTCGTACAGCTCCGTGCATCGGATGATCCAGCGGCGTAGACGGTTACAGGCTTGATGGGAGGCCAGTTCCGGGAAATAGGATGCTGCCAATGCGGACTTTCTTAATGGTAAGGACATTTGATTTATTGTTTATGGATTATGAATCTGGGAAAATGAAACTTGCGAACTTGCAAACTTGCGGTCGGTTCCATACCTCACACACATACATGTACATTATAAAGGGGATTGGGGTGTCTGGCGTTGTTTGGCCGTGAATATATATTCACCCCGTGCGTTCTTTTGGATCACGCCCTTTTCCAGCATACGCCGTAAGTGAGAATCTAGGGTATCGGTACCCATGCCGATCCTCTTTGCCTCATGAAGCGCCTCTTGGCGGTTGAAGGCGAGGGGGAGGGCATCGAATAGCGCCTCTTGAGGAGTAGGTTCCCGTTGTTGCACGTCGGTAGCGGGCAGGATAGACAGGATATGGCAAGCGTGCCGGTAAAGAGGCTCGGTGAGGTTGAGCACGGCCTCGAAATCAGCCTCTGTCGCTGTCAGGTCCAGTTTCGGTACGATACCGTCTCGGACATTCTCTTCCGGTATGTCATCGGAAGGGGAGAGACCGGGGCATTTGAAAATGGAGAATTGAGAATTGAAAATTGTTTTGTGTGGCGGGAGGAGTTTTTCCGTGGCTCGTAGCAGGGCCACCACGCTTAGGATTCGGCAGATGTTGATGGCGATACGTGCCACGGTGCTTCTCATGGCTCCCCCATGCGTGAAACCCGCATGGCCGAAAAGTTGTGCGAAACGTTCGTTGAAACGGATTTTTTGCTCTTCGGACAGCTTGAGCTGAATGAGATTCACGGAAGCGCCGAGCCACTCGATGAACGTCTTCCACTGTTTGCCCCATCCGGTGAACCGGGAATCATAATCCTCATCGGACAGGTCGAACTGGTTTACCCATTCGGTGATGGAGGGCATATAGTAAAACATCTGGCGTGAGAACAATCCGTTCTCGGCCGAGGGAATGAGCGGTTTCACCTGTGCCGGTGTCCCGCTTAACAAGACACTGAGAAAAGATTTCATACATTCCAGATACTCATGATTCATACGCCGGTTAAAGGCTAGTCGGTCATGATCGTAGCATTTGCGCAAGGTATCGCTCCAATGGCCGTAATCCGTGCCGATAGCAGTGCTGACGGTATCCGCCTCAGTCTCGCAGATCAGCCCCACGCCGTCCGCCTCTATCAGATTCTCCAATACGCCCGTTCCGGAATTATCGCCGGCGATCAGGAACATCTTAGGCCTTGGCTCTTCCGGCTCAGGGGTTTTCGCCCGCTCCTTGCCTAGGGAACCCCAGCGTGCCTTCTCCAGCCGGTATTCCTTGCGTAGGGATTTGAATTCCTCCATCATTGCCTCGTGGATCGGTTCGGCTAGGTGGCGTACCCAAGTGAGCGCCCCTTTTCCCGAGGCGGGAGGTGCCACGATGAAGGTTTGCAGGCAGGGATAATGGTATTTACGTCCGTAGAGTATGCGCAAGTGCTTGTTGAGGGTAGCGCCTAGTACGGTGACGGCACCTAGCAGCAGGATATCCCGTTGCGCCGGGGAGTCACCGCAGTCGATGAGCTGGTTCAAGAAAGGGGGCCAATCATAGTTTCCGAAGACGGGCATATTAATGTACGCCTCATGTGCGCAGGTGTGTGTGAGAGGATGAGAGGGCTGCAAGTTTGCAAGTTCGCAAGTTTCGGGTTGTTTCCCGGCGTAGCTCCGGGCGGTACCGGCCAGTTGTTTGTCGAGTTTCACGCCAGCGGTCTCTGCCCAGTGATAGACAGACCCGATTCCGTTTCGCCCGTTACCCCCTTTGAGGGCGTGGTCGAAGAGTCTGTCCGCCTCGTCGGACACATACTTTTCCGAGATACGGCAGATGCGATGGAACAACGACCGTCCCGCCTCGCCGCAATCGTTGGCGATAGCGAAGGCCAGCGGCATATACTCTTGATAGGTGGGAGCGACGTTCGCCCCCTGTTTCTCGATAGCGGCCACGAGCCGCTCTAAATCTTGAATAGTGTTCATGGTAATATATAATTTTCAATTTTCAATTCTCAATTTTCAATTGCCACGATTTCTCAGCTTGGCTGAAGAGTCGTGGCAGAGGAAGCAAGCCCTTGACAGGTCGGCGTTTGAGGTATCGGCTTTCAGTCCGTATCTCCACTCAAGGTATTCCCAAGCCGATCGTCGTGCCTCGTCGAAGGCCCACTCGATCGTGGCGGTAACGGACAAACGATAAGGCACGAAGAGCTTTACGCCTGTGTTACTGGGGCTGATGAAGGCGAGGTCGGGGCGTAGCCGCTCATCGGCGAACAGCGTGTCTCGCCACGTACAAGCCTCCTTGGGCGAGGCGAGATGATCGATATCGATAACCAGTTCACCCGAGGGAAAAAGCAACCGGTCCTCCTTTCGGTAGGAGAATACCCCGGCGGGCGTGACATAGGGCAGCAGGCTTTGCTTCAACTGCCTGAACCGTTTCTCGTCGTCCAGTGCGACACGTGTGCGGTCCGTCCGTTCCCGTAGCCATTCATTGGTGCTGACGTAGGCATGCAATTGGATGATACTGACCACTCCGTTTGGCACTTGATTGGTAATCGGAGCGTTGTAAAAAGACATGATGGATTCTTCCATTGTGTTTGTTTTTAATAAGGTTTAAACAATGATGATCCAAGGCTTTCGCTTCGGATCGCAGGTAAAGATATAGCCTTTGAATTTGTGGGTGGCGCACTCATGGGTGCGCCAATTTAAGAGTATTATAACCTATTTTAATGTTTCTTCAAGGTTTTAGCGTTTCACCATGGAGAGATTTCCCCCTTGAGACGTAATGATCGAACCGCAAAGCTCGGATCTGAACCCTTGGATTCGTGTGGCGTCCTTCGAGGTATACCTCATCTTGGATCGTTGGGGTCTGTCCTCCGTGCGAGACGCTTCCGTGTTCTTGGGTATCAGCCGCCACACACTGTCGAAGTTGAGTCCAAGCCATCCGGATGGTAGTCTGCGGCTGGAATCACTAGACCGTGTCTACGCCACCTTCCTCCACTTGGTGTCCTTCCATTTCCCGGAGAAGGAGCGTGAGCCCGAGCGAAATGAACTCCGATCTTCCCGCAGCCGGATACTGGAACAGAGTTATCCGCTATCGGGGAGGGTGCGGGAGAGGGTGGAGAAAGAGAGGGGGGATTTGTGATTGATGGTTGATGGTTGATGGTTTGCCGGAAATGTGTTATATTTGTAGTATAAAATCATAAATCTTCACGGCTATGGAGCAACGACGATTATATCCTATAGGTATCCAGACATTCTCGAAATTACGGGAGGGTAATTATGTGTACGTGGACAAGACTGAGTTGGTGTACCGTATGACGCATGGAGCGTCGAGTTATATCTTCTTGAGCCGTCCTCGTCGCTTCGGTAAGTCCTTGCTGACCTCCACGCTCCGCAGCTATTTTGAGGGCCGGAAGGAGCTGTTCGAGGGCTTGGCTATCGAGAAATTGGAGAAGGAATGGACGAGTTATCCGGTGCTTCATTTCGATATGAGCCTCGGCAAGCACCTGGATCGGGAGGGCTTGGAACATTATTTGGGGCGTCGTTTGTCAGAGTGGGAGTCCGTTTATGGGCGTGATGAGAATGCGCTTATGGTGAATGACCGCTTGGAGAGTCTTATCAAACGTGCCTTCGAGCAGACCGGGCAAAAGGTGGTTGTCTTGATCGATGAGTACGACGCTCCTTTGCTGGATGTGGTGCATGAGGAGAAGAATCTGCCCGTGTTGCGCAACGTGATGCGCAATTTCTACAGCCCACTGAAGGCATGCGACCCCTACCTGCGTTTCGTCTTCCTGACCGGCATCACGAAATTTTCCCAGTTGAGTATCTTCAGCGAGCTGAATAATATCAAGAATATCAGTATGCTCCCCGAGTATGGATCGATCTGCGGTATCACGGAAGAGGAGATGCGAGAACAGATGGGTGAGGGCATCGACCGTTTGGCCGGCAACCTCGGCGTTACTCCGGAAGAGGCTTTGGAAGTCTTGAAACAGAATTACGACGGTTATCATTTCACGTGGCCGTCGCCCGATATATACAATCCGTTCGGTTTGTTGAACGCATTGGCCGATGGCCGGATCGACTCCTACTGGTTCGGTAGCGGTACGCCGACCTACTTGGTCGAGATGCTGCGTAAGTACCACGTGATCCCGCAAGAAATAGGTAATCGTAAATGTGTGGCGGCTGATTTTGACGCACCAACGGAACGGATGACGAGCATCACGCCATTACTTTATCAAAGCGGTTATATCACGATCAAGGGCTACTCGGCGTTTTCCGGTCTTTATAAGCTCGATATCCCGAATAAAGAGGTCCGGATCGGCTTGATGCGCAGCCTGTTGCCCAACTATGTGCAACGTCCTGCCGAGTTGAATACGATGGTGGCGGAAATGGCGGAGATGATCTACAACGGTGACATGGATGGTGCGTTGCGCTTGATGCGCACCTATCTCTCCACGATCCCCTATTGCGATAACACGCATTACGAAGGCCATTACCAGCAATTGCTCTATGTCATTTTCACGCTGATCGGTAATTATGTCGATGTGGAGGTCCGTACGCCGCAAGGCCGTGTGGACATGGTGCTCCGCACACCTTCCACGCTTTACGTGATCGAGCTGAAATTGGACCAAAGCGCCGAGGCTGCCATGGAGCAAATCAATTTGAAGGATTACCCCGAACGTTTCGCACTTTACGGCCTGCCAGTGGTGAAGGTGGGGATTAATTTCAGTACGGAGAAGAGGACGATCGAGGGGTGGAAGATCAATTGAAAACGCTAAAGGTGGATCACGTTATATGAAAGAGCCGCAGCTATAAAACGATAATAGGAATAACCGATAAAATTTGAATATCTAAATATAGGTAGGTTCCAAATGGAACTCACTCTTATATTTGTATACCTACAGATTCACTTTACAAATCATGTCTTTACGAGAGAAACTGAGTAGGAATAAGACCGTACTGGCTAATTTTTCCTACTTGAGCATATTGCAAGTTTTTACGATCTTATTCCCATTATTGACCTATCCTTATTTATTACGGATCATAGGTTTGGATTTGTATGGAGTGATCGTATTCGCTCAAACGATTATAGCTTATGTATCATTGGTTATAAACTTTGGATTTAATATGTCCGGAGCGAAGAATGTAGCGGTTTATAAAGGGAATAAGGAGAGGCTATCTCAGATTGTATCATCCACTTATTTGTGTAAGTTTATCCTTTGGTTGATTTGTTTGATCGTATATTTTTCGGTTATAAGTATAGTCCCGTTTTTTAAGGATCATTATTGGGTCTATGCCCTTACTTTTTTATTGACATTTAATGAGCTTTTGTTACCTATTTGGTTCTTCCAAGGAATTGAGAAGATGAAATATATTGCGATCGTAAACTTGTCGGCCCGTTTGCTGTTCGTGGTCGCTATATTCTTGTTTATCCATAATCAGGAGGATTATTTGTTGGTGCCGCTCTTGAATGGTATTGGCACTATATTGGCAGGTAGCCTATCTTTATATATCGTATTAGGAAAAGAGAAGATAAGGTTGTCAATAATATCAATAAGAGATTTGAAATTAGCTTATAAGGAGAGTCTTCCATTGTTTGTTTCGGGTTTATCTACTCAAATCTACGTGAATATAAACAAATTAGTGATAGGTTCTATTCTTGGTATGTCAGAAGTATCTATCTATGATATGGCTGATAAGGTGATACAATGTTTGAAGCTCCCTATTTCAATGATGGCACAAGCAGTTTTCCCAAGGATAGCTCGTGAACGTAATATTAGATTTGTTAATCGTGTGATGTTTTTGGTCGCAGGAGCTGTGCTTTTGGCATATATATGTGTGTGTCTTTGTAGTGATTGGATTGTGTATCTTTTTATCGGGCAATATATGGAGGAGACTTCTGTTATTATACGATTACTGGGTATTTCTGTGATCTTAGTTTCCTTCAATAGTTTTATGGGAGGAAATCGCCTCGTTCCGTTTGGATATTCGGCTATTTATATGCGTGTGATGGTGAATAATTGCTTATTTTTTATGACAGGAATCACTTTGCTTTTACTTACACAACACGTAAATCTTTATACGATGACGGTGATGGTCGTTTCGGTAGAGTTTTTTTGCTTTGTAACGCTGATTTATAGGAATTGGTGCTTAGAGCTGTTGGGATTCAAAAAGAGAATATAAATGCTACTGTTTTTTATTAATTTAATTTTTTAATGTAATGATAAATTACTCAATAATTATTCCACATAAAAATATTCCTAATTTACTTCAACGTTGCTTGGATTCGATTCCCAATAGAGAGGATGTACAGATTATTGTAGTAGATGATAATAGTGATCCTAATATTGTAGATTTTGATAAGTTTCCTGGTTTAAATAGATCTAATGTTGAAGTTATTTTTACAAAAGAAGGAAAAGGTGCAGGATATGCCCGAAATACAGGTATAAAATATGTAAAAGGTAAATGGTTGCTATTCTCTGATGCAGATGATTATTTTTCTGAAAATGTAAATAGATTATTTGATGATTATGAGAATTCTGTAATGGACGTAATTTACATTCCATATAAAACGATAGATTTAATAACAGGAGAAGATTTAGAAGATGGGTTGTGTGTTACTAATCTAGAAGAAGACCTTTATAAGAAAAGAAGTGATACTTTAAGATATAGGTGCTATTCGCCATGGGCAAAAATGGTAAAAGTTAGTATGATAGAAAGGTATAGTATTAAATTTGAGGAAGTTGTCGCTTCAAATGATGTTTGGTTTAGTGTTAATGTTGGCTATGTAGCAAAAGAAATTGATATCTGCAACTATATTGTATATATAAGAAATGTAAGATATGGATCTCTTCAGTATTCTCTAAATAAGGAATATCTTTTATCAAGAATAAAGGTTGGATATAAAGTGAATGATTTTCTTTATGATATAAATAAAATAGAATATTATAATTATACATTATGGTTTGTTTTAGCTCTTATAAAGATCGATCTATTGTTATTTTTTAAGCAAATGATTATTTATATATATAAAACACATATTAATGTTCAATTAAGAAGTATATATCGATTCTTTAAAGAAGTTGTTTATAGGATAATACAATAAATATTTGTATGTATAAAATTATCTAAATATGAAAATAGTAATTGTTGGATCGAAATCGTTTGATTCTTTGGAATATAACTTGAATGAAACATTCAATCAACAGGGGCATTCGTGTTCGATTGTGGATATTTACTCTTCTTCTGTTAGTACTAATAAGTGGTTACGTACATTTGATACATTAGCCAGAAGATACTCGGAAACTTATGATCGGAGTGTGTTTAATAGGGTACTTGATAGTGTTCTTCGTCGTGATCCGGATCTGGTGATAGGGGTTTATCGGTTTATCCATCCGGAATTAGTACGTATAATAAAGCTTAATAGAATCCATATTATCCATATAAATCCAGATCAACTAACAACTCTTGAACGTCTGCAATTATTTGTAGAACCTTATGACCTCTATTTTACTAAAGATCCTTATATGATGAGATTCATGCGGGATAACATGAAGTTGAATGTTAGGTTGTATAATGAGGCATTTAATACACGTATCCATAAACGGCCTAAGCGAGATAAATTGACATGCGAACAGGAAGAGAATATAGATGTACTGGCGTTTGGTAATATGTACCCATATCGGACTAGAATGCTTTCTATCTTGAAAAAACGAGGAGTACACTTGGCTTTGTACGGTAAAAAAGGAGCCTATTTCTCTTCAGAGCTAGATGATTGTTTCCAAGGGAAATATATAGTAGGAGAGGAAAAAGCTCGTATATTATATGGAGCTAAGATCGTATTTAATAATTTGCATTATGCGGAAATTGAATCTGTGAATAATAAGTTCTTTGAGATTAATGGATCCGGTGCTTTCCAGCTGTGTGATTATCGTCCGATATTGAAAGATCTTCTACCGATAGATCCGGAGCTCGTATCATTTCGGACAATTGACGATGCGGTGGAAAAGATAAACTATTACCTAGATCACTCACAAGATAGATATGACTTGTCAAACTTAATATACAATCATTTTGTGGAACATTATAGTTATGATAGTTTGGTTGAATATGTATTGAATGAGGCAGCTAAAATTTGACAAGTATGGCTGTCTATATATTTATGGTACTGTTCCTTTATAGTTGCTCTTGGCTCGATTTTAAGGCAAATCGTAAGATTGGATATATTTTATTTACATTCATTTTTTTCCTGTTTGTATTACATGATGGCCTTCGGTGGGAGACGGGAACGGATTGGGGAAACTATTATCGGTTCTTTTTAAATTGCTTATGGGATGAATGGGAACAGTTCGAGCCGGGATATGTTTTGTTTAATCAGCTGATAAGGGGACTTACGATAGATTATAACGTATTCTTGCTTTGTGAAGCGGTGATCGTGTGGGGATTAATCTTTCCCACTATAAGGAAATATTCGCCAGATCCCTTACTTACTCTTTTTTGTCTTTATTGCACATTATTGCCCGTATTAGGGATGAATCGTCAATTGATCTCATTGGCTATCAGTATTTATAGTATTCGGTTTATATTGAACCGTCAATGGATTTTTTTTTATTTGTCTATATTATTGGCTTGCCCGTTTCATTTGTCTATATTGATATTTGCTGTCGCTTATTTTTTGAACAGCAAGTTGAAGACTAAATATTATGTTCTTTTACTGGTTGTTTGTATCGGACTATCTGTCTTTGATGTAATAGATAAATATTTTGGGGAGATAGTACCATATGTATCAGGGGATGATACACGATTGATGGGCTATACTGAAATAGAATCTACAGGCGTAAATGCTTCTTTTTTAGGAATAGCACGGAAATCACTTTGGTTGTTTCTTGCGTATCCTCTATTGAAGAAAGAACGAGAAGGGTTATTGTTGCTTTCCTTTAACCTTTACTTTTTATCTTTGCTTATTTATACAATATTCAATGGAACTGATTTTCAGATAATCGTGTCAAGAGGTACTAACTACTTCACAATATATGAGGTATTCATTGTCTCTTATGTGGTTTATGGTTATAAAGGTAAAGGTGTAAAAATAATAATGCTAATAATGATCTTTGTTTATTTTATTGGTATGCTTTATAAAGGTATTGATTATTACTCAGTCGGTCGCTATAATCCATTTATTCCCTATCAATTTTGTTTTTAATGAAAGATGTATTTTTTGTTTATAGAAAATCCGGTTTAAATTATAGTATAGAACATGTGTTCAATACTGTGGAAAGCGGATTGCGTAAGGAGAATGTCCTTGTTAAGAATATTTTCTTACCCTATGCGAGAGTTTGTGTTAGTAATTTATTGCGTAACATTCTTTATGTAAAAAGATTATGTAATAGCATTACTCATTTGACGGGAGATACGCATTATGCGATCCTTTTATGTAAGGGAAAGGTCGTATTAACCATTCATGATACGAGATTTCTTGATTTTGAACATGGGCTGAAAAAAATGATCTTTAAATGGCTTTGGTTTTATCTTCCCATGAGAAAGGCTTCGTACGTGACTTGCATATCAAATGAGGTGAGAGAGAAGCTTATTTCGTATTTTCCTCGTTTTAAAGATAAGATACATATCATATATAATCCATTAGATACAAATTATAACTATAAATTTAAACTATTTAATGAGGGTTGTCCGATTATTCTACATATAGGAACTGCTGAAAATAAAAATCTAGAACGATTGATACCTGCATTAAAAGGAATTAATTGTGAATTGCATATTGTGGGAAAATATAGAAAAGATATAGAGGATATGCTTCGTTTTTATTCTATTAGATATGTCTATAAGTGTGATTTGTCTAATCAAGAAATATTAGATGAATATATGAATTGTGACATAGTTTCTTTTCCTTCATTATATGAGGGCTTTGGAATGCCTATTATAGAAGGGCAAGCAGTCGGGAGAGTGGTGTTCACTTCCGATTTGGAACCTATGAAAGAAATAGCAGGTGATGCTGCTTTGTTGGTGGATCCATATAGTATAGAGAGTATAAGGAATGGAGTCATGAAACTTATTAAAAATCATCATTATCGTGATGATCTCATCAAGAGAGGACTTGAAAATATTGAGCGATTTAAATTACCTGTTATCGTGAAGTGCTATATGGATTTGTATGCTAAACTAGAAAGAGAAAATTAAAAATGAGAATCCTTCATGTTATCCCTCAATTGTGGCGGGGAAATGGTGCCGCAAAGATCGTAAAAGATTTAGTAGATTATCAAATTACTCATGGTAACTTAGTGACGGTTGTTTCTTTGTCTATAATGTCTCCTTCTTACGAAAAGGATTTAAAGAAGTTGGGATGTGAGGTTATTTATTTAGAGAATAGAAGGTACTCTTTATATAATCCTAAATTCTTTTTTCAATTAAGAAAGATAATTAAAGAGTTTGATATTGTTCATGTGCATCTGTTTCCCGCTCTTTATTGGGTGGCATTAGCAAAGTATTTCTCTTCAGCTTCTTGTAAATTGGTATTGACAGAACATAGTACGTTTAACAATAGGCAGTCTTTTAAGATATTGAAGCCTATAGAGAGATTTATTTATTCTAAATATGATGCAATTGTTGCTATTTCAGAGGGAGTTTCTCTATTTTTTAAATCGTATCTAGGGAATAAGTATCAGTTTTTTGTGATTAACAATGGTGTTAATGTAAAAAATATTCGGCAATGTGAGATTATTGGCCGAGAACAATTGAATCTTTCCTCTCAAGCAAAATTGATAGTCCAAATAGGTCGGTTTTATCCACAAAAAGATCAAAAGACTCTTATAAAGGCTTTAGCTCTTTTACCAGATGATTTTTATGTTCTGTTTGTCGGAGATGGCCCCTTGTTAGATGAGTATCAAAAACTTGCTCAATATTACAATCTATCGAAACGAATTTTATTTTTGAGTGTAAGGGAGGATGCTATTTCTATCTTGAAGGCATCAGATATTGTTGTTATGTCATCCAATTTTGAAGGTTTTGGTTTAGCGGCAGTAGAAGGTATGGCTGCGGGAAAACCTGTTATCGCTTCGGATGTGGAAGGTCTGTCGAATATAGTAGAAGGTGCAGGACTTCTTTTTGAGCCTCATAATGAGAAAGATTTAGCGGCTAAAATAAGGCTGTTGATGGAAGATCAATTATTCTATAAAAGTGTTTCTGAAAAATGTAAACAACGGAGTGAAAAATATGATGTATCCGTTATGGGGAATCGTTACAATCAATTGTATCAATCCTTGTGTAGATGAATATTAATTCGTAATGAATATGAACGTATATGTAAATGAACAATTTCCTTATCTTGATTTTATGGATATCCGTCCGGGAGATCGGGTGGTATTGAAGCCAAATTTGGTGAAAGAGGGAAAAGAAACGGATAAAAATGAATGGAAATGTGTTGTTACATCTCCGGAGTTGATTCGGTATGTAGCGAATTATGTATGTGAGAAATTAGGAGGAAAGGGAGAAGTCTATATTTGTGACGCTCCTCAAACCGATTCCTCTTTTGAGCAGATTGATAAAAAAATAGGCTTAACAAAAATAGCTTCGGATTGTACCTCTAAGTATGGAGTGCCGGTACGAATAATTGATTTGCGGAATGAAGAGTGGACAAGTGAGAAAGGGATTATCACGCATAAAAAGAAATTGGCCGGTGACCCAAATGGAACAGTTCTTTTTAATTTAGAAAAGAACAGTTTGTTTTATGGGCATAAGGGAGAAGGTAATTATTTTGGAGCAGACTCCAATTATGAGGAGTTGAATAAACATCATCAGGGAACAATACAAGAGTATTTACTTTGCGCTACTCCTATTATGGCAGATGTGGTGATTTCTTTGCCGAAGATGAAAACACATAAAAAAACAGGTGTTACTTTAAGCATTAAGAATTTTGTGGGGATAACGGCTGATAAGAATTATTTGCCCCATCACACATGGGGATCTCCTAAACATGGAGGTGATGATTATCCTGATACATCATTTAAACGACAGTTCGAGACATGGGGATCCAAGTTCGTAAAAAGGATAATAATCAATATTCCATTTATAGGAATTAAGATGGCTCAAATACTTCGTGCAGAGGGGGAGAAGGTATTTGGCGCTACGCGCAATACAATCCGGAGTGGGAACTGGTATGGGAATGATACCACTTGGCGAATGACGCTGGATTTGAATCGTTGTCTGATATATGGGAATCCGGATGGTACGTTTCGGAAAACAAAAAAACGTTATTATTCAGTTATAGATGGTGTTATTGCCATGGAAGGAGCTGGTCCGATGCAAGGAGATCCAAAGGAATGTGGTGTCTATATATCGGGAGAGGATCCCGCTAGTGTAGATACTGTGGCTACGACATTGATGGGTTTTGACTGGAGAAAATTACCTGTGGTATATGAGGCTTTCTCAAAGCATGAAATGCCTATATCTGAAATTGACCCACAAACTATAAATATAGTTAGTGATATTAAAGATTGGAGGGGTAGCTTGGATGAACTGAGAGAGAAGGAGCATTTTGATTTTGTTCCTTATTTTGGCTGGAAGGGGTATATCGAGTTACCTAATTATCAAAAGACAAATGACAAATGAACACTATATCTATTTACTCTTCCCTCCCTTATTGGCTTCAAAATATCGCAGTCTCTCTTCACGGCTACAAACTAAAGAGACAGCGTTTCAACGATGACTTTTATAAGATATTGGATTTCTTGAACTCAACCCAGGGTTGGTCAAAAGAACAGATTCGTTCTTACAAAGAAGAACATATTTTTAAGATATTGGAACAGGCCTATAATCACTGTCCTTATTATCGAAAGAAATATGCTAATGCTGGTTTATCTCCTTCTGATTTTAAACAATTAGGAGACTTGCAAAAGTTCCCGATTCTGACGAAAGAGGAAATTCGAGAGAATTGGCTTGGCTTGGTTGCCAATAATATTCCTCAAAAAGATCTTATTCTATTTAATACTAGTGGCTCAACGGGAAAAGCGTTGGACTTCTATTGGACTAAATATAGTGCAGCCTATTATTGGGCGGTAGACCAAAGATATAAAAATAGATTTGGCTTTGATCTCGGAAAAGCTTGTATAAATTTCTCCGGTCGTCCTATTGTTCCTATTTCAACTTCGAGACCTCCCTTTTGGAGATATGATAGAGCCTTGAACCGTTATTTCATAAATATGCATCAGTTGAATGAACAGAAGATTCGGGATATCGTAAATTGGATTAATCTGAAACGTATAGAGATGTTCATAGGCTATCCATCTATTATGACCACATTTGCGAATGAGTTGATGAATGTGGGTACGGCTTTGGATTTTCCTCCTAAACACATATTCACGGGTGCCGAGAAGTTATACGAGAATCAGAAAAATATCTTACAGGCTGTTTTTAAAGGTGTCCAAATCCATGAGTTGTATAGTTTTTCTGAGCAAGCCGCTATCGCTACCCATTGTATCCACTCGGTTTATCACGAGGATTTCGAGATTGGTCATATGGAATTGGATCAAGCTGTTCCTACAGAGAGTGGGATGCAGGGTGAGATTTTGGCTACCGGGTTCGCTAATCTTGGTATGCCTTTTATTCGTTATCAAAATGGGGATACGGCAGTGTTCTCCGACCGGGAATGTGGATGTGGATTACATAGCCAAATTATAGAAGATATTGTTGGTCGCAATGAAGACTATATAGTTACACCAGAGGGGCTTCACATTCAGCGTCTAGATTATATTTTCAAAGATACGTCGGAGGTGAAGGAGTGTCAAGTAGTCCAAAAAGTATTTGGTGAAATGATTTTACGTATTGTGAGAAGGAATTCCTATAGTGTGGCTACGGAGAAGAAATTGTTGGTAAATATATCTCAATGGATAAGCCCTACCATAAAGGTAAAATTTGAGTATGTGGATGAGATTCCCCGTACAAAAGCAGGGAAGTTTAAGGCAGTTGTCTCTGAATTGAAAAAATAATCATGTTGATTTATGAATAAACTAGAATCTACCATCTATAACCTCGTCCGTAAAAATCCAGCCTTAAAGCAGTTCGTGCGGAATATGTATCAAGGCATATTTGATTTGCTGCCAAGGAAGAAGGAGTATTTCGCCTCTCCCTATCAATATCGGGAAGGCTTCTTTTTCGGATTTCACGATGTCACGCCTTTTTCTTTTGATGAGACCAAGCTATTGGCGAATCAAAATAGGTTGGATTTGCGTATGCCTTTACCCACGGAAGGACTGGATGTCGGATATTTTGATTTGGAACAAGGCTCTATAAAGGACTTTCATAGGGTGGATACCTCTTACGCATGGAATTATCATAAAGGATGCAGGCTGCAATGGTTGGATAAGAACCGGATGATTTATAATACGGCGATAGCGAATCGGCTTGTGTCTAAGATTCATGATTTATCGACAGGGGAATACCAAGTAATAGACTGCTCGATTGATGCGGTCTATCAAGATGAGCAAAGATCTTTGGCCTCTTCTTTTAGTTATGAGCGCTTGGAGCGTTGTATGCCCGGGTATGGTTATCCTTATCGGGATGGAGGGAAATTGGATGATCCGGCACCTAAAGATAGCGGTTTGTTCTTGGTGGATTTAAAGGAGAATACTTCAGAGTTGCTTATCTCTTTGTCTGAGTTGGCACAGATGGAAGATGAATCCTATAGGCAGGGGTATATGCATTTTGTAACCCATTCGGAGTTCTCGAAAGACGGTCGGTATCTTTCTTTCTTATACCGGAAAATACCAACCGATGGGGATTATATGAGGCGGCATACCAAGATCATGATTTATGATTTGCGTGATCGGCGACTTATTACCTTACCTACTCAAGAGTCCGGTTCTCATTATGTATGGAATAACAGGAATCAATTGATAGCGTCTTGCATTATAAATGGTAACAGTTGTCATGTATTGTATGACATGAAAGATGTAGATCATTATCAAATAATAGCAGGGGATGTGTTGAATTCGGATGGTCATCAGTCCTTTATCTCGGATACGTCTTTTGTGGCGGATACTTATCCGGATAAATATAGGATGGCAAAAATCTATAAGGCTGATATCAATACTCAAAGTGCGGATTTGTTGCTAAGTATCTATTCTCCCAAAGAGTTTCAAACGAAAGATTTTAAATGCCATATAGCTTGCGATTTACATCCCAAAGTATCCCCTTCTGGAAAGTACCTATGCTTTGATTCGCCTCGTACTGGAAAACGGGGGTTGTATATAATGCCATTGTCGGTACCGGCTATGTAGGCAAGGTGTCTTATATGATAAAAATCAAGAAGAATATTTGTGGCCTAGCTAAAAGTAAGTATATTTGTGGTGGTAACTATCGTGCGATGGCTGTAAATCAATATGATCGATCGTATGATAATATGTTTATTTTGTACAACAATGAGGAAGGACGATATATTATATTCTCTTAGGGCTTTGATAAAGCAAGTGATGCCAGCTGGAACAAAGGTTTTTTTGTTTGGTTCGCAAGCCCGTGGAGATGTCCATGATGAATCGGATTGGGATATTCTAATATTGTTGGACAAGGAAAAGATAACCTCTGCGGATTTTGATACCTATGCCTATCCTTTAATCGACCTAGGATGGCAATTTGGCGAATATTTTAGCACTAAGTTATATACCTTTACTGAATGGATGAAACGTAAAGGTACTCCTTTTTTCAAGAATGTGGAATTGGATGGCATAGAACTATGAATCTAACAATTGAATATCGCATATCATTTGGCTTGATATGCGTAATATACGTATACCAAAACTTGACTTCTCTATAGATTTCCTGAAATATATAATCTTATAACTTATGAATATCGCAATTATCGGCACCGGCTACGTAGGCCTGGTGTCCGGGACTTGTTTTGCCGAGATGGGGGTTGATGTCACTTGCGTGGATGTCAACCGGGAGAAAATAAATGGCTTGTTGGAGGGGAATATCCCGATTTATGAGCCGGGGTTGGAAGAGATGGTATTGCGTAATTCCAAGGAAGGCAGACTTCATTTTACGACGGATCTGGCCTCTTGTCTGGATAACGTGGATATCGTTTTTAGCGCCGTGGGTACGCCACCGGACGAGGATGGTAGCGCCGACCTGCGTTATGTGTTGGAGGTCGCTCGTACGTTTGGCCAATATATTAAGAAATATACGGTATTGGTAACCAAGAGTACGGTTCCCGTGGGTACGGCACGGAAGGTAAAGGCTGCGATTCAAGAGGAGTTGAGTAAACGTGGGATGGATATCCCCTTTGATGTGGCCTCGAATCCGGAGTTCTTGAAGGAGGGTGCGGCCATCAAGGATTTCATGAGTCCGGACCGGGTAGTGGTCGGTGTGGAGTCGGAGAGGGCGAAGGAGATGATGAGCAAGCTCTATCGTCCGTTTCTCCTGAATAATTTCCGGGTGATCTTTACGGATATTCCCTCGGCGGAGATGATTAAGTATGCGGCAAATTCCATGTTGGCTACTCGTATCTCGTTCATGAATGATATAGCGAATCTTTGCGAGTTGGTTGGCGCTGACGTGAATATGGTCCGGAAGGGGATCGGTTCGGACAGTCGAATCGGTAATAAATTCTTGTATCCGGGATGTGGCTATGGAGGCAGTTGCTTTCCGAAGGATGTGAAGGCTCTTATCAAGACGGCGGAAAAGAATGGCTATCCGATGGGAGTGCTAAAGGCCGTGGAGGAGGTGAATGAACGTCAGAAGACGATCCTTTATACGAAGCTTAGAAAACATTTTGACTCTTTGGAGGGGAGAACGATCGCTCTCTGGGGCTTGTCTTTCAAGCCGGAGACGGATGATATGCGTGAGGCTACCTCTTTGGTGATGATTGATCTTTTACGGAAAGCGGGTGCCGTGGTCAAGGTGTTTGATCCTGTGGCGATAGGCGAGTGCAAACGTAGAGTTGCTGATCGGGTTGTTTACGCGAAGGATATGTATGAGGCGGTAATCGATGCAGACGCATTGTTGTTGTTGACCGAGTGGAAACAGTTTCGCTTGCCAAGTTGGGCCGTGATCAAGAAAGTGATGAGGCAACCTTTGCTGCTGGATGGTCGCAATATCTATGATGCGAAGGAATTGGGTGAGCTAGGCTTTACCTATGAATGTATCGGAAAATAGTTATGGATAATTTCGGTTTGGTCTCCATTATTACTCCTTCTTATAATTCTTCGTCTTTTATAGCGGGAACCATTGAGTCGATTCTTTCGCAGACTTATCTTAATTGGGAACTGTTGATTACTGACGATTGCTCTACGGATCGTTCTGTTGAGATCATAGAGCGGTATATTCAAAAGGATTCCCGTATTAAGTTGTTCCGGTTAGAAAAGAATTGTGGGGCGGGTGTTTGTAGGAATCGCTCTATCTCGGAGGCCAAAGGACGATTTATCGCTTTTTGCGATAGTGATGATCGATGGTGCCCGGAAAAGCTGGAGAAACAGTTGGCTTTTATGCGAGAGAAGGATTGTGCCTTATCTTATACCTCGTATATGACTTGCGACGAGAGTAGCAAGATTTCCAGCATTGTTATCGGAAAAAGAAGGGAGACCTATTTCTCTATGCGGTGTAATAATAGAATTGGCTGTCTGACCGCAGTTTATGATACGGAGAAAGTGGGAAAAGTATTTATGCCGGAATTACGTAAACGGCAAGATTGGGGGTTATGGCTTACCATACTCAGGCGTTGTGAGGTCGCTTACGGCTTGAAAGAGCCGTTGGCGATTTACCGGATTCACTCGAATTCGATCTCAAGGAATAAGGGGGCTCTTATGAAGTATAATGTAAGTGTTTATAGAACGGTTCTCGGATACTCCCCGATGGCTTCGTATCTGTATTTCTTTATTCTGTTTTTACCTTCTTATTTTTCTAAGAAAGTATTCTTGAGGTTAGTAAATAGATAATTTGGAAACAGCTTTATTCGATATAACACGGCCTTGTCATGACTGACTTGTGCCGTGTTTTTTTATTTATTTACTTGATCATTGTAATGATATTCTTCCCAAGTATGATCCCAAGGAAGACCGCTATCAAACCAAGGATATTACTGGCAAGTACATTGAGTAGTGCCATCTTGTATTCTCCGGTACGCATAAGTACCATCGTGTCGAGAGCGAAAGAAGAGAAAGTCGTGAAACCACCGAAAAGACCAGTGAATAGGAAAGCTCTTGTATTGATAGAAAAATTATGGGCTTTCGCTATACTCCAGCAGAAGCCGATTAAAAAGGAGCCGATCACATTGACCGACAAGATACCAAAAGGAAAGGAGTAAAGCATCGATCGTTGCACCCACGTGGAAACTCCGAACCGTAGCGCAGATCCGATAGCTCCTCCTATTATTAAAAGAAAAACCTTTATCATAATTAACCTAGTGTGTTTCCCCCGGGCTAGGTTAAGGCCCGGGGAGATGGTAAATGATTTAGGTTTTCAATTTAATTGGCCGACTCAAACTGTCTCAAGAAACGAACATCGTTTTCCGAGAACATGCGTAAGTCTTTTACTTGGTATTTCAAATTGGTAATACGCTCGATACCCATTCCCAATGCGTAGCCTGAATAAACCTTGCTATCGATACCGCAGTTCTCAAGCACGTTCGGGTCTACCATACCGCAACCGAGGATCTCTACCCAACCGGTTCCTTTACAGAAGGGGCAACCCTTACCTCCACAAATGTTGCAGGAGATGTCCATCTCGGCGGATGGCTCCGTGAACGGGAAGTAAGAAGGACGCAAGCGAATTTTTGTATCCGGACTGAACATTTCCTTGGCGAAGAACAACAAGGCTTGTTTCAAGTCGGCGAATGAGACGTTCTTATCTACATATAACGCTTCTACTTGATGGAAGAAACAGTGAGCACGATAGGAGATAGCCTCATTACGATATACACGTCCCGGACAGATGATACGGATAGGCGGTTCTTGCTTTTCCATTACTCGGGTCTGTACGGAAGAAGTATGTGTGCGAAGCAATACATCCGGGTTATGCTGGATAAAGAACGTATCTTGCATATCGCGGGCAGGATGGTCCTCGGCGAAATTCAAGGAAGAGAAGACATGCCAGTCGTCCTCGATTTCCGGTCCCTCAGCGATGCTGAATCCTAACCGTCCGAATATATCGCAAATTTCTTTCTTTACAAGTGATAGAGGATGACGAGTGCCTAGTTCGATCGGGTAAGCCGTACGAGTCAAATCAATATCATCGTTTGCGGTCTGTACATTCTCAAAGCTTTCTTTTAATTCGTTGATCTTGCTCTGGGTTGTTTCCTTCAGTTCGTTCAAGTATTTACCAACCTCACGTTTTTGATCAGCCGCCACATTACGGAAATCATTCATCAACGCCGATATCTCGCCTTTTTTGCTGAGATACTTTATACGTAAAGCTTCTAGTTCCTCGGCATTTGCCGCTTTCATATTCTCTACTTCATGAAGCAGAGCCTTAATTTTATCGAGCATTTCTAATCACACTTTGTATTTGTCATGCAAAAGTACGCCTTTCTTTTGAAACCGCAAGGGATTCGTAAGGTTTTTTAGTTAAATGTAAGCGCAGACACTTAGGTGTCTTGTTTTATATATTAAAGTATTTATATATCTTCGCAGCATAATCAAACTATAAATTAATTAATGGAAATAGTCATTATTATTGGCCTTATCTTACTGAATGGAATTCTTGCGATGTCGGAAATCGCTTTGGTCTCGGCCCGGAAGGCTAGGTTGGAAACCGAAGCGAAACGTGGTAATAAATCTGCGGGCACTGCTTTGAAGCTGGCAAATGAGCCGGATAAGTTTCTCTCAACCATCCAGATCGGAATTACCTTGATCGGTATCTTGACCGGTTTGTACTCTGGCGAGGCGTTAGCTCATAATTTCGCTGTTATAATAGCGCAAATACCGGCCCTAGAACCGTATGCGTTGGGGATCGCTAAAACGACGATCGTTATTATCGTGACGTATCTTACACTTATATTCGGAGAGTTGGTACCGAAGCGGATCGGCATGGGGTGTGCCGAGAAGGTCTCTATGTTAGTTGCTAAACCCATGAATTTTCTTTCCTTGATATCTTCTCCTTTTGTTTGGCTACTTTCAAAGAGTACGGCGTTGGCTGTGAAGATGACGGGCGTGGATACGAAAGAGGAAAATAGGGTAACAGAGGAAGAAATCAAGGCGATCGTGAAAGAGGGCTTCGACGGTGGCGAGGTGCAAGAGGTAGAGCAGGACATCGTAGAGCGGGTCTTTAATCTGGGAGACCGTAACGTGGGTTCTATCATGACGCATCGTAGCGAGCTGGTTTGGCTGGATGTGACGGATAGTACGGAGAAGATTCGGGAGAAAGTGGAGGAGAACTTATTTAATATATATCCCGTGGCTTCGGAGAAGTTCGATAATATAGTAGGAGTCGTTTATCTGAAAGATTTGTTCGGAAGGATCGACCAACCGGATTTCTCGATCAACCAAGTACTTCGCCCGGCACAGTTCGTTCCCGAGAACCAGAGCGTATATAACGCCTTGGAATCTTTCAAGCAGACACACGTGAAATATGGACTCGTTACGGATGAGTTCGGAGGCATTCAAGGTATCGTAACCTTGAAGGATATCATGGAAGGCTTGATCGGGCAAGTACCGGAAGTCGGAGAGGAGTCCGAGATCATACAACGTGAGGATGGTACTTGGTTGGTGGACGGCCAATATTCTTTCTATGATTTCTTGGAATATTTCGACATGGAGGATTTGTATGCCGAGCATGATTATAATACCTTGAGCGGCTTGATCCTAGAGATATTGGAACGTGTACCGAAGACGGGTGAGAAATTAAAGTGGCTGGACTTTGAGTTCGAGATCGTAGATATGGATGGCGCCCGGATCGATAAGGTTTTGGTCAAGTACTTGAAAAATGGGTAAAATGTCTTTTTAGAAGAGTACGCCGAGTGAGATACTCATCACGTTCGTTCGCTTGTCAATATTGATATCATAATTAATCTCGGGAACCGGGTTGTTGACTTTCTCGAAATCGGATTCCACTTGATTCAATCCGAACTCATAGACAAAGTCGAAGAATAGCCGTCCGATGCTAACCCCTACGCCCGTAGCGATATTGACTCCGAACGGGGTGTTGTCATTCACGTATTCTACGTGCGTGGTGGAAGACTCTACCGTATAGGCGATCTTATAGTTGTATTTTAATTTGGGGCCGACCATAAGGCTAAGTCCGTAAGGCCCTTTCTTCACTAGGTTATAGCCTACCATTATGGGAACCTCTAAGGAACTGGTTTTCATCATCAAGAGGTCGGTAGTTGCCGATGTATTGGACATCATATTATTTTCCGGCAAACTTTGAGGTATGGAAAAACGGATATTTCCCTCAGAACGATGCCATGAGAAACTAGGCTGGAGGAAGAACCGTTCGATATTGACCCGGCAAAAGACCGCGGCCAGATAACCTACCTTATATTCGATGTCTATATTCTCCGCTTCCTTCCCATTGATGGAAAGGGAGTTTATGACTGGGAAAGTGGCGTTGAATCCTACTTTGGCTCCAAAGTTGAATGCTTTGTCCTCGAAACGCATGAAGCTCTGGGCTTCTGCTAACAGACCGAAAGATAGCAACGCTCCTATAAGGTAGACTTTTTTCATACCGTTATTTTTTCTTTTTCACGGACCAGCCGAATTTACCGACAAATTCACCTAACCCGTAATACTTACCATGCGAGTAAGCCAAAAGATCCGCTTTCTGCATATCAAAAGCCCCTGTTTCTGGGTCTAGATATCGGTTGTCGGCCTGTACGTTTACGACATCAGCGATAAACATATCATGACTTCCGAGAGCGATTACCTCTTTTACCCGGCATTCGATACAAAGCGGAGACTCGTCTATCGTAGGAGCGTTAACGACAGTCGCTTTTCCGGGAGTGAGCTTCATCTCCTCGAATTTATGATGGTCTTTCCCGGAGTTTACCCCGCACCAATCCGTGGCGTAGGCCAGCTCACGATTCGTCAAGTTGATGACGAATTCCATATTCTTCTTCAAGATCGGATAAGAGAATCGTTCCGGACGTACGGATATATAGCACATCGCCGGATTCGTACAAATCGTACCGACCCATGCGACTGTTATTATATTGTACTCGGAAGGCTCATTCCCACAACTCACCATTACGGCAGGCAATGGATAGATCATGGTTCCCGGTTTCCAATCGTGCTTCATAATAAAAACTGCGTTTTTATAATTGAAAGTTGAGAATTGAGAATTAAAGATTCCGTAAAGCTAATTCTCAATTCTCAATTCTTAATTTTCAATTATCTAATGATTATGTCTTCTTTATTAATCTTACGTTCGCAATAATGACATTTAATGGTTCCCTTCTCCTTGTCGATCACGTGGAAGCGGGAAAGCATCGGCTCATTATTGGTGATACATTTCGGATTGTTACATTTGACCAAGCCAATCAGCTCGTCGGGTAAAGTAACCGTCTTCTTCTCTACAACCTCATAATCACGGATAATGTTCAAAATAATATTCGGGGCGATCATGGCGATACGGTTGATCTCGTCCTCCTCGAAAAACTTGTCGGCGATCTTGATCATACCCTTGCATCCCATCTTGTTGCTATGGAAATTATTGCCGATCGTGATCGTATTGTTCATTTTCTCCAGTCCCAGTAAAGAGGCTACCTTGAATAATTGGCTGGGAGGAATATGGTCTATGGCGGTACCGTTCTCTAAAGCGGCTACCTGCAACTCTTTTTTCTTTTCTGCTGACATAAAACTTCGTTTTTATTCGTCGATAGATATACCTAAAACTTCGCAAATGATAGCTTGGCGTGCGAACAGCCCGTTGCGTGCCTGCTGGATGTAATAAGCCTTTGGATTGTCATCTACATCGTAAGCTATCTCATTCACACGGGGTAGCGGATGTAAGATACGCAGGTTCTCACGGCTGTTTCTCAGCATGTCGTTACGCAGGATATACACGTTCTTTACCCGCTCATACTCTTCCAAGTCTGTGAAACGCTCACGTTGTACACGGGTCATATAAAGGATATCCGTCTGGTTGATGATATCTTCCGTGAAATCGGTATGCTCCTCGTATTTGAGTCCGTGCTTGTCGCAGAAGTTCTTTTGCTCGTCCGGCATGCGCAGCTCGTTCGGTGCGACGAAGTGGAAGGTCGGATGGAAGTGAGACATTCCCACGATCAAGGAGTGAACCGTACGGCCATACTTCAAATCGCCGACCATCGTGATGGTGAGGTTATCCAGCTTGCCTTGTGTCTTGCGGATGGAATACAGGTCCAGCATGGTTTGCGAGGGATGTTGGTTCGCCCCGTCACCAGCGTTGATGATAGGGACATCCGTCACCTCGGAAGCATAGCGGGCGGCTCCTTCCAGATGATGTCTCATAATGATCAAGTCCACGTAATTGCTTACCATCAAGATCGTATCTTTCAAGGTCTCGCCCTTGGAGGAACTAGTCGTGGAAGCGTCCGAGAAACCGATCACCCGTCCACCTAAACGGTTTACGGCTGTCTCGAAACTCAGTCTCGTACGTGTAGAGGGCTCGAAGAACAGGGTGGCGGCGACTTTGCCTTCCAGTAATTTCCGGTTCGGATTCTCCTCAAACTTCCTTGCGTTATCCAGAATACGAAGAATGTCCTCTTTGGAACATTGATCGATAGAAACTAAACTTTTACTTTTCATAGGTTGTGTATATTCTGTCTTATGTACGCGAATGTATAAAAAAAGCGGAGACCGAAGGGCCTCCGCTTTATATTTTATTTTAAGAAATCAACTAGACTTGCCGGAAGATAGAACGTGTTATTTTTATCGACATAAACGACGACAGAGTTTAACCGTATCTCATCTTGGCCTTTCTTCCCGGACTTCACGATATTGGAGAACGGGGTGATCGTTAGCTGTTTTTTCTTATCTTTCTTGTTCTTAACGATCAAGGTTGGAGAACCTTTCTCGTCGGCGGCAGGGACGATCTCGCAAGTGTAATCCTCGAATACGTCCGTGTGGCGTGCGAAGTTCTTGTTTGTAAGATCTTCCAAGTTTTCGTGTGTCAATCCGAACAAATTGCATAAGTACTCATTCAGCTCGATGTTCGTATTCATACCTAGGGGTAAGGTTCCTTGCGGATGGTAAGCGGCTAGGAATACTTCCTCGCCCGTATGGCCGCCAGTCGTGAAACCGAAGCAAGTGCGGGAAGTGATGATATGCGCCATCAATCCGGTTAACGAGCCACTGTACATGGAGGAATTATCTTCCGGTTTGCGTTGGTCTTCCGGTATCGGGCTATTCTTATAATCCTTGCAATTGTTCAACGCGTTCATCTCTTCCGGAGTCAGCTCGAAGCCGGCGTAGGTGCGGAATACATTTTGCACTTCTGAGTTAGGAACGCTGTTTACCTTGTTGGCGAAACCCTCGGCTGTCAATTTATACAGGGAGAATTGGTGGAACAATTGGTCTTTCGTCAATTTATCGTAACCTTTACAATCTCTTCTACCTAAGCTGATACCGCTGTTTCCGTGGTCGGGTACGATGACAACGGCAGTCTCGCCATTATTGCGTGCGAACTCCAATGCGGCACCGCAGGCACGATCGAATGCCAAGAAATCGGTAGCCATACCTACCGGGTCATTTCCATGAGCGGCCCAGTCTACCTTACTGCCTTCTACCATTAAGAAGAAGCCATTCGGGTTCTTGGATAATTTGTCGATCGCCTTACGAGTCATTTCCTCGATAGAAGGTTGCTCTTCCGGATTGCGGTCGATATCGTAAGCCATTTCCTTATCGCCATATAAAGCCCACATCTTCTGGTTATTGTCGGCACGCATACCTTGCAGGTCGTTTCTATATACGCCATACCCGTTCGCCAATAGATAATCTTCCATATCCTTCGTAAGGATAGACACTCCGCCACCGATAACGACATTGATATCATTATGAACCATCTGCGGAGCGATCCAGTCGTATTTACCACGGTTGTAGCTATGAGCGGAGCAGTCCGCCGGGGTAGCGTGCGGGAATTCGCAAGTGAAAACCAATCCTGTAGCTTTGCCCTGCAACATCTTGCCAGCCTCCAATACGGTGGTAAGCGGTTGGAAGGCACGGGCCGGGTCGGTCGGGTAGATATCGTTATCACCGTCGTTCTCCGGGTAAGTGGATACATAACCCGTACGGCTCGGCTGTCCGGTCATGTAGCATGATGTAGTAGGAGCGGAGTCGCCGATAGGGGCGTTAGAAGAATGCGTACGCACCGTTCCGCACAAATACGGGTCGATGTTCAATTTCGGTTTGCTGGGATCTTGGTACCATTGCAACCAACGGGCGATAGAGATAGTCGCCAATGAGGTTCCGTCCGGGATTAAGAGAATCACGTTCTTGACAGGCTTCACGTTCTCCTTTTCCATGGCATTGGCCGGCATAATGATAATAGCCAGCAAAAGTAGAAAAGCTAATGTTTTTTTCATGTGCTTTAATTTAATAATGTATAACAAGTTCTTCTATTAAATCTTAATTTCCAAGTGGGATGATCTCCTCGTTGAACCGTGTCAACTTCTCCACGCCCGTCTCCGTTACAAGGAAACTGTTCTCGATACCCACGGCACCGACACCCGGGATCACGAATTTGGGCTCCAAGGCGAACACCATATTCGGTAAAAGCTCCTCTTTCGAGCGCGGGGTAAGCACGGGTAGCTCATTGATCTGTATACCGATGCCATGTCCTACGAATTTAGCCTGTTGCTCGGTTCCCATAAAGTTAGCCGAAAGACCTTCTTTCTTAGCGATATTCGCCGCTATATTATATAAATCCGAACAAGCGGTTCCCGGACGGGTAGCGTTTTCTACCTCCTGCTGTATCGTAAGGGCCACTTGATGCGCCCGATAAGCTTCCTCCGTCAGGCGGCCTACGGAGAAGACACGGGTCATGTCCGTCATATAAGCCGTATAATTGCCGGCCATATCCACCATGATAGCGGTACCTTCTTTTAATAAAGTACCGTTAGCGCCTAGCGGACAAGAAGCGTCTATGCCGCCTCCGCCCAAAGCGAAATCAAAAGGGGATGGGGTCTCGGCGTTTTCCCCGGCGAGAATACTACCCATATAGATATCCATATTGGCTCCGAAAGCACGGAAAAGACCGATCGAGCCGTTCTTGCGCATACGTTTCTCGATCTCGTACTGAAACTCCAAGTCTGTCATACCGGGACGGAAGCATTCCGGGATCTCGCTATAAGTAGCCTCGTGCTTGCGGGCGGCGATACGGAATTGCCCGATCTCCCAAGGGGTTTTTACCCGGCGAAGGTTTCGCATGAAAGCGGTGGCGTTACCGGCCTCCTCCGGTTGGAATACCTTATCTAAACGGATGTATTCATTATAAGTCAACTCATCTGCCTCTAACAAGAGCTTTTTGGGCATCTTAATCCCTCGTTCCGCAAATAAGGGTGGGATGTCTTCCGGCTTACGGATGTATTCCACTTGATGTCCTGAAAGCCCGTTCGGTCGCTTGATTAGGAACCACGGCTCACCGTCTACCGGCAAATAAAAATAACCACTATAGATTTGTCCTGTCGTATAATAAAGATTTACATCTACGGTAAGCAAACAGGCATCCATATCCATCTTCGCCATACCATCTCTCATCCGATCCCATTTTATCTTTAGGTCGTTCTTCAATTCTTCTGAAATCATCTTCCTTTGTATTACTTTTATTTTGTACCGGGCATCAAAGGTAACAAGAATTTACGAGATTTAAGTGGATTTGAGGTGAATAAAGTATTACAAACGCATATATGCGAATATACGGTTGAATAGGGAAATCTTCTTATGAATAAAGATAATCGTATCTGTATCTATTCCTTGATTCTCGTCGTGAATCCTATAAACCACGGCGTGGTCTTTACAGATCATGGCGTGGTTTACAAAGACCACGCCGTGGTTTGTAGAATAGAAGTAGATCCGATATAGAATATATAAGTATTCAGCTGGTTATTCTTGCGGAACAAATAGGGTATTCGATACTATTGGACCGGGATCTTGATAACCACCTTCCGGATATTCCCTTGGCCGATACCCGGGGCGTGCCCGTCTTCCGGGAAATAAATGGCGAATTGTCCGGGATAGATTTTCGTATAGGCGGTAGGTTTGTCGATATAAAAGGCGATATCTTGCTCCTCGTTGTATGGAACGGACTCCTCTAGTAATTGATCTCCCGGTTTCCATCCGATTTTCTCTACGCCCAATAAGGGGAATTGGATATCGATAAATTTCTTGTGGGTCTCGATGGCCGCTTCCGACTTCTCCTTTCCGAAGAGGCTGGCGATGCTAACCGTGAAACCAGCGTCCGCTATATCGTATTTACCATCTTCCATTTTTGAAAAATCAGTAGACTTAACATAGTCAAAAGCCTGCTTAAACAGCGGATGGATACATTCGATCCGCTTAGAGTTCTCAAGTGAGTCTAGAATCATATTGTTATTAAGTTTTAGTAATTGGTTTGAAAATCGTTACAAATGTCGGGTATTTCCCTGTTAAATAATAGTCATATTTCTCAAATAAATCTATTAAGTTCCTAGGTTTCTTAACGTACGTAAATACTGTTTCGTAAAGTTTGCAATCTGGTTGCAATCATATTTATCGTATCTTTGTTATTCATTTATATATAACTAAACAGGTGATACGATCTATGAAAGATTTGGAGACAATTATACTACCGGTTCTCGAGATGAGTTGTGCCGTATGTGCCAATAACGTAGAGAATACGGTGAAGGGACTTCCCGGCGTGGAGGAGGCATCGGTGAATTTCGCGGCGAATACGCTTTCCGTCAAATACCATCCATCCTTGATTACTCCTCAGAAAATGAGAGAGGCCGTGCAGGAGGCCGGATACGATTTGGTCGTGGAGGTAGAGGATCCGACGGCGGTACAGGAAGAGATGGCACGAGAGCATTACCGGAAGCTACGCCGGAATACGATCGGGGCGTGGGTACTTTCCATTCCGCTGGCCCTGCTGGGAATGGTGTTTATGCATACGCCCGGCGGTAACTGGATCATGATGGCGCTGGCCTTGGTGATTATGATCGTGTTCGGGCGGTCGTTCTACGTGAACGGCGTGCGCCATGCGTTGCACGGTAGCGCCAATATGGATACGTTGGTGGCGTTGAGTACCTCGATCGCTTTCCTGTTCAGTTTCTTCAATACCGTATATCCGCGGTTCTGGTATGAGAAAGGATTGGAGCCGCATGTTTATTATGAGGCATCCGGCGTGATCATAGCGTTCGTTCTGTTGGGTAAACTTCTGGAGGAGCGGGCGAAGAACAGCACTTCTTCCGCTATCAAGAGCTTGATGGGATTGCAGCCTAAAACCGCCCGTCGTGTGCGGGATGGACAGGAGGAAGAGGTCTCTATCTCGTTCTTGCGGGTGGGAGATCTTGTCAGTGTCCGTCCCGGTGAGAAGATCCCGGTGGACGGCACGGTGTCTCAAGGTTCCTCTTCCGTGGATGAGAGCATGTTGAGTGGCGAGCCGATCCCTGTCGTGAAATCACAAGGTGACCGGGTCTTGGCCGGGACGATCAACCAAAAGGGCGCTTTCTTGATGGAGGCGACCGGGGTGGGGAGCGCTACCGTATTATCGCAAATCGTACAGATGGTACAAGCCGCTCAAGGAAGTAAGGCACCCGTGCAGCGTATCGTTGATAAAATAAGTGGTATATTTGTACCGATCGTTGTCGGATTGGCGATACTCACTTTTATCGTCTGGCTGGTAGTAGGAGGAAGCGGGTACTTCTCGTACGCTCTCTTATCGGCGGTATCGGTATTGGTGATCGCTTGCCCTTGCGCGTTGGGACTTGCTACGCCAACTGCCTTGATGGTCGGGATGGGTAAAGGCGCCGAGCATCATATATTGATCAAAGACGCTTTTGCCTTGGAAAACCTTTGTAAGGTGGATACCGTCGTGCTGGATAAGACCGGGACCTTGACCGAGGGCGTGCCCGAGGTGACAGACTCTTTCTGGATATCGGAGGCGAGCCGGGATATGCTGGATATCCTTTATACCGCCGAGATGAAGTCTGAGCATCCTTTGGCGTCCGCTATCCTCTCATGGTTGAAAGGAACGGAGGCTGCGGAGATCGACGCTGATAGTTTCGAGAGCGTAACGGGGCGTGGTATCCAAATGCAGGTACATGGCGTGACGTATTGGGTAGGAAGCAAAGGCTTTTTGGAAACCTTCAAGGCGATGGTTCCGCCCGAGGCTGGGCGGGAAATCATCCGGTGGGAAGAGGATGGCAAGAGTATCGTTTATTACGGTTGGGAATCGGAATTGCTTGCGGTCATGGCTATTTCGGATCGGTTGAAACCTACGTCGGGAGAGGCGGTAGAGGCCTTGAAAGAAATGGGTATCGAGGTTCATTTATTGACCGGCGATGGGAAACGGACTGCCGAGACTGTTGCGGCCATGCTGGATATCCGTCATTATAAGGCGGATGTCTTGCCGAGCGATAAGGAGGAGTATATCCGTTCCTTGCAAGCCGCCGGAAGGAAAGTGGCTATGGTTGGGGATGGTATCAACGACTCGCAAGCTTTAGCCCGTGCGGATGTGAGCATTGCGATGGGTAAGGGAACGGATATCGCCATGGATGTGGCGATGGTCACGTTGATTACTTCGGATTTGATGTTATTGCCGGATGCGATCCGCTTGTCGAAACGTACGGTTCGCTCGATCCATCAGAATTTATTCTGGGCATTTATCTATAATTTGATCGGAATCCCATTGGCGGCGGGTGTCTTATTCCCGGTGAACGGACTGTTACTGAACCCGATGTTGGCTAGCG
This sequence comes from Parabacteroides sp. AF39-10AC, assembly GCF_003635405.1. NCBI lineage: Bacteria > Pseudomonadati > Bacteroidota > Bacteroidia > Bacteroidales > Tannerellaceae > Parabacteroides > Parabacteroides sp. AF39-10AC. Next base: position 113,645 of record NZ_QTLP01000001.1, on the reverse strand, counting down.
CCGCGATGGCTTTCAGTTCCGTGTCGGTGGTATTAAATAGCTTACGGTTGAAATGGAGTAAACTTTAAATAATAAATAGAGATATGGCAACATTAAAATTTAAGACAAACGCTAAATGTGGCGGATGCGTGGCGGCTATCGGTGCTAAGTTGAATAAATTAGTAAAAGAGGACGCATGGTCGATCGACTTGAAATCCCCGGATAAAACATTGACTATAACAACCGATCTTCCGGCGGAGACCATTCTTTCAGCCGTATCGGAGGCCGGTTTCAAGGCCAGCGCCTTGTAGTCGTAGCGATCGGATGGATGAGAAAACAAAGACAGACTCATGGTGAGGAAGTAGCGAATGTGCTTACGCATGGCGCGGGCATGTTGTTCGGCTTAACGGCGATTGTCGTCTTGATGATCGCCGGGATTCGTACAGGTGATCCGTGGGTGATCGGTAGTTTCGCCGTTTATGCGTTGTGCATGACTTCCTCGTATGTGACATCTACCTTTTACCACGCCGCTTCCGATCCCAAGCGAAAATGCCAGTTGCGCCGTTGGGATCATAGCGCTATTTATTTGCATATCGCGGGTACTTATACGCCATTTACCTTGGTGGCTCTCCGCGACGAGGGTTTCTGGGGCTGGGGATTATTTATTACGGTTTGGCTGGCCGCGGTTATCGGCGTATGGTTTAGTTTCCGTCGGATGAAGAAAAAGGATAATCTGAAAACGGTTTGTTATCTGCTGATGAGCTGGGTGGTGATTATCGCTTTCAAACCTTTGATCGATGTTTTCCAGCGTACGGATTCGATGTATGTCTTATATTGGTTGATCGGAGGAGGCTTGTTCTATTCCTTAGGAACGATTTTCTTCTTTCTGGATAAATATAAATATATGCATTCCGCATGGCATTTATTCGTTCTCGGGGGAACGGTTTGCCATTTTATAGCGATCTATAATTTGGTGTAAGGAAAAATAAAGAAGCCGGAACTGTGTTTAGCGGTTCCGGCTTCTTTTATTCTTGTTCTTCCGGATGTTGTTTCTTGTATTTATAATCCGCTAAAATCAACCCCATTGAAAAGCAAGGAAGGGATTCGCCAGCTGGAGGATAGGCGGGGGTCGTTTCCGACTTCCGCTAGGTTACTCCATAGGGAGAGCATATTACCCGTGGCGTTCATCTCGGAGATCGGTTGGGATAGCTTGCCTCTCTCGATCAAGAAACCTTCCACGCCATACGAGAAATCGCCGGTCGTGCTATTGCAGTTTCCACCGTTGAAGCCGGTCACCAATATACCTTTGTCGATAGAGGCGATCAATCCGTCCAGATCCTTATCACCATTCCGCATGGTAAGAATCGAGGGAGAGCCGATCGTTTGTTCCATGCCCATCTTGTTGGCGGAATACGTATCGATATAATACGTTTTCAATATACCCTGCTCGAATACCGGAAGACGTTTCGTGGCAACACCCTCGCTATCGAAATAACGTGCGCCGGAAGCCTTTACCAAATGAGGCTCATCTATCAAGGTCATCTTGTCGCTCGCTACCTTTTGGTCGATCTTATCCAACAAGAAAGAGTTCTTTTGCTGGATGGAGGAACCGTAAATGGCTCCGATTACTGGAGAAAGCAGACGACTGGAGTTCATGTTATCCACGATCATGGTATATTTACCGGACGCCACTTTCCGCTGTCCCAGTTTTCGAAGCACCCGTTCCAGCGCTTTCGTACCGATACCGGTCTTCACCAGCTCGTCATAATACAAGGAAGAGTCGTACCAATAAGACTCGGGACGGGCGTCACCCTCCCCACGGATGCTGACACTCCCCACCAAGCCATAAGAGGAACCAGAAGCCTCGCCTTCGAAACCGTTGCTGGCTACCATGTACTTAAAGTCCTTCTCGTCGCTGTAGGAAGCGTTGGCGGAGATGATCCGGTCGTCCTTGCCCATGATTTCCTCACAGACGCTCATGGCCAACGCTACCTTGTCGTCCGGTTGCACGGAGTCGAAATTCGGGTCGACCAATCGCAAGTCCGCCGCCCCACCTTTATAATACAAGGAAGCGTCCGGCAGCGTGCGAGCCTTGTCCTCGGCGAGGAAACGAGTGGCGGCGATACCATCCTTGATGAACTTCTCCAGCTCTTTCTTATCCAAGCGATTGGTAGAGTAGGAGCCGTAACGGCCGTCCACGAACAAATGAACCACCATGCTGTTCTCGGATGCCTGTTGCAGACGGTCTATTTTCATATCCCGTATCTCAAACGAACTGCTGGAACCATTGTAAAGCGTGACACGTGAAGATTGGCAACCATTCTTCAAGGCATATTCCATGGCCCATTGAGCCAATTTCTTATTTTCGTTTGTTATCATATTAGTTTTCTCCTCCTACTGTAAGTTTGCTGACTAAGGCCGACGGCATACCGCAGGTTACCGGGCAAGACTGTCCATCCTTACCGCAGGTCCATGTGCCGTTATCCATTTTATAATTATTACCCACCATCGTGATATCCGCCAACGCTTTCGGGCCGTTACCGATGATATTGATATCCTTGATAGGTTGGGTAAGCTTGCCGTTCTCGATCAAGTAACCATCCTTCACGAAGAAGGTAAAATCGCCCGCGCCGATCTGTACCTGCCCGTTCGTGAAGTTGGCGGCATAGATACCTTTCTTTACGGTAGAGATGATCTCCTCTTCCGTCACGTTGCCCGCTTCCATATAAGTGGCACGCATACGGGGGATAGGCATCTGACGGAAAGACTCCCGGCGGCCATTGCCCGTAGAGGGGATGCCGTAATGTTTCGCGCTGATACGATCGTGCAGATAACTGGTCAAGACTCCCTCCCGTACGATATAGGTTTTTTGTCCGTCCACACCCTCGTCATCGATATTGACCGAGCCCCGGTTGAAAGGAATCGTGCCGTCGTCCACCACGTTGATATGCTCGTTGCAAACTTTCTTGTTCAGTTGATCAGAGAAAATAGAGGTGTTCTTACGGTTGAAATCTGCCTCGAAAGCATGGCCGATCGCCTCGTGCAATAAGATGCCAGAGCCACCGGCACCCATGACAACGGGCATTTCCCCGCCTTTTGGCTTGATCGCCTGAAATAAGATAGAGGTCTTATCCACCGCCTCTTGGGCAAGCTCGTCGATCAGGTCGTCCGTCAGGAATTCCGCTCCCATACGAAAAGCCCGTGCGGCGTACGAGTTCTCGATCTTCCCGTTATCCTCCATGATGCAGACGGCGCTCAAGGCGCTCATCGGGCGATAATCGTAATAAATCTGCCCTTCCGAGTTACAAAATAAGATATGAGAGGTCGTGTCTCCCAAAGAGGCCATCACCTTGGTGACCCGCTTGTCCTTGGCGAAGATCTGATCGTTCAGTTTCTGCAAGAAAGGCATCTTGTCATTAATGGCTATCTCGTCCCAAGGTGTTTGTACGCTATAGAAATTGTTCGTATGCTTTTCTTCCGTTAAGTTGATAGGAGCGGTATTCGCTGATCCGGTGGCGATCCGTGCGGCCGTACGAGCCGCCTTTAGCATCTCGTCCAAGCTGACGTTCTCCACGTAGGCATATCCCGTTTGGTCGCCGGACAAAACACGTACGCCCATCCCAAAATCGATGTTAGATGAGGCACGGTTTACGGCACCATCCTGCAACCCTACGTTGTTCCTGTATGAATGCTCAAAAAACAAATCGGCATAATCCCCGCCTTTCTCCAAGGCTGCCGCCAATACTTTCCTCAAATCCCCCTCACTCACCTTGAAATAATTCATGGCGAATGAAATACCGGCTGCTTTATCACTCTCACTACCGGTGCAACTTCCTAGTAGGGAAGGAGCCGCTAATGTTCCAAGCATAACCATACTTCCTGTTTTAATGAAATCACGTCTGTTAATATTCATGTTGTTGTTGTTTAGCCCAATCCATCACGTTTGCGGGTGGACGTTGATTCAATAACTCTTTTTTCATAAAATCCATGTAAGGAGCTACGTGCTTGAAGAATTTCTTGTATCCCTTACATAGATAATTTAGTCCCGGCTCTCCATTCGGCGTATGGAGGAACCGGTTTTTCGGGCATTCCCCATGGCAAGCGAAAAGATATTCGCATTCCTTGCATTGCGTAGGGAGCTTATCTTCTTTATCCGTTCCAAACTTTTGTTGTACCGGACTGTACATCATCTCCGTTAATGTCTTTGTTTGGATATTCCCGAGTTTGTATTCCGGGAATACGAAATGGTCGCAAGCATATACGTCGCCATTGAACTCCATTACCCCGGCGTGACCGCAATGGCGGGCCAAGGAGCAGACCCCGGGTTGCTCGCCTACCCAGTTCGCCAAGGTGGAATCGAATAATTGGATGTAGAACTTGCCGACATCCTCTTTCAGCCACTCGTCGAACAAGGCGCAAAGGAAATCCCCCCATTTCTCGCTATCTACCGAGAACGAAGCTAGCTCGATCGCAGCGTCTTGTTCCTCGGGAGAAGATAGCTTGGTACCTTCCTTGTGCCGGCCGATACGCTCCACGATCGGGGCGAATTGGATGAAACGGCAATCCAGTTCCTTGAAGAAATTATAGAATTCCAGCGGATAATCCACGTTATAATCATTCACGACGGCCATGGCGTTATATTCTACCCCATGTTTTTTCAGCAACTCGATTCCCTTCATCACTTTATAGAAAGAGGGGAGTCCCTGCCGGTTCCTACGGTATTCGTCGTGGAACTCTTGCGGGCCATCGATAGATACACCCACCAAGAAATTATTTTCCTTGAAAAATTGGCACCACTCATCATTCAATAGGGTACCATTGGTTTGGATACAGTTATCTATTTGCCGTCCTCCCGCATACTTACGCTGCAACTCCAAGGCTTTTTTATAGAAGCTGATCGGCCGCATCAGCGTCTCGCCTCCATGCCATGTAAACAAGACTTCTTGCATGGTTTGGCATTCCATGTATTCCTTGATGAACTTCTCGAGTATCTGATCCGTCATGATGTGATTCTTCACGTCCGGATAGAACTTACTTTTCTCAAGGTAATAACAATACTCGCATGCCAAATTACAAACAGAACCAACCGGTTTCAACATGATGTAGACCGGCTTGGCGAAAGGGGAAATATAGGAACTATTCATGGTATACTATTAGATATTACATTTCTATTTCAACTCGAACTCGCTAAGCACGATTTTTTGTTTTAGCTCGCTGAACGTTTGATCTGACTTAGTCAGTGTACGGAAGGTATATTTATCCCCGTATGTGGAAAGTACCTTTTCCATCTCATTTTCTCCGATCAGGAAATAACCTTTGGCGGGTGTTTCTTTATCGAAGTCATGGAAGATATTTCCCATATAGAAGTTTAACCCGTACAGATTCCGATAAATCCGAAGGTTATTTACGACATATACATTCTTTTTATTCAATGGATATTCTTTCAGGATACGTTCAGCGAAAACACGGCAAGAATCCCCTTCACGAATACCTCTCATAATGACACCATCAATTAATAAATTAACCGAGAATGTCAAGGCTATCGTAGCGTAGAGAATCTTGATATTTATTTTCTTGAACATCTGGTAATAGACCGTTCCTAATATCAATAGATTTATGAAGATAATACAGATCGTAAGCGTACTGGGGTGAACTAATACTTTTGATACCATTTGTACCATGTCCAAGGTCGATGCGTTTTGTGTATATTGACCGACGATACCAACAGGATCAATAATACTGAATACCGTAAGCAAGATCGCTATCATGACGACACTTACTACGGAAGCTAAAAAGGCAGCGAATACCCGAGTTACTTTCGTACGGTATTCTGTAATATATAAGGCATACTGAGCCAAGAACAAGGCAATGAACGGATAAGCCGGCATTAAATATACGCTTCGTTTACTGGAAGGGATCGAATAGAAGAAAAGGATGCCGACTAAAGCAACCAAACTAAATAAACGAACTTTTTCCATGGAGCGGATACGTTTCCACGTATTCTTTAAGATCTCTTTAATAGGTTGCTCAGGCTTACTAAGTTTCAGCCCGAATAAAGAGAAGAAAAAGAAAATAGTCCAAGGTATAAAGCCTGCCGCCAACGTCATGAAATTGTACCAAACACCATTCTCATGCCCCAGATCATAGGAAATTTCAGGAGTGTTTAGGTGTAAGAAACGAGCGAAATTCTCCGCTAATACGACATTAAGGAACTCATCTCCACCCTGCTTCCATGCAGCGGTATACCACAACATCGGTAGGAATAAAGAGGAAATTCCCGCATATAATAAAGTCTTGAATATGGTGAGATAACTGTATTGACCTAACATTAATAGATAAATGCCGAATACGAATAGGGGCAATACTACGCCTACCGGTCCTTTGGTCAGAACGGCGCATCCTAATAATAAAGGTATGAATATGGGAAGTCCTTTCAGCTCTAATTTATCTTCCCATCGATATAGCTGGAAAAGCCCTATGACGATGAAAGTAGTGAGCAACATATCCACCCGAGTCGTCATGGCCGCCCGATGTATCTCTACGCAGGTGACCAATAGGAGGGTCGCTATGAATGCCTCCTGAAACTTTACGATTCGTTTACCGAAAAAGACCAATACGAACCCGATCAAGGTAATAAAGGCTAAAGCCGATGGCAAGCGGGAGGTGAACTCGGAAACATATCCCTGTGGATAGGAGAAAGCAGCCATTAACCAATGCGCCATCGGTGGCTTAAAAGCGAACTCGTTCGCGTAAGATTGTGGCAAGACCCAATTACCTGTCTCGAGCATGGAGATCGCTACGGCCGCTTCCCGAGGTTCCCCTTTGGTGGAAAAGTCGCCGAGGCCAATCCAAGGTAACACAGATATAATACAGATTACTACCATCATGGTTACCGGCTTTTGCAAGTAAAGATATTGAAGTGTAGGTGTACGCATATGACAATTAATATATAGGGCTTTGGCCCATTAATGTTATAAAACAGTTTGCAAAAGAACAATTTTTTATGGACTTTCCCCGCATTTTTAGAAACTTTTTATGTGCCCAATGAATGTTTGATAGCCTTTCGTATCGCTTCCGCATCCTCCTTGTTTTCCTTTAATATGGAGAGAATCAGGTTTAAATAACTCTCTTTGTTACTGATACCGCAGATCGCGCATAGGCGGCTCTGTGGTAACATCCCTTTTTGATTATAAACACGGAGGATGCTTTTGTAGTTCTCCGTTTCTATATAAGACTCGAACTCTTCTTTTATGTTTTTGTATATTTCTTCCGCATGGATGTTCAGACGGATACTCTCTACATGTTCGGTTAATTGCTCCACCGTCGTTATCTTGCGATCAACGGTAGTCTCCAGTTTTTTACGGACTTGATGTTTGGCATGAAGGATTACTTGCGAATCCAGTTCTTTTTGGAAAAGACGTACTACGTTTTCTTTCACTTGCTTGAAAACATCGTCCGGATCTTTCATCAACCGTTTGGCGACCGTCTTGATCACATCCTCTATCATCAATAGGTTCTCCACTTCCGCTACGTCCGGTACATAAATATGTTGTTCCCGTAGATAGTTTATTTCTCCTTGCGTACGCCTATCACGATCTACGATACCTTTGCTATCTAATGTATGGAAGTCTTTCAGTTGGCCGAACGCTTTGGTTGTCTCGATTACTTTTTGGCAACCACCCATCGGTTTCACCAAATAATCGGGGAATATGAAGGGGTAAAGCTTGCTGTCGATACTGTTCGTGTCGGTCCCTTCGATAAACAAGATCGGTTTCCGGCTGCCAAGTATTTCCATATATACTTCTTCCGGGAAACTTTCATTACTCTCGATCAACTCGTAATCCCATACGGAATGATCCGCATCGTAAGAACGAATCCAGATCCGTTTGCTGTCGGAGCGGGAGGTGGCGAAATCAATGTCATGTGTGAGATAAACAAACGTACAGTCCGGACGTATCGCCTCAATCTCGTCCCAAAGCTGGTTCTTTATGGAGTTGTGGAGAAGGGTTTCCGGCTCTTCGATCACGAGCAAGGCGTTCGGGCATGCGCATAATGCGGCCCCAATCAAGTAGAACACCAGTTTCTCGCTATCGCTCATGCGTCCGGCGGTGTAGGAATTTGAATCACGCCCCGTGGATACAAGCTCGATAAATCCCGACTTTCGTATCAGACGATTATGCGGAAACATCTTTTCCCAGATCGCTTGTATAATATCTATCTTGGTGATCGGAGGATCTACTTCGTTATTAGTCTTGCAGGCTTCCTTGAAATTGACTGCCGCCTCGAACTCCTCGCTCTGGAGTTGCAAAATCAGTTTCTCGTATTCAGAAATACGTGGCATGAACAGTCGTTCTTTGATCATAGACTGTAAACGTGCGAATTCATTGGAGGCCGATAATTTAGATTCGTCATCGCTGATGAATAAGGCATGTATACCGGATATTCTTTTCGCTTGACCCGCATATCTCTCCAATAAATCTCTGCCAAAAGAGCTTTTTCCCGCACCGTTCGCTCCGATCACGACTAATATCTTCGTGTCTAGCATGATGGGATGTGTCACATTAACTTTCGTTGGGAGTGTTAGTTCCATACATGTTATTGATTAGGTTTTCAAAGATAAGCTTTTTCTTTGAAAGTTCGCACGAGACCTGAAAAATAAAGTGCCTTTCCCGAAACATCCTTAAAGACGGGAAAGGCGCTTTTATTAAAACCTTAGCAGAGTTTTTTCTTATTTGCTCTTCTCCAAGATAACGCGAGCGAGGCGAGCTTGTATTTGCATTAATGTATTAACATCCTCGTTCTCGAAATTGATGTCAGCTACTTTTAAACTTCTTTTGGAGACTACCGGAGCCGATTTAGCAGCCATTAATTCTTGTACTAATTCATCTACTTGCTCTTTGATTTTCTCTGCCTTTTTTGAATAATCTACTGTACGTGCCATAGTTCTTTTGATATTTTATTTTATGAATACTATCGCAAAGATAATTACATTTTTATAATACACATAATAAAACGTAAATATTCTGTGCTATTTTTACGAAAAAGTCCGAGCTGCAATATTTTCGCAGCCCGGACTAGGTAATTATCGAGATGAATGTGTGTTATGCTTTTGTCGTATTCGTCTCGGATACGTCATTTTTTACTTCCCAATGGAACGGTTCGAATTCAGTGTTCGGATCTACCCAAGATGCTTTCTTAGACGCATAGATAATAAACGGTGCCGCAACGACAACAATTACACCGATGAAGAGAACGGCGAACCAAACCGTATTATTTCCTGTAGAAATCTGGCTAGGAGGAATGAAACTTAATACGAACGCTAATAAGGAACCACAGAATCCTAAACCTCCGATCAACCACATCAAGCCATTGCCACCTTTTCCGATACGGAAAGGACGACCTGCCTTTTTCATCTTATAACGTAATGCGATCGCTCCGGAGAACATCAACATATACATTATTAAATATAAGATCACCGTAAGCTGTGATAAGATCTGATAAAAGCTTTGTACGGATGGCATTACCACGAATAATAAGCTAAGAAGTGTAACAGCCGCTCCTTGGATATAAAGGATGTTTTTCTGTACGCCGATCTTATTGGTCTTCTGGAAGAACGGGGGCAGATAACCTGCTTTACCAACTGCGAATATACCTTTGGAAGGACCAGCGACCCATGTCAATACTCCTGCTAATACGCCAAATGCCAAAGCGATAGCGATAATTGGGGATAACCATGAGGCATGAATGTACTTGAAGTAATTGTCGAATCCCACTAATAAACTTTGCGTAAGATTGATGTCTTTCTCTGGGATAATAATACCCAACGCAAAAGTTCCTAGTACGAAGATTACAACGGTGATCAAGGCACCGATAAATACAGCTTTCGGATAGTTTTTAGAAGGATTGTCAACGTCTTTCACGTGAATACCGCCCATTTCCATACCTGCGTAAAAAAGGAAGATACTTGCGGCTAAGACTAAGTTGTCGAATTTACTGAAGTCGGGGAAGAAGTTACTGTGGAAATCCATATTGGAATGCCCGCCAGTCGCTAGATATACGATACCTAAAATGATGAGTAACGCCGCCGGGATGATAGTACCTACCATACCTCCAATTTTCGCTACTTTTCCAACCCAACTCAATCCCTTTAGTGAGATAAATGTAGCCAGCCAATAAATAATTAACACGATCGCTAACGTGTAGTATTTGTTATTCGCCAGCAGCATATCTTCGGGATGATCCATACCGATGAAGGCGATGGATACGGCTCCAAAAGTTAATACTGTCGGATACCAGATCGTACTTTCAATCCATTGAACCCAGATAGCCAGAAAGCCTAGACGTTTTCCATAGGCCTCACCTACCCAACGGAATACACCACCTTGTTTGTCTTGGAACATTGCCGCTAATTCCGCTGCCACCAAAGAGGTCGGGATTAAGAATACGATTGCCGCGAATAAGTAATAGAAAGCCGAACTTAGTCCGTATACGGCTTCTGCTGGCAGTCCGCGTAAAGATACTACTGCCGTCACGTTCATGATTGCTAGGGTAAACACACCTAGCTTTACTGTCTTGTTGATATTTGCCATAGATTTATGTTTTAAAAATGAGAATTACTTCTCTCGTTTAAGTCTGAGTTTATAACAGCGAATCAAAGAAGATGTTTTGTTTTTGCTACGTAAAACTTGGTTAATTAACACATTTCGCTGTTTAAACAAATGGTATATGAGGTTTGTTGTCATAAACCAAAATGAAAAGGATTATAATTAAATAAATAGTAACGCTTATGAAAATGGCCGTATTTGATTTCGCATTGAGAAAGAAGGGGGTATATGGTGTGTTACATATCATTATACTATTGTTGTCGCTGTTCTTGGTTATCAGTATCTCCATCGATACATTTAAGAATATTCCCTTTTACACGCAAACTTCTTATAAGAAGATTCAATTATGGATCTGTTTGTTTTTTCTTTTCGATTTTGTTTTGGAACTTTTCCTATCGAAAGATAAATTACGTTATTTGCGAACGCACTTTATTTTCTTGCTCGTAGCGATCCCTTACCAAAATATAATAGAATATTATCATATTATCACCTCACCCGAGCTTAGTTATTTCTTACGTTTCGTTCCTTTGGTACGGGGCGGGTATGCGTTGGCGATCGTGGTGGGATGGTTATCGTATAATAAGGCATCCGGCTTGTTTGTTTCTTACTTGACGATGTTGTTGGCCACGGTTTATTTCTCAAGTCTTATATTTTTTGTCTTGGAGCATAAGGTGAACCCGTTGGTGGCTAATTATGGGGACGCTCTATGGTGGGCGTTTATGGATGTGACGACGGTTGGCTCTAACATATCCGCTATTACGGTTACGGGACGAGTCCTCTCAGTCGTATTGGCTGCTTTGGGCATGATGATGTTTCCAATATTTACGGTATATGTGACAAGCCTTGTCCAAAAAAGTAACGAGGAGAAAAAGAGGTTTTATGAGAACATACAGGCTCCTTCTCCCCAGCCAGAGGTGAAGGACAAAGGGAGTAAATAGGCGGAAGGAAGTGGCTGAGATTACACTATGATTTGCTGGAAAGTTTGATTGGCTTCTGTTTTTTTCGTATCTTTACGGCCCCTAAAACCAGATAGGTAAAAGATGATAAAAGATAAGCAGGCATTGGAAGGCGGGCGCATATCCATACTTGGCGCACGTGTTCATAATCTGAAGAATATAGATGTAGAGATTCCGAGGAATAAGTTGACGGTGATTACCGGCATGAGTGGTAGCGGCAAGTCATCATTGGCGTTCGATACGATTTTCGCTGAGGGACAAAGGCGGTATGTGGAGACATTCTCGGCTTACGCCCGGAATTTCTTAGGGAATATGGAGAGACCCGATGTGGATAAGATAACGGGTCTGAGTCCGGTTATCTCCATTGAGCAAAAGACAACCAATAAGAATCCTCGTTCCACCGTCGGTACGACTACCGAGATCTATGACTTTTTCCGTTTGCTTTACGCTAGGGCGGGAGAGGCCTATTCCTATTTGAGCGGGGAGAAGATGGTGAAATATACCGAGGATCAAGTCTTACGGCTGATCTTGGATGAGTACAACGGGAAAAAAACGTATCTCTTGGCTCCGTTGGTCCGTAATCGTAAGGGGCACTATAAGGAACTTTTCGAGCAGATACGTAAAAAAGGATATCTGAACGTCCGTGTCGATGGCGAGTTGAAAGAGATCTTCCATGGGATGAAGCTGGATCGTTATAAGATGCACAGCATCGAGGTGGTGATCGATAAGATGATTGTCTCCAAGGCAGACGAGCGTCGTTTGAAAGAGAGCTTGAAGATCGCCATGAAGCAAGGCGATGGCCTTGTGCTGATACTGGATGCCGAGACTAACGAGGTTCGCCATTATAGTCGTCGCTTGATGGACCCGGTGACTGGATTGTCTTACAGTGAGCCGGCTCCGCATAATTTCTCGTTCAACTCCCCTCAAGGAGCGTGTCCGAAATGTAAAGGCTTAGGACAGGTCAATTTGTTGGATATGGACAAGATCGTTCCCGATCCATCCTTAAGTATATATAGCGGTGGCATCGTCGCTTTGGGTAAATATAAGAATTCGTTGATATTCTGGCAGATCGAGGCGCTTTGCCAAAAGCATGGCGTGACGATCAAGACGCCTATACGGGATATTCCCGAGGAGGCGATGGACGAGATCATGAACGGTACGGACGAGCGGTTGCAGATCAAGAATGACTCGTTAGGATCGTCTAACTATTTCTTGTCGTATGAGGGAGTCGCCAAGTATATCTTGATGCAACAGGAGAGCGAGGCATCCGCCTCGGCGCAGAAATGGGCGGGACAATTCATCAAGATGGCCACTTGTCCGGAATGTAACGGCTGGCGGTTGAATAAGGAGGCGTTGAGCTACCGGATAGCGGGAAAGAATATCGCCGAGTTGTCGGCCATGGATATCTCGGAATTATACGAGTGGCTGGAGGGTATCGAGGAGAAGCTGGACCCGAAACAGCTTCGGATCGCTACGGAGATATTGAAGGAGATACGCTCCCGCCTGCGCTTCTTGCTGGATGTGGGATTGGATTATCTTTCCATGAACCGGGGTTCCGCTACCTTGTCCGGTGGCGAGAGCCAGCGTATCCGTTTGGCTACCCAGATCGGAAGCCAATTGGTGAACGTACTTTATATATTGGATGAGCCGAGTATCGGTTTGCACCAGCGGGACAACGTCCGTCTGATTAACTCCTTGAAGCAATTGCGTGATACGGGAAACTCCGTGATCGTCGTGGAGCATGATAAGGATATGATGCTGAGTGCCGATTACGTGGTGGATATGGGGCCTAAAGCGGGTCGTCTGGGGGGTGAGGTCGTCTTTGAGGGAACGCCCAAGGAGATGCTGCGTGTAGATACCTTGACCTCTTCCTATCTGAATGGAAACACGGAGATAGCCGTTCCTGCCGAGCGTCGGAAAGGCAACGGGCAGTTTATTACGATCAAGGGAGCCAGCGGCAATAACCTGAAGCATGTGGACGTGTCTTTCCCCTTGGGTACTCTTATTTGCGTCACGGGTGTGTCGGGTAGCGGAAAGTCTACCTTGATAAACCGCACGCTGCAACCGATCTTGAGCCAGCATTTCTATCGCTCGCTGGAAGACCCCTTGGCATACGACGCCATCGAGGGAATCGAGCATGTCGATAAGATCGTGAATGTGGATCAATCTCCGATCGGTCGTTCCCCCCGGAGCAACCCGGCTACCTATACGGGGGTATTCTCGGATATCCGGAATCTGTTCGTGGAACTTCCGGAATCGAAGGTGAGAGGGTATAAACCGGGACGTTTCTCTTTTAACGTATCGGGCGGACGGTGCGAGACCTGTAAGGGAAATGGCTATAAGACGATCGAGATGAATTTCCTTCCGGACGTGCTGGTGCCTTGCGAGGATTGTCACGGCAAGCGATATAACCGGGAAACCCTAGAGGTTCGTTTTCGTGGGAAATCAATTGCGGATATCTTGGATATGACGATTAATATGGCAGTGGAGTTCTTCGAGAATATCCCGACTATCTTATCCAAGATCAAGGTCCTGCAGGATGTAGGTCTGGGATATATCAAGTTGGGGCAACCCTCTACTACCTTATCCGGTGGCGAGAGCCAACGTGTCAAGCTGGCTACCGAGCTGGCGAAGCGGGATACGGGAAAGACGCTTTATGTATTGGATGAACCTACCACCGGTCTGCACTTCGAGGATATCCGGGTCTTGCTGGGGGTATTGAACAAGTTGGTGGATAAAGGCAACACGATCATCGTTATCGAACATAACCTCGATGTTATCAAAAGCGCCGATTACTTGATCGATATGGGCCCCGAGGGCGGTCGCCGTGGAGGTAACGTCCTTTTCACCGGGACTCCGGAGGCTTTAGCGAAGAGTGGCGTCGGGTTTACGGCTCCGTTCTTGAAAGAAGAGTTAGATATAGCAAATAAGAAAAAATGAAGAATCCTATACAAATGATCAAGCAGTGCGTGGAGAAGGAGGAACCTTACTTCGTGCTGAGAGGGCAGGACGTATGTGCGTTGGCTGCCATAGAGACCTATTATGAGGAGGTGAGGAATAAGGTGAAAGATCCTTATTTCATCGAGGAGATCGAAGAGATCATGAAAGATTTCCGGGCGTACCGGGAGGAAGTGTCTAACACTAAAATACCGGATTGATTTATGGCAGACGACAGTTACAAGACCATCAAGCAAGTAGCCGAGGGATATTATACCGAGAAGCGCAGCCGCTTTATCTCGTATGCTATCCCCGTGCGTACGGTGGAAGAGGTGAAGGAGCAACTGGAGAAATACCGTAAACAATATTATGATGCCCGCCATGTATGCTGGGCGTATATGTTAGGTCCAGAGCGGCAGACGTTCCGGGCCAACGATGACGGGGAGCCTTCTTCCACGGCCGGGAAACCGATCCTCGGACAGATCAACTCGAATGAGCTGACCGATTTATTGATTGTCGTAGTACGTTACTTTGGTGGAATCGAGTTAGGAACCAGTGGGCTGATCGTCGCTTATCGCACGGCCGCCGCCGAGGCTATCGCCGCCGCCGAGATCGAGGAACGTACGGTAGACGAGGACATCACGGTCGTTTTCGAATACCCATACCTGAACGGGATCATGCGTATCGTAAAAGAGGATAACCCCGCTATCATCTCACAGAAGTTCGAGATGGATTGCGAGATGACGCTTCGTATCCGTAAAGGAGAGGCTGAACGCCTCAAAAATCGTTTGTTAAAGGTTGAGACCGCTTATCTAAAAGAGTAGCAAGCGATCAACTAATTCAATTTTCAATTGTTTTTTGTAGAGACAAGGCTCATGAGGAACCCTGCCCCTGCATTTTATTGTGTAAATATTAATATAGTTTTATCTGAATGAAAAAAGTTCTTTTATTCTCTCTTTTTCTAGTGTTGGGTTTGGTCGTGTCGCAAATGCTTCCCGCTATGGTGGGGGAACAGTATTCGCTGGTAAAGACGATCTCTAATACGTTTTTGTTTATTTGCCTTGCGTTTATCATGATTAATGTGGGGCGTGAGTTCGAGATTGATAAGACCCGGTGGAAGTCTTATACCGAAGATTATTTCATAGCGATGGCTACGGCTGCGTTTCCGTGGATATTCGTGGCTTTATATTATATGTTTGTCTTGCTTCCGGGTGATTTATGGGGAAGTTGGGACGCTTGGAAGGAGAACCTGTTGCTAAGCCGGTTCGCCGCGCCTACTTCGGCGGGTATCTTGTTTACGATGTTGGCCGCCGCCGGGCTAAAAGCCTCTTGGGTATATAAGAAAGTACAGGTATTGGCGATCTTCGACGACTTGGATACGATCCTGTTGATGATCCCGTTGCAAATCATGATGATCGGCTTGCGCTGGCAATTGGGAGTCATTATTCTGGTTGTGGTATTGCTCTTGATCCTGGGCTGGAAGAAAATGGGATATTATAATGTACGTCAAGACTGGAAAGCCATCTTGTTCTATGCCGTCGTGACGTTTGGTATCACGCAAGTGATTTATCTGGTATCGAAACATATGTACGGGGAGGAGGCTAGCATCCATATCGAGGTACTTTTACCTGCGTTTGTCGTAGGTATGATCATGCGGCATAAGCATATCGATACCAAGATCGAGCACCAAGTGTCCGATTTTATCTCTTATCTCTTTATGTTCCTTGTCGGAGTGAGCATGCCGGTGTTTATGGGTGTGGATTTTGCTCAGCAAGCGGCGGAAGTAACTACGGTGACAGGTTCCCAGCCGATGATGTCATGGTCGATGATCGCTTTACACGTCGTAATCGTCTCATTCTTATCCAATATCGGTAAACTATTTCCTTTGTTTTTCTACCGTGACCGGATGAAACGGGAGCGTTTGGCGCTGTCTATCGGTATGTTTACCCGTGGAGAGGTAGGAGCCGGCGTTATTTTCATAGCCTTGGGATATGGATTAGGTGGCCCTATGTTGATAATTTCTGTGTTAACTATTGTGTTTAATTTAATTTTAACTGGTATCTTTGTCATCTGGGTAGAGAAACTCACACGCAGCGCTTATAACCTGGAGCAAGCAGGAAAAGCCAAAGCTGTCAATTAATAGAAAAAACACTTGAAGGTATTTCAAGATGATATCCCGTTTCCCTCTTGGGAGGGAAAGGGAATAGTCATAGTACGATCAATTGTTGAAGACCTTCATCTAACTTATTATTTATGGACCGTACGATTAATGTTATCCTTAAACCGTTGCGTCGCTTCGCTATACAGAAGCCGAACGCTAGTCTTTTATTGTTTGCCGCTACCATCATCGCTATGGTCTTGGCCAATTCGCCTTGGGCAGATAGGTATCACCAGTTATTAGCTTTTCCAATCGATCTGCAAGCCGGGCAGTTTAACTTCTTCGCGCATCATGGCGAGACCATGTCTATGCTGGCTTTCGTGAACGACGCCCTTATGGCGGTTTTCTTTTTCGTGATCGGTCTGGAGATCAAGCAAGAGGTATTGATCGGTGAGTTGAGTTCCGTGCGGAAGGCGCTATTGCCTATTATCGCCGCCTGTGGTGGAATGATCGTGCCGGTCTTATTTTATATGTTAGTATGTAATACGCCTCCCGAGGTAAACGGGGCGGCTATTCCGATGGCTACGGATATCGCTTTCGCCTTGGCCGTATTGGGCTTGTTGGGGAAGCGGGTGCCGTTGAGCATGCGTATCTTCTTGACCGCCTTGGCTGTGGTGGATGATATTGGAGGTATCATAATTATCGCCCTGTTTTATAGCGGGCATATCGCTTTCGAGCCTTTGTTGATATCCCTGATAGTCCTCGCTTTGTTGTATGTGGGAGGAAAGTTCCGGGTACATAACCGATTGTTTTTCTATATCGGTGGCTTTATCGTTTGGCTGCTATTTCTGGAGTCAGGAATCCATCCGACAATCGCCGGCGTGTTGATCGCCTTTACGGTTCCAGCCCGTCCGGTTGTTAAGCTAGATGATTTCACGTGTGATATGACCGGGTATTTGAATATGCTGGACTATACCGAGGTTCGTCAGTCCCGTAAAGCGGAAGTGCTTACGCCTACACAAATTCAGGTATTGAATAACATCCATACGTTGGCGGATAAAACGATCAGTCCGTTGCAGACCATCGCTGATAAGTTGCATCCTTTGGTAAACTATGTGATACTTCCTTTATTCGCTTTCGTGAATGCCGGTGTGACATTCGGGGATATCCAACCCCAGACATTAGTTAATGTACCGTTGGCGGTGTTCGTGGGCCTATTTGTAGGAAAGACATTAGGTATATTCTCTTTCTCTTACTTGTTCGCGTGTACGCCATTTGCCTCCATGCCTACAGGCATGAGCAAGCGTAATTTATTTGGAGTATCCATGTTGGGAGGAATCGGTTTCACGGTCGCTTTGTTTATAGCGAATCTTTCCTTTGACGGCAGTACGGCGGCGGGTGCCGATCTCTTGAATCAGGCGAAGCTGGGTGTATTCACGGGATCGTTTATATCCGGTCTTTGCGGTTATCTGGTATTGAAATGGGTTTTACCTAAAGAAAAAGTGGAAACGATCTAAATAAAAAGGCAGTCCGGCAAGGACTGCCTTTTACATTATATTATGCCGTAACTAAAGTTTCGTGAGATCTTGTTGCCATGTAATATATGATTTGATAATTGAGCACGCCTTCTTAAACCTCTTTGGATTTGTTGAATAGCGAGCCGATCCATAATAACAAAATAGCTCCGACCGTAGAGGTTATCAAGCTCCCTAAGATACCACCGGCCGATATGCCTAGTAAACTGAATACCCAGCCACCCAATACACCTCCAATAATACCTAGGATCAAATTAACAATGACCCCGAAACCTCCTCCACGCATAATCTTACCAGCCAGATAACCGGCTACGATACCGATGATAATAGACCAAATAAATCCCATAACGAATAGTTTTATATTTTATTAAAAAGTTCTGATGCTTTGTATTTAAACACATCCGAAAAGTCTTTGGTTGCGTTTTGTACCTCTTTTTAACGAATCATTCCAAAAGATCTAGCGAATCTATGAAGGATTCATAGACGGGATGGTTCAATTGAAAGACAATCGCTTCGAAAGGACGGAGCGTGATATCTTTTTGAGGCGCCATATGACTTCGGTCCCCGTAATTGTCCAATAGGACGTGTGCGTTACTCATATCTATCCCCGGAGTGGAGATTGCCGCCTTGGGGGAGAAATTGAGCATAATCAGATAAGTGTCGGCCCCAGTCTTGCGTAAGAAGGTATAGGATTGGGGATTCTCCGCATCCAGCAAATGATAACTGCCATAAATCAAACTCGGATTCTCCTTACGGAAGCTGACTACTTTCTTAAAATAATTAAGTATGGAGGTCGGATCTTTTTCTTCGTCCGCTACGTTTATCCAAGTATAATCCGGATTTACCTTTAACCAAGGGGTTCCTGCCGTAAATCCCGCTTCCGGCGAGCGATCCCATTGGAAAGGAGTGCGGGCGTTGTCTCGTCCGGTCTCTTTCTGTTCGTCCAATACCGCCTGCGGATCTTTACCCTCTGCTTTCGCTTTCTTATAGCGGTTGATCGTATCGATATCGTTATAATCCTCGATATGGTCGAACCGAATGTTACGCATACCTATCTCGTCCCCGGCGAACCAATAAGGCGTTCCTCTCATCGTAAGCAGAAAAGTAATAAGCATCTTGGCGGACAAGGCCCTGAACTCATCCTTATCGCTACCAAAGCGACTGACCATACGGGGCTGGTCATGATTACCCAAGTAGATCGAGGGCCAACCCTTATCTACCGCCTTATCCCATTCCGTAAACATCTTCTTTAGGGCGATCAAGCTATAGTCTATACCGGATTCCGGATTGTCCGGTAGGGTTGTATTCCGGATGCGGGCGGCGTCGAAATGATAAAGCATATTCAACTCTTCCCGGGCCGGATCGACAAATTTAGCGACATCATCTACCATCACGGCCGAACCTTCTCCAACACTCATACAATCGTATTTGCTTAATACCTGCCGATTCATCTCGTGAAGATAGAGGTGCAGGCGAGGCTCTTTGGCATAGAAAGAAAATATATCCGGATATTTCTTGGAATCTATGAGAGGGAATGAGGGATCTTTGGCGATAAGAGAGATGGAATCCATGCGAAAACCGTCTATCCCTTTATCGAACCAGAAGCGCATCATATCGAAAATCTCTTGGTGTACCTCCGGGTTCTCCCAATTTAAGTCGGGTTGTTTCCGGGAGAAATAATGCAGGTAATACGAGTCGGTTGACTTGTTATACGTCCAAGCGTTGCCTTCCTCGTCGAAATAGCTGAGGCGCAAGGGAGGCTCACCTTTCTCGGCCGGCCACCAATGGTAATAATTATAATAGGGATTATGTCTGGATTTACGGGCTTCCTCGAACCAAGGATGCTCGTCGCTGGTATGGTTTACTACCAAGTCCAGTACCAGTCGCATCTCCCGTTTATGAATCTCTTTCAGGAGGCGGTCGAAATCTTCCATCGTACCGAATTCCCGCATGATTTCCCGATAGTCGCTGATGTCGTAACCATTATCATCGTTGGGAGAGAGAAAGATCGGGTTTAACCAGATGATATCCACACCCAAGCTTTGTATATAATCCAAGCGGGAGGTGATACCGTTTAAGTCACCGATTCCGTCGCCATCGCTGTCTTGAAAGCTACGGGGATAGATTTGGTATATAATCGCTTCTTTCCACCAAGTCTTTTGAATGTCCTCTTGACCGGACGTACTCTCTGTAACATGCTTTGAATCCATCTTATTATTCTTTAGTTTTTTACTATAACAAAAGGATGTGGTGGTTAGTTTCAGCAACTTATGACGCTTAGGAAGTGTTGTTTTATCAACAAATAGAAGAAACATATGGAAAATGGAGTAATGATGCAGTATTTCGAATGGAATCTGCCGAACGATGGAATGCTGTGGAAACGGCTGAAGGATGACGCCTCGCATTTACATGAGATCGGGATCAGCGCCGTATGGATTCCACCCGCTTACAAAGGCCATGAGCAAGCGGACGAGGGGTATGGAACCTATGATCTATATGATTTGGGGGAGTTCGACCAAAAAGGGACCATACGCACCAAGTATGGAACTAAACAGGAACTTCAAGAAATGATCGAGGAACTTCACCGGAACCAGATTGGCGTATATCTGGATGCCGTGATGAACCATAAGGCGGGAGCCGATTATACCGAGTGGTTTATGGCGCAAGAGGTAGATCCTGGGCAACGGGAAAACGCTACCAGCGAACCCCATGAGATAGAGGGATGGACCGGCTTCGACTTCCCGGGGCGTGGCAATATGTATTCTAATTTTAAATGGCATTGGTTTCATTTCTCCGGGACGGACTATGATGTGTCCCGCAAGAAGGAAGGTATATTCCAGATTCTGGGAGAGGGAAAACATTGGAGTGAGGGAGTCGATGATGAGAATGGAAATTACGACTATCTCATGTTCGCCGATCTGGATTTCGATAACCCTGAAGTCGTGCGTGAGATGCAGGAATGGGGGATCTGGGTATCGAACGAACTAAACTTGGACGGTATGCGACTCGATGCGATCAAGCATATGAACGACCAGTTTATCAAGCATTTTCTGGAGGCGGTGAGAGCGGATCGGGGAGAGGGCTTCTACGCTGTCGGGGAATATTGGAAAAACGATACCGAATCGTTGGAGGCTTACCTGTCGCAAGTAGAATATAACGTGGATTTGTTTGACGTAGCCTTACATTATAACTTGAATGAGGCTTCCGAGAAAGGTCGTGACTATGATTTACGCGATCTATTAAAAGGGACCTTGGTCGAGATATGCCCGGATCAAGCCGTCACCTTCGTGGATAACCATGATTCCCAGAAAAACAGTTCTTTGGAGTCGCAGGTGAAGGATTGGTTCAAACCTTCCGCCTACGGTTTGATCCTGTTGATGAAGAAAGGGTATCCGTGTATCTTTTATGGGGATTATTATGGCGTAAAAGGGAAGAAATCTCCCCATCGTAAGGTATTGGATATGCTATTGCGTACCCGGAAAGAATATGCGTACGGGGAAGAGGTGGATTATTTTGATCATCCGAACACGATCGGTTTCGTACGCTTGGGAGATCCGGGACATGCTGATTCGGGCTTGGCGGTGGTTATCTCGAACGGGGAAGATGGAGAGAAAACAATGTCTGTGGGGGAGAACCGGAAAGGCGAGGTATGGCATGAGATCACAGGCTCGGTAAAAGATACCGTGACGATTGATGAGGAAGGGAAAGGCTGTTTCCTTGTCAAGGGAGGCAAATTGGCTGTTTGGGGCAAGGTCAAGGCTTAACGGATGCTTTACTTGACCTCGAATTGTATTTTCTTCTGGTTCCCCTCGTTGTCGATGAGGGTAAGGAGATGTTTTCCTTGGCTCACGGAGCAACTGATCTGGTGATTCTCGGTGGTCTCTCCCAGATAGCTTTCGTCCAGATGCCAGTAAATCGTAGCGTCACGGCGGGCGTGGGCGGCCTTGAAGATAAATTTCTCGGACTTTCCGGAGAAGCCTTTCGGAAGGTAGAGAATGGCGTTATGCTCGGGATAGATCAGTTCGATCTGGCGGTTCAGGTCTTGCCCGCAGCCGGGTTTTACCGGAGGGAGCGGGATATAATCGATGTGATAGTTGCGGTAGTAATACTCCTGCGCGGGAGGAAGCACGAACCACGGGCGGCTGATCATCCGGTCGACAGACTCGCAGGAACTATTGACCCTGTACCGTCCGTCCGCCGATAGATGCACGAGCTTATGGTAGGGGCAAATCCCCGTGTTATTGCCGGACAGCGGCATGTATAAGGTGTCCGTTTGCTCGCAGTAGGGCGAGGCTTTATGTCCGCTGTTCCGGCAGATCGCCATGGGAAGCGTCTCATCATAGGGCAGGTCGAACCATTCGCCACCGGGCAATAGGGAAAAGAGATCGAAAAGGACCGGGGCGGCGTTGCCGACACCCGTAAGTCCCGGACGGCCCTCGCCGGAAGCGTTACCTGCCCATACGCCGACGACGTAGCGGGGAGTCATGCCGATCGCCCAAGCGTCTCGTCCCCCGTAACTCGTCCCGGTCTTCCATGCGATCCGTTTCATCGACTCGAATTGTTGCCAGTCGGCCTCTTCCTCGGGACGGTTCAGTGCGGACATCGCCTCGAACGTGTACCACAGGGCCGCGGAGGAAAGGAGAGCCTTATCGGTGAGCCGGCTATCGGTAAGGGAACGGATGGGTTCCTTCCTCTCCGCCGGAAAGGGAGTCAGCGGATGGATATCCGCGGGATTATAGCGTCCGTTGTAAGTACGGTAATGTTTAAGCACACGAGACATGGAGGCATACATACCGGAAAGATCCCATAAGGTTCCCTCGGCCCCTCCCAAGATCAAGGAGGCCCCGTAATGTTCCTCGGAGAAACGTAAGGTAGTCATTCCCCACGATTTCAGTAAAGACATAAAGCGTCCGGTATTATACTGGGAGAGCATACGTACCAAGGGCACGTTCAAGGAGCGCTCTATGGCTACATGGGCCGGTACCGCCCCGTAGAATGTCTTGTTGTAATTATGGGGGGAGAAGCCGTTTATATTCAAGGGCACGTCCGATACCAGCATGGAGGGGAGCAACAGCCCGTCGTGCAGCATACCGGCATACAGGAAGGGCTTGAGAATACTTCCCGTGCTGCGGGGCGAGGTGATGATGTCCACTTGGTTCCCTCGCCGCTCGTCGGCCGGATAGGTAGCGTTTCCGGCGTAGGCCAATACCTCCCCGGTCTCCACGTCCGCTACGATCGCCGCCAGATTATGGATATGGTTGGAACTGTATTCACGGGCATAACGGTTTACGAGGGCCTGTGTCTGCCGTTGCAGGGCTTGGCGGACGGAGGTTTGGATGCGTTGCCCCGGTTGTTCCGCGGCCAGTCTTTCTAACAGGTGCGGGGCATCATTAGGTAAAGGGAGAGGGGCTTCGGGAAGTGGCTCCATGCAGGCCAGTTCGTATTCAGTCTCTTCCAATATACCTTTCTTTTGAAGGGAAGCCAATAAGCGATCCCGCTTCTCCTTCAGTTGTTTCCGGTTTCTCCCGGGGTGGATCAAGGCGGGGGAGTTGGGAAGGACGGCCAGCGTAGCGCTCTCGGCCCACGATAGCTCGGAGGCGCTTCGCCCGAAATAACGCCATGCGGCGGTCTCCAGCCCGATTACGTTTCCCCCGAAGGGAGCGTGCGAGGCATAGAGGTTCAGTATCTCTTGTTTGCTATAGGTGGTTTCTAGAAAGAGCGCCCAGCACATCTCGATCGTTTTCTCGTAGAAGGTCCGGTTTTGGTTCCCTCTCGCTATGCGTGCCAATTGCATGGTCAAGGTACTTCCTCCGCTCACCACACGCCCCGCTTTCCCGTTCAAGCGGATCGCCCGGAAGATGGCGGCGGGGTCTATACCGGGATGGTAAAAGAACCGTTTATCCTCATACGTGAGCAAGCAATCCACGAATTTATCAGGCAAGCTATCCGCCGCCGGGAAACGCCATTGCCCGTCCGGTGCGATACGTGCGCCTAAAAGCTCGCCCTCGGCCGAATATAATAAGGTAGAGCAGGGGGCGGGAAATAATTGCCGGGGCACGATGCCATACAGGATACACCACGCCGTCACGCCGATCCCCAAGAGGGATGCGAGGAGGCGCCATGGCACTCGTCCCGGCCTCGGTAGTAGCGACTTGGATAGATGGCTGAGGCATCTGCCAGTACTCCGTAGGAAGTACTGTAGTACTGTGCGCAAAGTACTGCGGTACTCCTTAAGAAGTACTGCGGTACTGTCCGGCTGAGTATTGCGGTACTTTATAAAGAGTACTGCCTCAATCATACCAATTGACACTCTCCTCATAATGATCGAACCTTAGCTCTTCCGTCACTCCGACCCTTCGCAAGGCGTTTAGCACGATCCTTTGCTCTTTAGGTGAGAGTGGAAATTCGCCCCTTCGCCGCTCGAAGTAGGGGTTACGTCCGAAATGGGACATGAGTATCGACATGAATTGCTGGTATTGCGCCGGGAACATCCGGCTCTGTATTCCGGTGAAACCCCGTGCGTAGGTGACGGGAGCGGAGTCTCGGAAGTAGGGGCAAGCCCCATCCCGGGTACAGAGGGTGGGGTTCAGCAGCCGTAATACGGTTGCCGGTTGTTCGATGAGCGGTTGGTAGGCGATCTGGTGCAGGCACTTTCCGGCCCGAGGGCAATCTTGTTGCTGGCAGACGGCGTAGTCGATGGGGATTTCCTTGTGTAGTTTCTTGGTCATGATGTTGCTATTTATGTATTATCGGGATTGAAATCTGTCGGGAACAAGGTCTCGCTATCGAAACGGTCAAAATCCGATTGGAAGAGACGGTCTTGAATGACCCGATACTTCTCGAACTCGGCTTCTGCGAAAGCTTTGGCTAATTCGGCTGTCACCTTGCCGGCGTTGGTCAATAAGTCATTACCTCCGGCTTCGAGTATCAGGTCGATACGTTTTGCCCAGTCTTCCATGGTCATGGGTATATGTCGTTTAGCCATGCGCTCTGCCATATCCAGAACTGCGTTGACTAAATGTCCCATGTCGTCCAACTCCATCTCGTTAAGGTAGTTCTTGGCAATGGCCACATCTGTTTTTACGATCTTCCCTTTAGGCGCATTTTCCCATGTGATCAGTCCCATATGTTCTTTTTCCGAGTTGGCTCGGTTCACGATTAACTCGGCGGCGGTATGACCGTGTACGGCATAATGTATCTTATTTTGTACCTTTTGGAAAAAGAGGCGGGTGGTTGGTGCGTCACGATTATAGTCAATAGCGGTAGCATAGATATCGGTCAACTTTTGGTAAAAGTGACGCTCGCTTAACCGTATCTCCCGTATCTCGGCTAGTAGATGTTCAAAATAATCTTCACCGATGAAAGAGCCGTTCTCCATACGCTTCTTGTCTATCACATAACCACGGATAGCGAATTGACGGATGACCGATGTGCACCATTGGCGAAATTGTGTAGCACGAACGCTGTTTACACGATAACCGACAGAAATGATCGCATCAAGGTTATAAAACAATGTTTTTCGGGATACTTGCCGTCCGCCCTCGATTTGAACTACCGAGAAAAACTCGGTAGTTGAATCTTTCCGTAATTCACCGGATGTAAAGATGTTCTTTAGGTGTAATCCGATATTGTCTGTAGAGCAGTCAAACAGGGTAGACATCGCTTTCTGCGTGCACCAGATGGTTTCGTTATGATACATTACCTGTATGCCATCTTCCTTACCTTCTAGCATGAAGATAAGGAATTCCGCCGTGCTATTTCGAATTTCGAATTTCTTCGCCATATACTTTTCTTTCCTCTTGTTTAGCGACTCCTGTACTTCTTTGGTGGCATACTGGTCGCTCCATATTTAAGACAAATGTACGAAAATTATCAGTTTGTCTGAAAGTATAGGAGAGAAATCCTTCTATTTATGTACATTTGTGGATTAACCATTTAAACATTCATGTGTATGATACGGTCTATCGGTTTATTCTGCGTACTTTGTCTCTTGTCTATCTTGACAAGTTGTCATACGACAAGCTCCACGGATCAAGATCTCCCCCCTTATAATCCGAATGTAGAGGCGTTTACTACCGGGAAGATTTCCCGGTATTCTCCCGTTTACCTGATCTTTAATCAAGAGATCCCGGCGGATCGATTAAAGGCGGACCGATTGGGGAAACTCGTGCGCCTCAAGCCCGATGTGCCGGGGAAATGGGCTTTCGAGAATAACCGGACGTTGGTATTCAAGCCGGAGAAAGGCTTTGAGCGAAACACCTCTTATCAGGTGAACGCCGATTTGTCCGAATGGTTTGAGGCGGAAGGTAAGGATAAGTGGTTCGCTTTTGGTTTTACCACGCTCCCTTTAGCCCTTCGGGGGAATCTGGAATCGATGGATATCAACAAGAAAAACGAGAATGGGTACGATCTGACCGCCGTGCTTTTCACGCCGGATAAGGAATCTCCGGAGACCGTGGAGTCGTTGGTGGATTTCTCGGAGAAGGTAGACGCTACTTGGCAACACAGCCCGGATGGAAAGAAACATGAGGTGACCTTATTCAATGTCTCCGCCGGGATGGAGGGGGAACGGACACTCAAGCTTTCCGTATCTTCTAATAAACTAGGCGTGGAAAAGGCCGATGTCGTGACAGTGAGCGTTCCGGATCAGAATGATTTCTCGGTGTACGACGTGACGTATGTGTCCGAGCCGGAGCGTTACGTGGAGGTCGCTTTCACGAAGTTATTGGATGTGGGCCAAGATATGAGAGGCTTGGCCTTTATCGCCGAGAATACGTCGGAGACCGTAACCGTGGACGGAAACAAGCTACGCCTATATCCGGATGCCGATTTGTGGCAAAAGGGCGTGATGAATATCCACCTGAACCAAGGCATCCGCAGCAAGAGCGGCTTGAACCTGAAAGAGGCTGTCGTGCGTCAAATAATCCTAGATGAGCAGAAACCCGGTGTCCGTTTTATCGGGAAAGGAGTGATCATCCCGCAATCCACGCAATTATCCGTTCCTTTCCAAGCGATTTATTTGCGAGGGGTTACGGTGAGCGTTATCAAGATATTGGAGCAGAATATCGGTCAGTTCCTGCAATCGAACAACTTGGATGAGTCCGGGGAGCTGATGCGTGTCGGACGCTTGATCGCCCGTAAGACGATCTTCTTGGATGAGGAGGGTCTTGACCTGTCCCGGTGGAATACGTTTGCGGTCGATTTAAAGCGGTTGATCGAGCCGGAACCGGGCGCTATCTACCGTCTGGAGCTTTCGTTTGACCGGCCTTTGTCGGCCTATCCTTGCGGGAATGATACGGTGAAGATCTCGAAGGAGCAGATCTTGGCCTCGGACGAGATCCGTTTCAAGGAAGAGTCCGCCCGTTTTGACGAGGGAGCGTATTATTACCGTCAATACGATTGGTCTAGTTATAATTGGAAAGAATGGAACGATCCTTGCTCGGATAGTTATTACTTTAATAAGGTAGAGGGAAAGAATATCTTGGCTACCAATTTGGGACTGGTCGCCTTGATGGGGCAGGATAATGATATGACCGTGTTGGTGCATAATATACAGAATACGGAGCCGGAGCGAGGAGTTACGGTTACCGCCTATAATTACCAACACCAAGCGTTGGCCTCGGGCACGACCGATGACAAGGGGCAGGTACGGCTGGATCTCTCCTCGGGACGTCCGTTCTACCTGATCGCCTCACAGGGAACCCAACGTTCCTATCTGCGGGTGGATAACGGATCGGCTCTCTCGCTCAGTTCGTTCGATGTATCGGGCGAGGTCGTCCAGAAAGGGATCAAGGGCTTTATCTATGGTGAGCGGGGCGTATGGCGTCCGGGTGATACGTTGCATCTGGGTTTTATGCTGAACGACCGGGCGAAGCAATTGCCGGCAGAGCATCCGGTGGTGATGGAGCTGTACAACCCGTTAGGGCAAATGTATGCCCGTAAGACGCAGACCCGTGGCGAGCTGGGGCTTTATGTCTTCGATTTCGTTACCGAGGCGGACGCTCCTACAGGCGCTTGGAACGTGAAGGTACAAGTGGGTGGTGTCTCTTTCTCGAAGCGCTTACGCATCGAGTCCATCAAGCCAAACCGCCTGAAGATCGCCTTATCCATGCCGGAGAAGACCTTGTTGCGTGGTGAGCCTATGGATGCCCGCCTGCATGTGGAATGGCTGCAAGGAGCTATCGCCCGTAACTTGAAATATGATATACAAGGAACCTTTATCGCTACCCCGACTACCTTCGAGGGCTATAAGGGTTTCTATTTCGACGATCCTTCCCGTGTATTTAATACGGAAGAGAGCAAGCTGATCTCCGGCGTTACCAATGAGCGGGGCGATGCCACGGTACAAGCCCGCTTCGAGCTGGGTTCTACCGCTCCCGGAATGTTGCTGGCAAACCTAGTGACCCGGGTCTATGAGGAATCCGGAGATTTCAGTATCGACGCGGACCGGATGCTTTACTCGCCTTATCGCCGGTATGCCGGTATCAAATCTCCGCAGAAAGATAAGGAACAACTAAATACCGGAGCCAATTATACCTACGAGGTCGCTTCTGTTGATTATTTAGGGAAACCGCAAGCGAATACGGAATTAGACGTGAAAGTATATAAGGTCTATTGGTATTGGTGGTGGGATTCCAACAGTAGCGGTCTGGCCAATTACGTATCGGATTCCTACAATAAGCCGGTAAAGACATTTACCGTCCGTACGGATGGGGACGGCCGGGGTACGTTCCAGCTCTCTTTCCCGGATAAGGAGTGGGGAACGTATTTCATCTCCGTGAAAGATAAGGAGAGTAAGCACTCTACGGGAGTGATGAGTTATTTCGACTGGCCTTATAACGAGGGCCGACGTAACACCGATGGCAGCGAGTCCGCCACGATGCTTAGTTTCAAGACCGATAAGGATAGTTATACGCCCGGCGAGAAGATGGTAGTCACCTTCCCCTCTACGAAAGGAAGCCGTGCGATTATCAGTATAGAGAACGGCGTGCGTGTCCTTTCCTTGACGGAACATACGTGCGAGGATAAACAAACGACCGTGAGACTGGATGTGACGAAAGATATGCAGCCGAACGCTTACGTCTATATCACCCTTTTGCAGCCTCATGGCATCACGAAGAACGATTTGCCGATCCGCTTGTATGGCGTGGTCCCGTTCACGGTAACTTCTCCGGAGAGCCATCTGACTCCGGTTATCCAATCTCCCGCCGAGTTGAAACCGGATGCCTCTTATACCGTCTCCGTCTCCGAGAAGAATGGAAAGGAGATGGCTTACACGCTGGCGGTCGTGGACGAGGGCTTGCTGGACCTGACCCGTTTCCGTACGCCGGAGCCTTGGAAGGCGTTTAACGCCCGGGAAGCGTTGGGCGTGAATACATGGGATTTGTATAACTACGTGGTTGGCGCTTACGGCGGCCGTATCGAGCAATTGTTCAGTATCGGCGGCGACGATGCGCTGAACAAAGGCCCGAAAGCGATCGTGAACCGCTTCAAGCCCGTGGTGCGATTTGACGGCCCGTTCTTGCTGAAGAAGGGGAAGACCGCCCGGCATACCTATCAGATGCCGAATTATAACGGGCGTGTCAAGATCATGGTGGTAGCCGGAAACGGGGAGGCTTATGGACATGCCGATAAGAGCGTGATGGTACGTAAGCCCGTAATGCTGCTAGGAACCTTGCCCCGGGTGATCGGCGTGGGCGAGGAGATGGTAGTACCCGCTACGGTATTCGCTACCGAGGATGGCGTAGGGGCCGTGAATGTATCTATCGCTTGCAGCTCGAATATGGAAGTGGTCGGCGAGGCGACGAGGAGCTTGAGCTTCGAGCGGAAAGGGGATCAGCAAGCCTCGTTCCGTATCCGGGTGAAGAAGAACCCGGGTATCGGGAAGGTAACGATAACCGCTACGGGTAAAGGGGATAAATCCGTTTATGAGACGGAACTGGAGATCCGTACGGTACGCCGCCCGCAAGTGAAAGTTACCGCCGCTACCTTGGAGGCCGGCAAGTCTTGGAAAGAGACGGTTGCGATGCCGGGTGCCACGGGTACGAACCAGTTGACTTTGGAAGTGTCGGATATCGCCCCCGTGAACTTATCCTCACGTCTATCTTATTTGTTGGGTTATCCTCACGGATGTCTGGAACAGATCACCTCGAAAGGATTCCCGCAGCTTTATATCTCCTCGTTTACGGATTTGACCCCTCAACAGGCGAAATCCACGGAGGAGGCCGTGAAAGAGGTGATCCGCCGTCTGCGCTCTTACCAGACCGTAGATGGGGCTTTCGCCTATTGGCCGGGTGGAACGAGCAGCAATGGCTGGGGTACGGTTTACGCTACTCATTTCTTGCTGGAAGCCTCGAAGAAAGGCTACTTGGTTCCCGAGGCCATGAAACAAAGCGTATTGAATAATCTACGCCGGGTAGCCCGTAATTGGAAGCCGGCTACCTCTTATTATATGGATTCGGAAGAGACTACCCAAGCCTATCGCCTGTATGTATTGGCTTTGGCCGGGTCGCCGGAGATGGGTGCCATGAACCGCTTGAAAGAGATGAAAGACTTGGCCTCCATGAGTCGCTGGTCGCTAGCTTCCGCCTATGCCTTGGTCGGCCGTGAGGATGTCGCTCAAGACCTGATCAGTAAGACGACGGCTCTTCCTTCC
Organism: Parabacteroides sp. AF39-10AC; assembly: GCF_003635405.1. NCBI lineage: Bacteria > Pseudomonadati > Bacteroidota > Bacteroidia > Bacteroidales > Tannerellaceae > Parabacteroides > Parabacteroides sp. AF39-10AC. The sequence goes on along the minus strand of NZ_QTLP01000001.1, from coordinate 82,881 downwards.
GGTTATTCCGAGTATGACGAGACGTTCGGCAGTGATGTCCGGGATCAATCCATCCAGTTAATGACGCTTTGCTTGTTGGATAAAGGCAAGGAGGCCGCTACTTTGGTGGAAGAGTTGTCCAAACAGCTTTCTTCGGATGATTGGTTGAGCACACAATCTACGGCATTCGCTTTAGTTGCCTTGTCGGACTACCTAGCTAAATATCGGGTAGACGGGGTCATGGATTTCACGTACGCTTGTGGCGGAAAGGATGGACAGGTGAAAACGGATAAGAATATATGGTCCGAGACCTTATTGGATAAGGCGGGGACCTCGGCGAGCGTCGAGTTGAAGAACACGGGTAAATCTACGCTCTTCGCCCGTATCATAACCGAGGGAATACCGGAGCAGGGAGAGGAAAAAGCGTATGCGAACGGTGTCTCGTTGGCGGTTAGCTATGTGGACTTGAACGGACGTCCGGTCAATGTCGCCCAATTGGAGCAAGGTACGAATTTCTCCGCCGTGGTTACGGTAAAGAACCCTTCGGCCCGGGGATATAATAATTTGGTATTATCGGAGATCTTCCCTGCCGGATGGGAAATACTGAATACCCGTTTCTTGAATGAGTCCGCTACGGACAGCTTGAGCGCCGGAGTGAATTATCAGGATATTCGTGACGACCGTGTTTATAGTTATATAGACCGTCTGCCGGCAGGCAGTCAAGTGACCGTGAAGATCAATCTTTGCGCAGTCTACCCGGGCCGCTTCTACCTGCCTCCGGTGTATTGCGAGGCGATGTACGATTATTTAATCCGTGCGAATACCGCGGGACAAGAAGTTACCGTATTCTAATTTCGTGGGGGGCGGGCAGACCCCGCCCTTATATTTTTTCGAAATTTATTGGATTTATAGTTGTATGCTCGAATAAAACCATTACATTCGCAGCATATTTGAGATTGATTTAAGTTTGTATTAGAAAGTATTTGCTCACAACTTGATTTGTTAGGTAAACTTTTTTAGTCGACATACTCAGCTCAATTAACCATTTAATTAAAGTTTACAAAATGAATCTTTACATTTCAAATCTAAGTTACAACATCTCTGATGAGGACTTAAGACAGTTATTTGCTGATTACGGTGAGATTACTTCAGCAAAAGTTATTATGGATAGAGAAACCGGCCGTTCAAGAGGCTTCGGTTTCGTTGAGCTGAGCGATGATGAGCTAGCTAAAAAGGCTATCGAGGAGTTAAACCAAGCAAGTTATGACGGCAAAGTCATCAATATAACAGAAGCCAGACCTAGAGAGGATAGAGGCGACAGAGGTGGTCGTTTCAATAACAACAGAGGTGGCGGTTACGGTTCCAACAGAGGCGGTGGCTATGGCTCTAACAGAGGTGGCGGTTATGGTTCTAACCGGGATGGTGGAAGATATTAATTCTATCTAGATAAAAAGGAAAGAGCGATCAGAGATGGTCGCTCTTTTTTATTTCAAGCGCATAAGCTCGTCCTCTGTCTGTCGTGATCTTTAGGTTACTGTTTTCCTCCACTAAAGGCCGTAGCCTTCGGATCAAGGTGTTCAAGGTCTCGTCGGCGTTGATCTTTCCCGGCCATAAACTTTCGCAGATATCCGAGCGGTTCAAGATATGCGTAGGCGATAGGAAAAACATCTCCATCAAGGCATATTGCTGAGGGGTGAGTTTTAGTTTCTCCTCATTCTCCTTATAGAAGGAGGCGGTCTCGCAAGAAAGGTTCAAATTACCGAAAGAGATGGTCTTTCCCGGATGGATAGGCTGAGGCATTATCAACTCCTTTCTATAACGTTTAAGCAATAGGGGCAGGGTAGCGGATAAAAAGGCAAGCCCGAGGAATAGGCCGGGCAAAGATTTGTCCGATAGCCCGATAACCGCAAGGGTGGAGCAATTGGCGTACCCTTGGAATGAGATCCCGATATGATCCGTGGCAGTATTGGGGCTGTTCGCTATGGATGATGCCCAGATAATCGTATCGCTGGCGATATAATATTCGTTGAGTTTCTTGTTGGTATTAGCGGGAGCGTTTTCGGTTTGAGGATCTTTATTGAGTACGTGGATCACGATTCCCGTTTTCTTCTTGTCGGGCGTATAACTCAATGCGTCGGAAAAGTCCTTGTTATAACTTTCTATGGATACCGGATTGCCGAAAAGCTTGGATAGATTGGCATAGGTGCGTATGGAATCTTGGCTCATCCATAGGTGGGAGTTTTGCAGGATCGTTTGTTGCAACGCTTGATTCAAGTCTGTCACGATCGTTTTCTTGGCTTCCGTATAACTATGGAAACCGAAGCTGAACGAGAGGATCAGCATTAAGGAGGTACCCAAAACGGATAGATTGGCCGATAGTCGTGTATTCATTATTCGCTAGATTAGAATTAACATAAAAAGAACGCTCGAAGGTACTAAATATTATAGAAGGAAAGTATCCTTTTCGATAGGATTCGGGATGAAATAGACCTAAATCCTGCTAAATGACCGGATGTCATGGAAATGTCATGGAAATGTCAGCTACTTATCCGGCGATTATTTACGTTGTTGTTGTCTGTTGCCTCTACTTTTGCCCGAAAACAAATCAAATAAGATACGGATATGAAAAGATTTCTGATGATGATGGCCTTGATAGGGCTTGTGGGAAACTGGAACTCGACGTTGACTGCCCAACTCGTCTCTCCCGATTCATTGTATTTGAACGAGGACTTGCCCGAGATAAACATTGTCGCCGTGAAACCCTTGATAAAGGCAGAGGCGGATAAGACTACTTACAGTATCGCCGAGGACCCGGATTCCCGAACCTATACCTTGCTGGAGATGTTGCGGAAAGTCCCTCTAGTGACCGTGGATGGCGAGGATAACGTGAAGGTAAACGGACAATCCAGTTTTAAGATTTATATGAACGGGCGTCCCTCGAATATGTTCTCCAATAATCCCAAGGAGGTCTTGCGTAGTATCCCCGCCAGCATGATCAAGAAAGTGGAGGTGATAACAGATCCCGGTGCCCGTTACGATGCGGAGGGTGTCAGCGGAATCTTGAATATCGTGACGAAAGGAGCGGAGTTCGAGGGATATAACGCGAGTATAAACACTACGGTGATGAACTTATTTAAGAGTGTCGGTGGTTTCGCTACGCTGAAATATGGCCGATTATCGCTTTCCGGAAATTATACGTTTAGCCAACAATCGTCCGAGAGCGAGTCGGATTATCTCCGTACTCAGTCGGGAGACGGTGCGAAGCTCCGGATGCTCTCGGACGTAGACGTGAAATATCCGGCCCATTATGGAAGTCTGGAAGGCAGTTTCGAGATCGATACATTGAATTTGATCTCCTTGTCCGGAAACTTGAATATCGGAAACAGCAACTCTATTTGGAATAGCCATTATAGCAGGTTTGATAAAGAGGGGGAAGAAATCTATGCTTATAACGAGGATATGAGTAAGAAGAACGAATGGGGTAGTGCCTCCTTAAAAGCGGATTATCAGCGTTTATTCAAACGAAATAAGGAAGAGATGCTAACGCTTTCCTATCAGTACGATTATATCCCGAACGATATTTATAGCGTGTTTCATGATAAGGACAAGATGGGCAATGTCTCGTTACCCCAACTGGAGGCCGATTATACCCGGCAAATCAGTCATGCCCGCACCCATGAGCATACGGCCCAGCTTGATTACGTGAATCCTTTTACAAGTACGCATTCCATCGAGGGCGGTTTGAAGCTGATTCGGCGTAACAGTACGAGCCACGCTACTTCGGAGGTAAAGGAGTTGGGTGAGGGTGTCTGGTTACCCGCTGATTTACAACCTTTGGTGGAATATCGGCATGTGCAGAATATAGGCTCCGCCTATGCGGGATATGGATTTAAGTATGGTAAATGGAGCTTGAACCCGGGCATTCGTATGGAACATACTTGGCAGGACGTGACTTATAAACAAGGCGAAGGCAAGGATTTTAATTATCGTGTAACGGATTGGGTTCCTTCTTGGACCTCCGCTTTCCGCTTGGACGACCGGAATTTGTTTCGCTTGGCTTACAACTTACGTTTACGTCGCCCGAATATCAGCTATTTGAATCCTACGGTGTTCGTGTCTGGGACCTCTATCTCGTATGGAAATCCGGGATTGGTATCGGAGAAACATCATCGTCTTTCGGCGTCATACAGTTATTACGGAACGAAATTGAATGTGCAGGCTTCCGTGCTCTGCACCTTGGGAAAAGGGGTGATTGATGAGTATCTGTTCATTGATTCGGCGAATGTGGTGAATAGTACGTATGATAATCTCGTGGACGTGAAAGCAGCGGGAGGAAACCTTTATCTAAGCTATAATCCTTCGCCCCGGACAAGCGTGTCGCTGAACAGCATGTTGCATTATCTGGATTTACGGGCGCAGGAGGGGAATGAGGTTTACGATACGGATGTGCGTAATTCCGGCTTTTGTGGCTCTGCTTTTGTCGATTTCTCGCAGAAGTTTAAGTACGGGTGGCGTTTTGTCCTGTCGGGTGGATACGTGCGTTCCGAGCCGAATGTGGGGATGGACTCGTACGGCTTTTATTTTTACGGCTTGAGTGTGGTAAAGAGCTTCTTGAAGGATAAATTGACTTGTACGCTGCGGGCGCAAGATTTTCTGGGAGATCATAAGACGATACAGATTAACGAGCGATATCCGGACTTTCATATCCGGCAGACCGAGCGTATGTTTAGCCGTGGTTTCGGCATCGCCATTAGCTACCGGATCGGTGATTTAAAAGCGAGCGTGAAGAAGGCGGGGAGGAGCATAAGGAATGATGATCTGTTGGACGCTAAATAAAGAAGATGGTGTGCCATGATCCACAATATGGCACACCACCTACGGTATCATAACTCATCCAACCATTTCTTGCCGGGCTTTGTGTAAAGCCAAGCTAAGAAGATAGCGGCTAAAATGGTAACAACGAGCATCAACACTGTCAATCCATTTAAATCTTTTATCATGATCATATTATTTTAATATTCTATTTCCAACTCGGGCTAATAGGTAAGTACCTAAAATCCCTATATTTAACATACCCCAATTATTAATGTCGCCGATGTCTTTTGCTAATAGGAGCATTTCTCCTAATACCATCGTCGTAAACATTAATTTAGCCAAGTCAAAAAAGAACTTCCCTAAAGTCTCCCTTCGGACCTTGTCCCGTTCTTTCCTCATTGTCTGTTGTCTCTCCCAATTTCCCATAGTCCCTTGTTTTGGTTAATACTACTGATTATATGTAGGCAAATGTATATATTATCGGCGACCTGCCCAACTTTTTTATGTGGAATCGCTTATTTTCCCTAATTTTGTATCCCTAAAACGGATGAATGTGGAAGAGTATTTGAATCAACTGAATGAGAGCCAGCGGGAAGCGGTGGTTTACAATGAGGGGCCATCCTTGGTCGTGGCCGGGGCTGGCTCCGGTAAGACAAGGGTACTGACCTATAAGATCGCTTATTTACTGCAATTGGGATTGCCTCCCTATAGTATCTTGGCGCTGACCTTTACCAATAAGGCGGCCCGGGAGATGAAAGAGCGTATTGCGGCCATCACCGGTGACCAAACGGCCCGTCGGCTATGGATGGGAACGTTCCATTCCATCTTCTCCCGTATTTTACGGAACGAGGCGGAGCATATCGGTTATCCTTCCAATTTCACGATTTATGACGCCACTGATTCCAAGAGCTTACTGAAATCCATCATCAAGGAAATGCAATTGGACGATAAGGTGTACCGCCTAGGAATGGTGCAGAGCCGGATCTCCAACGCGAAGAACTCCTTGATAACTTATACGGCCTACGAGCAAAATAAAGAGCTCGTGGAAAGCGATATGAATGCCAAGGTCCCCTTGCTCCGGGAAATCTACAAACGTTACCAGAGCCGTTGCCTGCAAGCGGGAGCCATGGATTTCGACGACTTGTTGCTGCAAACCAATATCCTGTTCCGGGATCATCCGGCCGTCTTGGAGAAATACCGGAACTTCTTCCGGTATGTATTGGTGGATGAGTATCAAGATACGAACTTCGCCCAACACTTGATCGTGCAACGGCTTTGCGAGAGACACGGCCATATCTGCGTGGTAGGGGATGACGCCCAGAGCATCTATTCTTTCCGAGGCGCTAATATAGATAATATCCTGCAATTCAAGAATCTTTATACCGGTTGCCGTATCTTCAAGCTGGAACGGAATTACCGTTCCACCCAGAATATCGTGAACGCCGCCAATAGCTTGATCGACAAGAATACACGTCAGATACCCAAAACGGTCTATTCCGAGAAGGAGGCGGGCAACAAGGTGAGTGTTTTCACCTCGTACTCCGATTATGAGGAGGGCTACACCGTAGCCGCCCGAATCAACGAGATGCACGGGATATTAGGGAAATTCTCGTATGCCGATTTCGCTATCCTGTATCGTACCAACGCCCAGTCCCGTATCTTGGAAGAGGCGTTGCGAAAGCGGGGCATCCCTTACAAGATTTACGGCGGTTTGTCTTTTTACCAGCGGAAAGAGATCAAGGACGTGATCTCTTACTTCCGCCTGATCGTGAACCCGCACGACGAGGAGGCCTTGAAGCGAATCATCAATTATCCCACCCGGGGAATCGGGGATACGACGGTAGGTAAGCTTGTCGGTGCCGCTACCGAATACGGGGTAAGTCTATGGACCGTGCTTCAAGCCCCCTTAGAATATTCGCTACCGATAAATAACGGTACAGCTAAGAAACTGAGCGATTTCCGTAGTTTGATTGAAGTTTTCATTGAAGAGAATAAAAAACTCTCCGCAGAGGAATTGGCTACCTTGGTGGTGAAGCGTAGCGGCATCGTTTCCGACCTGTTTCAAGACCGTTCCGTAGAGGGCGTGAGCAAGCAAGAGAACTTGCAGGAGTTGCTGAAAGGTATCGCCGAGTTTTGCGAGATCCGGCGTGAGGAGGGCATGGAGCAAGTCGCCATGTCCGACTTTTTGGCGGAGGTATCCTTGCTCACCGATCAAGATAACGATAAAGAGGAAAACTCCGATAAGGTCACGATGATGACCGTACATGCCGCCAAGGGATTGGAATTCACGAATGTTTTCGTGGTAGGCTTGGAGGAAGACCTATTCCCCTCGTCCCTATCGAAAGATAACCCGAGAGCGGTAGAGGAGGAGCGTCGTTTGTTCTACGTGGCGATTACCCGTGCGGAGCAAAATTGCGTATTGAGCTATGCGAAGAGCCGCTATCGTAACGGGAAGACGGATATGTGTACGCCCAGCCGTTTCTTGAAGGATATAGACGCTAAGTATCTGGATATGCCTTCGGATGCCGGCGCTTCAGATGCATTCGCCTCGGCCCGTGAACGCTACGGGCGCCCGGCTTTTGCCTCTCCATTCCGGCAACCAAGGGCGGTTGAGGATGATTTCGTGTCGCCGGTGAAGCAAGCGGCACAGCGTCAAGGGCATCTTACGAAGTTAAAAAACACGATGGAATCGTCCTTTTCGGCGGCTCCGGCCACGGATGCCTCTGTTTTGAGGGTGGGCCAGAAGGTCAATCACGACCGTTTCGGCGATGGCGAGATCGTCTCGATGGAAGGTGAGGGAGGTGATGCGAAAGTGACGGTCGCCTTCAAGAATTTCGGAGAAAGGCGACTTTTGCTTAAGTTTGCCAAACTCAGCGTGTTAGGCTAAGTGCGTTTTTGCTCGAATTCATTTTCGAATGCCGAATCGAACACTGCTTTTTGAAGCTAAGTCGTTGGATTTTAATGATTGGCAGAAAAGGAAAGGTTTATTTTCGAATGGGCTTTCGAACTCACTTTCGCATCATATAAGATATAAATAGATATTATAATAAAAATATAAAGAATAGAGGCAAGATGCCTCCTTTCTTTTTTTTCGATTAAAAAGAGAATGAAAAGAACCCAGAAATACTATAGTGCTTGTGCCCAAGTACTATAGTATTTGTCTACGAACACAGTAGTATTCGCAAGTTAACACAACTGTCTTTTTTCTGCGACATATTCAATGAATTACCCCGATAATAGTTGTAATATCAGAATGTTTTTCTTATATTTGCATGTTAATATGAAATATTGAGATACAGCATGATAGACATCAACAAGATACCCTCGCCTTGCTATGTGATGGAGGAGAAATTACTGAGAAACAACCTGTCCTTGATCAAGAGCGTAAAAGAACGTGCGGGAGTGAATATCATATTGGCTTTTAAGGCTTTCGCTTTATGGAAAGCGTTCCCGATCGTACGTGAGTACATTCCTTTTTCGACAGCAAGTTCTAAATTTGAGGCCCAGTTGGCCTTCGAGGAAATGGGAAGTCCGGCGCATACCTATTCCCCGGCTTATACGGAGGCTGATTTCCCGTTGATCTTGAGATACAGTAGTCACGTTACGTTCAACTCGCTCTCTCAGTTCCATCGTTTTTATCCGATGGTGCGGGCGGATGGTAACCGGGTGTCTTGTGGGTTGCGGATCAATCCGGAATACTCGGACGTGGAGACGGACTTGTATAATCCTTGTGCTCCGGGTTCCCGGATGGGGGTGACCGGCGACTTGCTGGGAGACACGTTGCCGGAGGGTATCGAGGGGCTGCATTTCCATACCTTGTGCGAGTCCACTTCCTATGATCTGGAGCGGACGCTGGCCGAGGTGGAGAGGCGTTTTGGCCGTTTCCTGCCTCACGTCAAGTGGCTGAATATGGGAGGTGGTCATTTGATGACCCGTAAGGATTACGACGTGGAGCATTTAATCGCTTTACTGAAAGGCTTTAAGGAGAGATATCCGAACTTGGAGTTGATCATGGAGCCGGGTAGCGCCTTCGCTTGGCAGACCGGGTTCTTGCTGACAACCGTGGTGGATATCGTGGAGAACCACGGTATCAAGACGGCGATTATCGACGCCTCGTTCACCTGCCATATGCCGGATTGCTTGGAGATGCCCTACAAACCGGCTATCCGTTTCGCTACGGATGCCGTGGAAGGGAAACCTACCTACCGGATCGGGGGAAATAGCTGTTTGAGCGGTGATTATATGGGGGATTGGTCGTTCGATAAGCCTTTGGCGATCGGCGACAAGCTGATTTTCGAGGATATGATCCACTACACGATCGTGAAGACGAATATGTTCAACGGCATACCGCACCCTTCCTTGGCCCTTTGGAACAAGGACGACCAGCTGGTGATGTACCGTACGTTCGACTATGAGGATTATAAGAACAGGATGGATTAAAAACAAGCAAAGGGAGGAATATGACCATGACAGCGAATGAGTTGAAATATACATACATGGAGGAAGCCATGAGTATCTTGGATAATGAGGAGCTTATGCGTAAGGCTTTATCGCTCTTGCGGAACTTAAAAGAGAAGACCTTCTCGCCTGCCAAGCGAAGCGAGCGGGAGGTGCTGGAAGAGGCTTTCCAGAGCGTAAAAGACTTGAAGGCGGGAAAAATAACCTCTCGCCCATTAGAGGATCTATTGAATGAGTTATAAGATTGAGGCATTACCGCCCTTCGCTAAGGAGGTGAAATATTTGGCGAAACGATATAAGTCGTTGAAAGAAGATATCCTAAGGTTGAGGGACGAACTGCTGGAGAACCCTTTGTCGGGAACGGATTTGGGAGGTGGCCTTCGTAAGGTCCGGATGTCCATCCACTCGAAATCACAGGGCAAGAGAGGGGGAGCTCGGGTGATAACTTTTACGGTACTTGTCAGCGTTGATGAAGGAACAATTTATCTTGTGACGATGTATGATAAGAGCGAGATTGAGTCTATGTCCGTTAAGGAGATCCGGAAACTACTTGATAAGTGTGATTTGAAGTAAATAAAAACAGAAACAAAATAAATATGGGTATTTTTAGCTTTTTCAGTAAAGACAAGAAGGAAACCTTGGATAAAGGTCTATCGAAGACAAAAGAAAGTGTTTTCTCCAAGATTACCAAGGCGATCGCCGGTAAGAGTAAGGTGGACGACGATGTGTTGGATAATTTGGAGGAAGTACTGATTACCTCGGATGTCGGTGTAGATACCACGTTGAAAATCATCGACCGTATCGAGAAGCGTGTGGCCCGTGACAAGTATGTCACCACCCAAGAATTGACCACCCTGCTGCGTGACGAGATCGCTAGCTTGCTGACAGAGAACAATACGGAGGATGCCGAGGGATTCGCGCTTCCGGAGGGCAAGAAACCCTACGTGATCATGGTCGTAGGCGTGAACGGGGTGGGTAAGACGACCACGATCGGTAAGCTGGCCTACCAGTTCAAGAAAGCCGGCAAGAAGGTCTATCTGGGCGCCGCCGATACGTTCCGTGCTGCCGCCGTGGAGCAACTGGTGATCTGGAGCGAGCGGGTAGGCGTACCTATCGTGAAGCAGAACATGGGCTCGGACCCCGCTTCCGTGGCTTTCGATACGCTGAGCTCCGCTAAGGCGAACGATGCCGACGTGGTGATTATCGATACCGCCGGACGTCTGCATAACAAGATCAACTTGATGAACGAGCTTACCAAGATTAAGAACGTGATGAAGAAGGTGATCCCGGACGCCCCCCACGAGATCTTGTTGGTATTGGACGGCTCTACCGGGCAGAACGCTTTCGAGCAAGCGAAACAATTTACCGCCGCCACCGAGGTGAACGCCTTGGCCGTGACCAAACTGGACGGTACAGCCAAGGGGGGTGTCGTGATCGGTATCTCCGACCATTTCCGTATCCCCGTGAAATATATCGGACTCGGCGAGGGGATGGAGGATTTGCAAGTATTCCGCAAACGTGAGTTTGTCAATTCGTTATTTGGAGAATGAGAAAAAATAAAGTAGATATTATTACGCTGGGGTGTTCGAAAAACCTAGTGGACTCGGAGCAACTTATGCGCCAATTCGTTGCCAATGGCTATACGGTAGAGCATGATCCCCATAAGATCAATGGCGAGATCGTGGTGGTGAATACCTGTGGTTTCATCGGCGACGCCCAAGAGGAATCTATCAATATGATCCTCGAGCTGGGCGAACAAAAACAAAAAGGACGGATCGGGAAGCTCTTCGTGATGGGCTGCTTGTCGGAACGTTTCTTGAAAGATCTGGAGAAGGAACTTCCCGAGGTAGATCGTTTCTACGGGAAATTCAATTGGATGGAGTTGATCTCCGATCTGGGCAAGTCGTACCATCAAGAGCTGGCTACCGAGCGTGTGCTCACCACCCCGAGGCACTACGCTTACGTGAAGATCGGGGAGGGATGCAACCGTACTTGTTCTTACTGCTCGATCCCGATCATAACCGGGGCTTATCAATCCCGTCCGATGGACGAGATCGTAGACGAGGTTCGTGGCTTGGTGGCGCAAGGCGTAAAAGAATTCCAGATGATCGCCCAAGATCTTACGTTTTATGGCCTCGATCGCTATAAGCGAATGGCCTTGCCGGAACTGGTGGAGCGGGTATCCGACATCCCGGGCGTGGAGTGGATTCGTTTGCATTACGGGTATCCGTCTCATTTCCCCTATGACCTGTTGCCGGTGATGCGTGAGCGTGATAACGTTTGCAAGTATATGGACATCGCCCTCCAGCATATCAGCGACCCGATGTTGAGGATGATGCGCCGCAATATCACGAAGGCCGAGACGTATGAGCTGCTGGAGCGTATGCGCCGGGAAGTGCCGGGCATCCATCTACGCACCACCTTGATGGTGGGTCATCCCGGCGAGACGGAACAGGATTTCGAGGAGTTGATCCGCTTCGTGAAAGATATCCGCTTCGAGCGTATGGGCGCTTTCGCCTATAGCCATGAGGAGGGTACCTATGCCTATCAGCATTATAAAGACGAGATCCCGCAGGAGGTGAAGCAAGACCGACTGGATTACTTGATGCGTGTGCAAGAAGGCATCTCCGCCGACGTGAACGCCTCGAAAGTAGGGCAGACCTTCCGAGTGATCGTAGACCGGGAGGAGGAGGATTTCTACGTGGGACGTACGCAATATGACTCGCCCGAGGTAGATCCGGAAATATTGATTTCCAAGGATACTCCCTTGAGTCCGGGTAGCTTTTACCAAGTAAAGGTGATTGACGCACAAGCGTTTGATCTGTATGGTAAAGTGTTGAATTGATGTAAAAACTGTCAATATATTTGTCGGTTAACGAAAAAATAACTAATATAGCAGCACGAACTGTTATGGAATTAGATATGAAAAACAAGGAACTTATAACGGAATTGGCGAATCGCATGGATTGGACCTCGAAGGAGGTATCCGACATGCTTTCTGCGCTCAGTTCCGTCGTAAGTTCGAAATTAGTGGATAACGATACGATCTATCTGCAAGGCTTCGGCCAGTTCGAGGTGAAAAAGAAAGCGGAACGTATTTCCGTGAATCCGGCGAACGGGAAGCGATATCTGGTTCCCCCTAAATTAGTTCCCGTGTTCAAGCCCGGAACGACCGTGAAGAATCGTTTAAAGGAATTGGGTGATCATGAATAACCGGCTGAATATACAAGATTTAGCCGGTTTATTATCGGAGCGTACCGGCAAGGACAGAGGAGAGGTAGAGCGTTTCTTGAGAGATTTTATCTCGGTGGTATCCGAAGGGGTCTATACGGATAAGATCGTAAAAGTAAAGGGCTTGGGTACTTTCAAGATTATCTCTGTGGAGAAGCGGGAGAGTATCCACGTGAATACCGGTGAACGTTTCTTGATCCCCGAACATTATAAATTCTCTTTCCTGCCGGATAAAGACCTGCGGGAACAGGTAAACAAGCCTTTCTCTATCTTTGAGACGACAGAGATCAACGAGAACGTGGATTTCTCGGACATGGATGAGTCCGTAGAGGAGAAGGAAACGGAAGACGAGTCCGTGGAGGAGGTAATGCCGGATAAGGAAATCCCTTTGGCAAATACTCAGCCCAAAGAGAAGCCCGAACCGATACTAGAACCTGAACCTGAACCATTGCCTGAGCCAGAGCAAGCGTTTGATCCGGAGCCGTCATCGGTATCTGAACCGGAACGTGGATTGGAACCGGAACCGCCCGCGGAGCCATCTCCCATACCAGAGAGACCGGAAGAGCAAGCCCGTAGGAAACCGGAGGAAAAGGGGGTATTAATGATCGTCGCCTTTTTGATAATCGTAATCTCTGTATTCTTCTATCTGGGAAGAAATAATTGGAAACCGGCGCCTGCCCAAGAAGAGGTGATAACGGAAGCCAAGAATACGGCCAAGGACACGGTTCAAGAATCAGCTTGGATGCTTCATCCGGACTCGGTAGCGGAGAAGACCCCGCATACGGAACCGGAGCCTTATGTGGAACCGGCGCCAAAACCATTGGGGCAGGTGAAGATCAAGCATGGCGACCGCCTCACCGTGATCGCCTTGGAATATTATGGCAATAAATTATTCTGGGTGTATATTTACCAACATAATAAGGCTGTTATAAAAGACCCGAACAACGTCCCGATCGGTACCGTGATCGAGATACCCGCACCGGAATCGTATGGCATCGATGCCAAGAGCCGTGAGTCGCGGGAGAAAGCCGCCGCCCTACAAACAGAGATACTTGCCGGGGAGTAAGAGAAATCCCCCTTTTTTAAGTAAAATAAAACAAAACGAGGAAGTGTTGGTTAGTATTATTTAACTGCAAAAGTGAAGGATACGAATTTAACATTTCTAATTTTGTGCATCCTAAAAAATCAACGTAAAATTGGGACAATATAATAACAATATAATAGAATAAATCTTATGAGTCAGACAGTAGACATTCGTGAGTTGAATGAGCGAATTGAAAGTAAAAGCTCGTTTGTGAACATGATTACGATGGGTATGGACAAAGTAATCGTCGGACAAAAGCATTTGGTTGAATCCTTGTTGATCGGTTTGCTTTCGGACGGACATATCCTGTTGGAAGGTGTGCCGGGTTTGGCTAAGACACTTGCCATTAAAACATTGTCGTCGTTGATCGACGCTAAATACAGCCGAATCCAGTTCACCCCGGACTTACTTCCGGCCGATGTGATCGGTACGATGATTTACAGTCAGAAAAGCGAAGAGTTCCAGGTAAAGCAAGGCCCGATCTTCGCTAATTTTGTGTTAGCGGACGAGATCAACCGTGCCCCGGCGAAAGTACAGAGTGCCTTGTTGGAGGCCATGCAGGAGCGTCAGGTCACGATCAGCGAGCATACCTACAAGTTGCCGAAGCCTTTCTTGGTAATGGCTACCCAGAACCCGATCGAGCAGGAGGGTACGTACCCGTTGCCTGAGGCGCAGGTAGACCGTTTCATGTTGAAGGTGATCATCAATTACCCGAAGAAGGAGGAGGAGAAACTGATCATACGCCAGAATATATCCGGAGAACGTCCGGAGATCAAGCCGATCTTAACGAAAGAGGAGATCCTCGACGCCCGTAACGTGGTTCGTGAGGTTTATTTGGACGAGAAGATCGAGCGTTACATCGTGGATATCGTCTTCGCTACCCGTTTCCCGGCTGAGGCTGGTTTGCCGAACTTGGCGAGCATGATCTCTTTCGGCGCTTCCCCTCGTGCGTCTATCAACTTGGCGTTGGCCGCCCGTGCGTACGCTTTCATCAAGCGCAGGGGCTATGTGATCCCGGAGGATATCCGTGCGGTATGCCACGACGTGATGCGCCATCGTATCGGCTTGAGTTATGAGGCCGAGGCGAACAACTTGACTTCAGAGGAGGTAATTAGCGAGATCTTGAATAAAGTAGAAGTTCCTTAAATGGAGACAAGCGAATTATTAAAGAAGGTACGCCGTATCGAGATAAAGACCCGTGGTCTTTCCCGTAACATCTTCGCCGGCCAGTACCATTCGGCTTTCAAGGGCCGTGGTATGGCGTTCAGCGAGGTAAGGGAATATCAATACGGCGATGATATCCGGGATATCGACTGGAACGTGACCGCCCGCTACGTCCGCCCCTACGTCAAGGTGTTCGAGGAGGAGCGTGAGCTGACGGTGATGCTGCTGATCGACGTGTCCGGTAGCCGTGACTTTGGCTCCGTCAACGTCATGAAGAAGGAGGTGATCACCGAGATCGCCGCTACCTTGGCTTTCTCGGCGATACAGAACAACGATAAGATCGGCGTGGTGTTCTTCTCGGACAAGATCGAGAAGTTTATCCCGCCCCAGAAAGGAAAGAAACATATCTTATATATCATCCGGGAGCTGATCGATTTCCATCCCGAGGAGACAAGAACGGATATCAGCCAAGTGTTGAAATACTTGACCAACGCCATCAAGAAGCGTTGCACGGCTTTCCTCATCTCCGATTTTATTGACAAGGAGGGTTTCAAGGACGCCTTGACGGTGGCCAACCGCAAGCATGACATGGTAGCCATTCAGGTGTACGACCGTCGTGAGACCGAGCTTCCCGCCGTAGGCCTTATGAAGATCAAGGACGCCGAGACCGGGAAGGAGCAATGGATAGACAGTTCCTCCGCCGGTGTGCGTGCGGCCTATAAGGAATGGTGGGAGAAACGGCAGGCGAAGATGAGCGATACGTTCAAGAAATGCCGTGTAGACTCCGTCTCTGTCCGTACCGAGGATGATTATGTGAAAGCATTGATTGCTCTTTTTGACAAACGTAATTAAAGCAAGCAGATGAAATTGATAAAGAAAAGTATCCTGTTTCTGGTCGCCGCCGCTTCCCTCGTGGGGGGAAGGGCATATGCGCAAAGGCCGTTGATCGATGTCGCTATCGACTCGGCCGCCATATTGATCGGAGAGCAGACTACCTTGCACCTTACGGTAACGGCGGATAAGGATCGCCCTGTGCAGATCGTGATCCCGAACGATACCTTGATGACGGGTGTGGAGGTGTTGAATCTCTCCAAGGCGGACTCCACGGAGATCGAGAACGACCGGCTCGTTATCAAGCAGGATGTATTGATTACCTCGTTTGATTCGTCACTCTATCTATTACCTCCGTTGAAGGTGATAGACGGGGTGGATACCGTATATTCCAACCAAGTCGCCTTGAAGGTCTCCACGATTCCCGTGAACGCGGACAAGCCGGAGGAGTTCAACGACATCAAGACCGTATGGAAGCCGCCTTTCGTATGGGCCGATTATTATCCGATCATTTACGGGATCTTGCTGGCCCTGTTCTTGATTTGCGTGATCGCCTATATCGTGAAACGGATCCGTGCGAAGAAGTCGTTGATCCCATTCAAGAAAGAGGAGCCGAAACTTCCGCCTCACGAGCAGGCTATCAAGGAACTGGACGAGATCAAGCAACAGAAACTCTGGCAGCAAGGACGAAGCAAGGAGTATTACACCTTGATCACGGATACGCTGCGTAAGTATATCGAGGAACGTTTCGGTATCAATGCCATGGAGATGACTTCCGGTGAGATCTTGGAGCTGATCCGCAAGAACTCTGAGGCGCAGAGCGTGTACGATAACTTGAGGCAGATTCTGCAATTGGCCGACTTCGTGAAATTCGCCAAGATGAACCCGCTGCCGGATGAGAATGATTTGAGTATGATGAATGCGTATTTGTTCGTGAACCAGACGAAGGTGGAGGAGATGCAAGAGCCCGAATCTACGAACGATACAACTAATTTAAAGGATTAAGAGATGGTATTTGCGAATCCTAATTATTTATATTTATTGTTGTTGCTCATTCCGATGATCGGATGGTACGTCTACAAGCTGAGCAAGAGTCAGGCCAGCTTGCAGGTCTCCTCGTCGGAGGCGTTCGAGGCGCCGGGAGCGACATCATGGATCGTGTACTTGCGTCACGTGCCTTTCGTGTTGCGTATGGTAGCGGTAGCGTTGCTGATCGTGATCTTGGCCCGTCCGCAATCCACGAATAGTTGGTCCAATTCTTCCACGGAAGGTATCGATATCATGTTGGCGATGGATATCTCGGGGAGTATGCTGGCGCAAGACTTGAAACCGAACCGCTTGGAGGCGGCGAAGGATGTGGCCGCGTCGTTCATCAACGGCCGTCCGAACGATAACATCGGTCTCGTGGTCTTTTCTGCCGAGAGCTTTACGCAATGCCCGTTGACAACCGATCATACGGTCTTGCTGAATCTCTTCAAGGATATCCAAAGCGGTATGATCCAAGACGGAACGGCTATCGGGTTGGGCTTGGCGAATGCCGTGAGCCGTATCAAGGACAGCCACGCTAAGTCGAAGGTGATCATCCTTCTGACCGATGGTTCGAACAACGCCGGCGAGATCGCTCCGGTTACCGCCGCTGAGATCGCCAAGACGTTCGGCGTGCGTGTCTATACGATCGGAGTCGGAACGAAAGGCATGGCGCCGTATCCGTTCCAGACCGCTTTCGGCGTGCAGTACCAGAATATACCGGTAGAGATCGACGAGGCTACGTTGAAGCAGATCGCCTCTACCACGGGCGGGCAATATTTCCGTGCTACGGACAACGCCAGCCTGAAGGAGATCTATTCCGAGATCGACCAGATGGAGAAGACCAAGATCAGCGTACAGGAGTACAGCAAGAAGCAGGAGGAGTATAAGAACTGGGCCTTGCTGGTGTTCGCCTTGTTGCTGGTGGAGATCTTATTGAGAAATACATTGTTGAGAAATATACCATAAAGATAAAAGGCTTATGTTTCGATTTGCGCATCCGGACTTTTTATATTTGCTTTTTCTCCTTCCCGCATTGGTGGCGTTCTACGTGTATGCCATGATCGTGAAGAAGAAAGCGATAAAGAAATACGGTAACCCTACGTTGTTGGCCGAGTTGATGCCCGAGGTATCGACCAAGCGCCAGCATCTGAAGTTTTGGCTGTTGTTCGGAGCCATTACCATGGTTATCTTTATTATAGCGGGGCCTCAATTCGGCTCGAAACTGGAGACGGTGAAGCGTCAGGGAGTAGAGATCATGGTGTGTCTGGACGTATCCAACTCCATGTTGGCCGAGGACGTGTCGCCCAACCGTTTGGATAAAGCCAAACAGATGCTATCCCGATTGACGGACGGCTTTACGAATGATAAGGTAGGTTTGATCGTGTTCGCCGGCGACGCTTTCACGCAGTTGCCGATCACCTCGGATTATATCTCCGCCAAGATGTTCTTGTCCTCTATCAACCCGTCGATGGTCTCTACGCAAGGTACGGCGATCGGTGCCGCCATCAACTTGGCCGCCCGTTCCTTTACCCCGGACGAGACGACCGATAAGGCGATCATCTTGATCACCGACGGCGAGAACCATGAGGACGACGCTATCGGTGCCGCCAAAGCCGCCGCCGAGAAGGGCATCCACGTGAACATCGTGGGAATGGGTGATCCGAAAGGTTCTCCGATCCCCATCCAAGGAAGTAATAATTATATGAAGGATAAGGACGGAAACGTGGTGATCACGAAGCTGAACGAGCAGATGGGTCAAGAGATCGCCGCCGCCGGAAACGGTATGTACGTACGTGCGGACAATACGAACTCCGCCCTGAAAGCCCTTCAGAAAGAAATCGAGAAAATGAACAAGACGGAGCTGGATAGCAAGGTCTATTCCGAGTATGACGAGCAGTTCCAGATTTTCGCTTGGATAGCTTTGTTCCTCTTGATCGCCGATTTCATGACCTTGGATCGTAAGAACCGTATATTTAGGAAAGTAAAATTATTCTCTTAATTCGACGAAGTGATGAGACGTATATATAAATCTATGATATGGGTATCGGTCTTGGCGCTCAGTGCCGGGGCGGTCTCTGCTCAGAAAGCGGAACGGAAGAACGTGCGTGAGGGGAATAAACTTTATGAGAGCGAGAAATACACCGAGTCCGAGATCGCTTATCGCAAGAGCTTGGAGGTGAATCCCCGCTCTACGGAAGGAACCTATAATCTGGGAAACTCCCTATACAAGCAAGGCAAGTTCCCCGAGGCCGCCGAGCAATATCAATTGATCGCCGGGCAAGGGGAGAAGATGGTGGCTACGCCGGAAGGGAAGGCACGCTTGTCGGAGGTGTATCATAACATGGGAAATATCTTCATGCAGAACAAGGATTACGGCAAGGCCGTGGAGGTGTATAAGCAATCGCTTCGCTTGAACCCGAAAGATGACGAGACCCGTTATAACTTGGCCTTGGCCCAAAAACTGCTGTCGGATCAGCAGAATCAGGATCAGAGCCAAGATCAACAGAACGACGACAAGCAGGAGAACAAGGATCAGAAGGACGATCAGCAGCAACAGCAACAACAACAGCCGCAAGACGACCAGAAACAGGATAAGACCCAAGAGCAACAGCAATCCAACGAGCAAATGAGCAAGGACAATGCCCAGCAGATGTTGGATGCCTTCCTGCAAGACGAGAAAGACACTCAAGAGAAAGTGAAGAAGGCGCAGATGCAACAGCAACAACGCCGGAAGACCGAGAAGGAGTGGTAAACTGGATAATTAACGAAAAAATGAGATACACAATGAGGAAATTAATTTTCTTATTCATCCTGATGTTAACGGTTGGGGTGGCGACAAAGGCCGCGGATGTGACCTTCAAGGCCTCGGCGCCCCAAGCGGTGGTAATGGGAGAGCAGTTTCGCTTAACTTTCACCGTCAATGCCGAAGGCAAGGATTTGAGAGTGCAGGAGATGCCAGACTTTGACGTATTAATGGGTCCCTCCCAATCCACCTCCTATAGCAGTAGCTGGGTGAACGGGAAGAGTACCAGCGAGACAACCGTTACGTATACGTATGTCTTGATGCCGAAGAAGGAAGGTACGTTTAATATAGCTCCGGCAACGATCAAGGTGAACGGCTCTAATTATACATCGAATGGCTTGGCCATCAAGGTGCTTCCGGCGGATAAGGCGGGTAAGCAAGAGGCGGAGACAACGACGGCGAGCGGGGCGATCTCTAACGATCGGCTGTTCGTGAAGATGGACGTATCCAAACGAAGCGTGTTCGAGCAAGAAGGTTTCTTGGTGACTTTCAAGGTCTATTCCTTGGAAAATTTCTCGATTACGGGATTGAAATATCCGGAGTTCGAGGGTTTCTTGGTACAAGAGGTTGAGTTGCCGCAAGAGAAACAACTGACCTTGGAAAACTACAACGGGCGTAACTACCAGTCGGCCGTGATGCGTCAGGTGATCCTGTATCCCCAACGTTCCGGTAAGATCACGATCGAAGGTGGAAAGTATGATGCCGTGGTGCGTGTCCGTATGCAACAAGCGGGCGGCGGTAGCATCTTCGATAGCTTCTTCGACTCGTATCGGGATGTGAGCAAGGTGTTGACCACCTCTCCGGTTACTATCGACGTGAAGCCTTTGCCCTCCGGTAAGCCCGCTTCTTTCTCCGGTGCCGTAGGTACGTTCTCCATGACGGCTAATATCAGCTCGAACAACGTCAAGACAGACGAGGCTGTAACCATAAAGGTGAAAATCACGGGTAACGGAAACGTGAAGTTGGTGAAGAACCCGGAAGTGGTTTTCCCGAACGATTTCGATGTCTACGACCCAAAAGTAGAGATGGACATCAAGACCACGACTGCCGGTGTCAGTGGAAGCAAGACGATCGAATATATGGCGATACCCCGTTACGCAGGTGATTTCGAGATCCCGGCGATCGCTTTCTCCTATTTCGATATCAAGTCCGGTTCCTATAAGACCATCAAGTCCGAGCCTTATAAGTTGCATGTGGAGCAAGGCAAGGGTGGTAGTGGTTCTTCCCCGGTCGTATCGAACTTCAGTAATAAAGAGAGCGTGAAATACTTAGGCAAGGATATCCGTTACCTAAAGACGAAAGGCTTCTCCTTTATCGAGGGAGGTGATGGTATTTTCTTCGGTTCCTTTATGTATTATCTTTGCTATATCGTACCGGCTATCTTGTTTATCGTATTCTTCTTTATTTATCGTAAGCAGGTGAAGGAAAACGCCGACATCGCCTTGGTTCGTACCAAGAAGGCGAACAAGATGGCGGTTAGACGTCTGAAGAACGCCGGCAAGCTGATGAAAGAGAACAAGAAGGAAGAATTCTACGACGAGGTACTGCGTGCGTTGTGGGGCTATTTGAGCGATAAGCTGAGTATCCCGCAATCCGATCTGACCAAGGATAACGTAGAGACAGAATTGGCTAAATACGGTGTAGACGAATCCTTGACGAATGAGTTCATGGATATCTTGAATACTTGTGAGTTCGCTCGTTACGCTCCGTCCCAAGCGTCAGACGCTATGGATAAGCTGTATGAGCTGACGGTAGACGCTATTGGTAAAATGGAGAATACAATTAAAAAGTAAGAAGATGAAGATGACTATAAATTTAAGAAAGGTATTGTTTTTCTTATTGACTCTATGTCTGATAGGATCCGCTTATGCGCAAGATACCGCCTTGAAGGAGGCCGAGGTCGCTTATACGAAAGAAGATTATGCGAAGGCGATCGAGCTATATGAGGGAATCTTGAAGAGCAATGGCGAGTCTGCCGCCGTTTATTATAATTTGGGAAATGCCTATTATAAGGCGGGTAAGATCGCTCCGGCTATATTGAACTACGAACGTTGTCTTCTGCTGGATCCGGGTGATAGCGATGCTCGCTTCAATTTACAGATGGCCCGTCAGAAGACGATCGATAAGATTGAGCCGGTTGGTGATTTTTTCTTGGTCAAATGGTTTAAGAGCGTGGAGAACCTCGGTTCCGCAGACTCTTGGGCGAAGACAGGTATCGTGTGCTTCCTGTTGTTTATCGGTTGCTTGATCTTGTTCTTTTTCTCCCGTTGGGTACGCTTGAAGAAGATCGGTTTCTATTTGGGTGTCCTATTTATTATCATGGTTGTTTTTGCCAATATATTCGCCAGCGACCAGAAGGATGAGATGATAAACCGTAAACATGCCATCGTATTCGCCCCGACCGTTACGGTGAAAAGCTCGCCCGACGCTAGCGGTACGGATCTTTTCGTATTACATGAGGGAACGAACGTGACCGTGAAGAGTACGCTCGGCGAATGGAGCGAGATCGAGCTTGAGGATGGGAACGTAGGATGGATGCCTAGTAAAGACATAGAAAAAATCTGATACATGCTAGAACAATTATTGGTTTGGGAACGTGATGCGTTCTTTATGCTTAACGGTAGCGACTCCGCTTTTTTAGATCGCTTTATGTGGATCTATTCAGGCAAGGCGGTTTGGCTACCGTTAGCCTTTTTTATATTGGTGGTATTGTGCTATAAGAAGAACTGGAAGGAGTGGTTGTTGATCTTATTGGCCATAGTCTTGACGATCACGCTATGCGACCAGTTCGCTTCGCATGTTTGTAAGCCCATCTTCACCCGTTTCCGTCCGACTCATCACCCTGATTTTATGGATCAGGTAAAGGTGGTGTTCGGTTATCGGGGAGGTATGTATGGATTTATCTCCAGCCATGCGGCGAACGCTTTCGGTTTCGCTACCTTGATGGCGCTGATCTTCCGGAATAAGCTATTTGGATGGACTATTTTCTTTTGGGCGATTTTGACTTCCTATACTCGTATTTATTTAGGAGTGCATTTTATCACGGATATTATTCCGGGAGCTTTATCCGGTCTGCTATTCGGGTATCTTGTATATCTGTTATACCTCTATATAAGGCCTAAATTGATTCCGGCAGATTCTTGGGTACGTCCGGAGGCCATTTACTCGGATACCCGGAAACGTTTGATCACCTATGCGATTTGGTTGACCATCCTTTTAATAGCTCTATTTAATGAGCAATTGGTATCGTGCTTAATATAAGAGATTTTCGTTAAGTATGTCGTAAAGCATATTTGTTTTCAGCTGATTTTCTCAATAATAATTTGTTTCAATGCTATTAAATGACTAAGTTAGTGCCATAATATTAAACAAAAGTATTAACCTTCAAAATAAGAAAGCCATGACAAAGACGATTACATTTAACGAACTGAGAAGAATTAAAGATTCGTTACCTGACGGAAGTATACAACGCATCGCTGATGAGTTGGGATTAAAGGTTGAGACAGTTCGCAACTATTTCGGTGGACATAATTTTCAAGATGGACGGAGTTGTGGTTTCCATATCGAGCCCGGTCCAGACGGAGGGTTGGTTGTTTTAGATGATACGACTATTTTCGAGCGTGCTTTGCAGATACTGGCCGAGAGTCAGGATGCCGAAGCACAGAAAGCGTAAGAGAAATTCATTCGTATAAAAAATCCCATAGCTAAATGAAAGAACGCTTTGGGATTTTTTTATATTCAACAATTCATAAATCCCGATTGTTTCATCTATAAAAATGTATTGAGTATGGAAGATAAATTAGTGACATTGGCTATCCACACGTTCGAGAAAGCCCAGATTCTCAAGACAATCCTCGAAACAGAAGGCATAGAGGTCTATATACATAATGTAAACCAGATTCAGCCGGTCGTTTCGGCAGGAGTGCGTGTGCGTATTAAGGAGAGTGATTTACCGCATGCTTTACGCATTATTGAAGACAATAAGTGGTTTGAGGAACCAAAGGAGGAAGAGGCGAAGGTTAATGCGGTCAAGAAAGTTCTGATCCCGATTGATTTCTCGGATTATTCCGCCAAGGCTTGTGAGTTGGGAATTAATTACGCTCATGCGGTAGGTGCGGAGGTGATGATCATGCACGCCTATTTCAGCCCCTATTTTCCATCTGCTATCCCGATGGGAGATACATTAGCTTACCAAGTAAACGAGGAGGAATCCGTACAGCATATCTTACAACGTGTCCGTATCGATATGGAGAATATTTGTACGCATATCAACCGGAAGATGTCCTCTGGCGAATTACCCAAGGTAAAATACGATTATGTATTACGTGAAGGCTTGCCGGAAGAGGAGATCATCGCTTATAGCAAGGAGTATCATCCGACATTGATCGTGATGGGAACGAGAGGTAAGAGCCAAAAAGATATGGATCTGATCGGTAGCGTGACCGGAGAGGTTATCGAGGTGAACCGGGTTCCTGTATTGGCGATACCGGAGAATGTTCCTTTCACGGATTTGAGAGACGCTAAGAATATCGCTTTCGCTACATCGTTTAACCAGAGAGATTTGGTCGCTTTCGACGAGTTCATGGAAATCATCAAAGGCTTTGATTTTAATATTCATCTATTCAATATCTCTACCAGCAAAGATGAATGGAATGAGATTCGTTTGACAGGCGTCCGTGAATATTTCAAGAAACAATATCCACATGCCCATATTTCCCATACGGTGCTTGCCGATGGTGACTTGCTGTTAGCCATCGAGAAATTTGTTCGTGATAAACAAATTGATGTTATAGCCCTAAGCACATATCGCCGTAATATCCTAGCCCGAATGTTCAATCCTTCGATCGCGAGAAAGATGTTATTCCACACCGATACTCCGTTATTGGTAATCGATAGCAAGAAGTAGCTTCTTATTCAAGTAACAAATAAAAAAGTGGATATGAGAAAAGGCTTATCCACTTTTTTATTATATACCATGTGCTTAAAGCAATCTTTGTATCTTTGGCGAAAAAATATAAGGATAGTATGTGGGAAAGAATGTTTGATCTGGTACTTGGATTAAAGAAAGAACATAGATTAATGATGGTTATAACATTGATTTATGCGGTGACCCTCTTTGGTATTACTGTAGATGTAGAAGCGATGGAGAATTGGCTGCAATTAGTGGGGTATACCATACGTACTTTATGTATTGCTTGTATTATACAGCTTAGTGTGTTCTTTTTGACAAATATTTTTTGGAAGGAACTAAACAGAGGCTTGAATAAAACATTTGTTGTTATTAGTGGTAATGTGTTGTCTTTAGCTTTCTTACTTTTCCCTTTTTCTATATCATATATAGATATGACTGCTGAAAGTATGAAATTGAGTTCTTTGAATACAGAAAGAAATAGAATTGATAGTATGGTCCGGTACTATGAGAATTTAAAAAGTCTAGATTCTTCTTTTTCAGAGAATCTAGATTCTTTAATATTGGAAGAAAAGAAAACATTGATTCGGGTTATAAAAGAGATTGATTTAAAGCAATTCAAAATAGAAGAGAAACAGAAAAGATATGAAAAGCCATTAGTCTCCATCCTATTTCTTTTGCAAATATTCGGTTTTTATATATTGATTCTATATTCTTCCTATTTTGATAGGACGAATAAGGTGAATCGTGTTATCGCAGTGGAAAATATTCCTGATCGAAAGAAAGTAAGGAGCTATTTTTGCGATAAAGTTTTGAAGCCTTTGGTTTTACTGTTATCTGTTTTTCTTTGGGGATTCTTGTTTTTCCTTTGGCTTAGATAATATATACCTGATATTTGTATAAACCGGAATTTATGCTTTGCTTTGTGGCTCATCAGAAAAACAATAGAATATATGATTACTTATTTAATTATTGGAATAACAGTGATTCTCTCTTTTATCTGTTTTAGTAATAGGGAGTTATTTATGAAATTAGCGTTTATCCCATATCGTACGATCCGGAATCATGAATATTATCGTATCGTGACACATGGATTTATCCATGCGGATATGACACATTTGCTAGTGAATATGTTCACGTTCTGGTCATTTGGTCTCTATATTGAACGAACGTTTCGATATATGGGATTCGGCAGTGGGGCTTATCTGGCTCTTTATTTCGGGGGAATGATCGTGGCTTCGCTTTATGATTTGATAAAACGACGTAATGATCCGTATTATGTCTCTATCGGTGCGTCTGGAGCGGTATCGGCGGTTCTATTTACCTCTATATTCCTTGATCCTTGGGGAAAGATCTTGTTTTTCGCCGTGCTGCCTGTCCCCGGAATCGTATTCGGCTTGCTATACCTGGCCTATTGCCAGTATATGGCGAAACAAACAGGAGATAACATAAATCATAATGCCCATTTCTACGGGGCTATTTATGGATTGATTTTCCCAATGCTGCTGGAGCCTTCGTTATTGCATCTCTTTTTGTCTCAACTTACGTTTAAGGGATGATCCACCCTGAACGGATAATTTAAGGTTATTTTTTGTCCGAAGATTATTTCCGGGTAGGTAAACTTGTCTATCTTTGTCCCCTTATAAGCAAAAGTTAGATGAACAAAGATAATAATTTGGGTAGAGTGTTAGCGTTACTGTCGCTGACGTTGTTGATGAGCTTTGGTTTATATAGCCTTCCGGATACATTGTTCGGGTATAAGATCAAAAAGGTAGATCTTTTATCGGATTTCAAGGTGAAAGAGGAAAAGCTCTCCTTGGATTCTTTGAAACAACAATTGGAACAAGCGAACACCCTTCAAGTAGATTCGGTAGCATTAAGGGATTCTATCATGCGTTCCGCCGGAATAGATTCTGCGGCTTTGGCCCTTCGTGATTCGTTATACAAAGCGGTCTATGCTGTTCAAGGGGCGGATTCGCTGGGGGCTCATATCGAGGACTATTCTCTTGGACATATCGGTTTGCAACGATTCTTCGCCGCCTTAAAAAACAGGCGGGAATTGAATCGTCCGGTACGTGTGGCCTTCCTTGGAGATTCTTTTATCGAAGGAGATATTATGGTGGCCGATTTCCGTTCCGGGATGCAGAAGGAATTTGGGGGGCGGGGTGTTGGTTTTGTACCGGTCACATCCGTAGCGGCACAGTTCCGTCCAACCGTGGAGCAACGTGCCTCCGGATGGACTACTTGGTCTATGCTGACGGACCATGAGCATGGATATACTTTATCTGGGATGATGTTCGAGGCAAACGAGGAAAACGCCTCCATCCATGTGAAGACGACTAAGCGTTATCCGGAGCTTCAGACGTTCTCTTCTTTGAAACTGATTTATGAGCAGAATAAGAATACGGAGATGCGCTTGGTTTGCAACGCTTCCGCCGATACCCTACAAGAGATGCTTCCCGCCACATCGATCGTAACCCAATACGAGTTGGAAGGGATGTTCACCGAAGCGGATTTCACTTTTAAGAATACTCCGGAGTTCCGGGCATTAGGGGTCGCTATGGAGGATCATTCAGGTGTCGTGGTCGATAATTTCTCTCTTCGGGGAAACTCGGGTATGATATTGGAGCGATTGGATGTTTCCCGTTGCCAAGCATTGAATAAGATCCGTCCGTATGACTTGATTGTCTTGCAGTATGGGTTGAATGTCGTGAGCGATAGCGTGATGAATTATGGATGGTATAGTAGCCGGATGGTAAAGGTCATTAACCATATACAACTTTGTTTTCCGGAAGCTGATATATTGATGTTGGGGGTGTCGGACAGAAGCCGTCAAGACGATGGGGAATTCGAGACGATGCCGGCCGTGTTAGCCTTGCTGCATGCGCAAAGGCAAGCCGCTAAAAAGGCAGGGGTTCCTTTCTGGAATGTATTCGGTGCTATGGGAGGAGAGAACAGTATGGTCCGTTTCGTAGAATTAAACTGGGCTAGTAAGGATTATACGCATTTAAGCTTTAGGGGTGGACGGGAGATTGCCGATGCCTTGCTGAAAGCGTTATTATCAGAAAAAGATTTTTATGATGAAGCGGAGAAAGTGGTTAATTAGTCTGGTTGTTTTAGGAGTGATCATGGGCTTCTCTGTTCCGAAACCTAAAGCCGGAATAAACGGGGATGTATCTCTTGATAGTTTGGCGGTTCGGGATACTGTAGCGTTGCCTCCTTTATCTTATTCTATGAAAGTGGGAAAAGATACGTTGATCTTACCGGATTCTAGTAAGGCGTGGAATAATTTTTTCAATGAACTGGATTCGTTGCGTGCAGGGAAAGATACGGCTATCACGATCGTCCAGTTGGGGGATTCGCATATCCAAGCCGGACATTTAAGCGGTCGTGTCATGCGCCTTTTCCAACAGGCGTTCGGGAATGCCGGACGAGGCTGGATCGCTCCTTTTAAGTTGAGCAAGACCAACGAGCCGGATGATTACTTTATCAAATCCGTCGCTAAGGATTGGATTGCCGGACGTTGTATTCAGCATGTCCGGAAAACCCCGATAGGGATCGGTGGGATCGGGATTAAGTCTGTTTCCCCCTCGATTAATTTTGATGTCGTGATAACTCCGAATAATGGTGCCGGATACGAGTTTAATGAGGCGATCTTATATAGAGGGGAGAAGTCGATGCCCATGCTTCCTGCCGGGGCTTTGAAAGACTCGGTCCAAACATTCCGTGCGGATACCGTATGTGTTTCCGGTGTATTAGCCGACACTTTCCGGATCTCCTGCTTGACCGATACTCTACAATTGCAGAGTACGAGACGGAAAGAGGGCACGAATACATTGCGACCGGCCTCATCCTTTACGAATTTATATTATGGCCTGACACTGAAGAATGGAGGCAGGGGTATCTTATACCATTCCATCGGAGTGAATGGGGCGATGTATGTGAATTATACGGATGAGGCTTATATACGTCAGTTGGCTTTATTAAAACCGTCCTTACTAATCATCTCTATGGGAACCAACGAGACATTCGGCAGACGTTTTAATACCGATGAGTTTTCCGGCCAGATAGAGGCTTTCTTGGCGATCGTCAAGAAGGAGCTGCCGAATACGGCGATCTTACTGACGACTCCTCCGGAATGTTACAAAAGGGTGCGAGTCAATAAGCAGCGAACGTATGTACGTAATGATAATACCGAGCGGGCTGCCCGTGCTATCCGGAATGTAGCGAAGAAAGAAGAGGTCGCTTGCTGGGATTTATTCACTACGACAGGAGGGAAAAACTCGTGCCGCAAATGGCATAGTTCTCGTTTGATGGGACGGGATCGGATTCACTTTACGAAAGAAGGGTATCAAGAACAAGGAACGCTTCTGTTTAGGGCGTTCATGGAATCATATAATAACCGATAAGAATCTTATATGGAATATAATATACTTAGAGATTGGCTTAGTAATCATCAATTCACGTGGGAGAAACTGGGAGATATCCTAACGTATCATCATAATGCCCCGATCTTGTTTAGTAGCGGGTTGTTCTTCTTCTTGTTTATCGGTTTCCTGATGATTTATATGTCGCTAAGGAAACATACGTTGGCTCGCATTATTTACGTGACACTGTTTTCCCTTTATTTCTATTATAAAAGTAGTGGACTTTGGTTCGGGCTGCTGGTATTTACGGCTACTTCCGATTTCTTGATAGCGCAATGTATCTCGCATACGACATCGGTATTAAAACGTAAATTATTCGTTACGCTTAGTCTCTGCATAAACCTAGGTATGCTGGGGTATTTCAAGTATTTCAATTTCCTAGGCGAACTGTTTACTATGGCCGCCGGGGGAGAATGGCTAAAGATGAACATCTTCCTTCCGGTAGGAATCTCTTTCTTTACCTTCCAGAGCATCAGCTATGTAATAGATGTTTATCGGGGACGGATCCAACCTCTCGGCCGTTGGATCGATTATGTTTTCTATGTATCGTTCTTTCCTCAACTGGTTGCCGGGCCAATCGTTCGTGCCCGGGATTTTATCCCTCAAATGTATAAGAATCCTACGGTGACGCGATCTGAGTTTGGTGAGGGATTGTTCCTTATCTTATGTGGTCTTTTCAAGAAAACGGTTATCTCGGATTATATCAGTATGAATTTCGTGGATCGTATTTTTGACGCTCCGTTGCTTTATACGGGTGTGGAGAATTTATTGGGTGTCTATGGGTATGCGCTACAGATTTATTGTGACTTCTCGGGTTATTCGGATATGGCGATCGGTATCGCTCTGTTGTTGGGATTCCGCTTTAATATAAACTTCGACTCTCCCTATCAATCGGCTACGATTACCGAGTTTTGGCGTCGTTGGCATATCTCCCTTTCCTCTTGGTTAAAAGATTATCTGTATATATCCTTAGGGGGGAACCGGAAGGGGAAGATTCGTACCTATATGAATCTGATGATAACGATGCTGCTAGGCGGGTTATGGCATGGGGCTTCCATTAGTTTCATCTTATGGGGAGCCTTACATGGTATAGCTTTGGCTGCGCATAAGTTCATCATGGGGCATTTCAGTAGCTTTAAGGCCTTAGGATGCGAGATGAAGCCTTGGCGACGGGTATTAGGTGTCCTGATTACTTTCCATGTGGTTTGTTTCGGATGGATCTTGTTCCGGGCTACCTCGATGAAGGCCGTGGGAGAGATGCTTCGCCAGATCTTTACGAATTTTCATCCGGAGGTGTTCATGCAATTCGTCTTAGGATATAAAGGGGTGTTTGCGTTGATGGTGATCGGTTATGTGCTGCATTTTATGCCTAAACGCTCTGAGGATGCCTTGAGAGGAGTCGTGACCCGTTCCCCATTATTGATACAGGCCGCTATATTGGCGATAGCGATTTTCATTGTTGTTCAGTTTAAGAGTGCGGGAGTGCAGCCGTTTATTTATTTCCAATTCTAAGGGGACAAACACATATATCGGCATAGCCTCACGCCAGTATAGGCACAACCCTACACTACTAGTGCCGTAAGGCTACGCCGATACTGATTTCATAGGCAAAGTATCTTAGGTTCATTACTGAAGTATCTTAGGATCGTCGGCCGATGCACCTAAGATATTTTTTTGACATCTTAGTGTGTTCCTATCTAATACCGTTGTAGGGGGGAATCCCGCCAGATTTATCAAACGGTTGTGACATTTAAGTCTTGCGTGAGCCGTAAGACTTAAATGAATTCATTTACTCTGGGGGTTGTGAGCCGGCGGGAAGTTTGATGATGATATTCTTCAAATCCGCCCCGGATACATTTTGGAATACGCTTAGTCCGAACTCCGGTATTACTGCAAGTACATGGTCGAATATATCCGCTTGGATTCCTTCATATTCGACCCATACCTTATTGGATGAGAAGCAATAAAGTTCGATGGGAATACCTGTATCAGTCGGTTGTAGATGCCTTACCATGCAGACTAATTCCTTACTTACCTCCGGGAGGCTTCTTAGGTAACGTACGAGATAAGCACGGAAGACACCCAGATTTGTTTGTCTACGTCCGTTCACCCAAATGGAACTATCGATATGATGCTCTTCATTGTATTCATATAATTCCTGTTCTTTTCCGTCGATGTAATCCGTGATAAGAGAGATCTTACGAAATTTCTCTAGCATTTTCGGGGTACAAAAATGTACGCTGTTCATATCGATATTGATAGAGCGCTTGATACGGCGGCCCGGGGATTCGCTCATACCTCTCCAGTTTTGGAAAGCGTCGCTTACTAAGGCGTAAGGAGGGATGGTCGTAATGGTATTGTCAAAGTTTCTTACTTTCACGGCGTTCAATGTCACCTCGATAACCGTGCCGTCCGCACCATATTTACTCATCGTGATCCAGTCCCCGGCCCGGAGCATATCATTGGCGGATAATTGGATGCCGGCAACGAAACCTAAGATCGTATCCTTAAAGACCAACATCAAGATAGCGGCAGACGCACCCAATCCGGCCAGTAAAGAAACCGGGGATTTATTGATAAGAATACTGATAATCAATATCACTCCAATAAAGAAAACCGTAACCTGCAAGATCTGTATGAAGCCTTTTAACGGCTTGTTCTTAAAGGAATCTTTTTTATTATAGATCTCGTGGATCAGATTTAAGGAAGCGTTTATAAACCTTAAAGAAACCGCTATGATATAAATCTGACAAAGTTTTTGGAGCAATATTAAAATCTTCGGTGTCTCTTCGGCTGAGAAGGCGAATGGTAACAATATATAAATCAATATGGCCGGGATCATATGCATCATCTTATTGATGATCTTACGATCCACGATTAAATCGTCCAGTTGATTTTTCGTCTTCCTCGCTAATCGTTTGAACATACCAAGGAAAATATACCGGCAACTATAATCGATCCCAACGGTGACGGCTATAATAAGTAATAAGATCACTATATTGTCTAGGTAACTGGAATTTTCGCTTATCAACCCCATTTGAACTAATAAATTATATACCCATTCTTGTATCTTGCTCATAAATACGATTTTAAACTTTAAGTAGACAATCCGGAGACGAAGATAGGAAAAATAATCCGAACACGTACTTTAGTCTGAATATTGATATACTTTCAATTCAAATTTAGGAATCATAGCGAAGAAATGGTCGAATATATCCGACTGGATCCGTTCATATTCTTTCCATATTTTATTCCGGGAGAAGAAATAAATCTGGACGGGAACACCATATTCCGTGGATTGAAGTTGACTGATAATTAAATCCAAATCTTGATTTACGACAGGAAGACTTGTCAGATAACGCTCTACATATACACGGAATACTTGGGAGTTTGTAGGTACTACATCCTTATCCGGTTGGTAATCCGCTAATAAAGGAATTTCCTTGCGGAATGTATCTAGCATCTCTGGTGTACAGAACTTGATCGTATTCAAATCGAGATAAATGGACTTCATAACCCTACGTCCTCCAGACTCAACCATTCCGCGCCAGTTTTGGAAAGAACTATTTACTAGATTATAAGGCGGGATTGTTGAGATCGTATTATCGAAGTTCTGAACTTTCACGGTGTTTAGGGTTATTTCTTGAACAATACCGTTCGCGTTGGCAGAAGGCATCGTGATCCAGTCGCCGGGTCGCAACATATCATTCGCCGAAAGCTGTATACCTGCCACGAAACCTAATATGCTATCTTTAAATACCAACATAAGAATAGCTGCCGACGCACCTAATCCGGCGAAAAGGGTAGCCGGGGATTTATTGACGAGAATTGCTATAATGACAATGCCGCCAACGAAGAAAACAAGCACTTGTAATACTTGTATAAAGCCTTTCATCGGCCTGTTTTTCATTTTCTCCTGTTGGTTAAACAAATCCAACATCATTAAGAGAAGACCGTTGAGCGCTAACAGCAGGGAAAATATGATATAGACCGCGCAAATCTTCTGGGAAATGAATAATAATTCCTTTCCTCGGATAAAAGCCATCGGGAGCAAAGCATATACTAAAATGCCGGGAATCGTATGTACGAGATAATGTACGACCTTACGTTTAATTAATAACGTATCCCATTTATAATGCGTATGCTTAACGATACTACGTACCCCTCCGACAAAAATAGCTTGGCATAAATAATCTAATCCGATAGCGACCGCCACTAGTAAGATGGCGATGATCGCCTCGTCAAATGTGTTCGCTATTTTCTCGTCTACACCCCATCCGGTGAGGACTTTGTTCATCCAACTACCTAAATTTATCATAATAATCGTTTTTTGATATAACACTACTCTTAAAAATAGGTTCAATCCTACGTTAAATTTGCCCTTTTGTTAAGATTGCTTGTAAATGTAAGCGTATTAATCCAATTGAAAAATGTATCTTTGTGAAATAATATAAACTTAAATGGATTCCATGAGATCTCTGTTGTCAACCTCAGATTTTCTACAGGTACGAGAGCATAAATTAAGTAATGATTTGACGGTATGGTTGAATGAGGACCATAGCCAACCTAAGATATTCGGAGCCGTAGTCGTAAAAGCCGGAGCTAAAGATTCCCCAAACACAGGTATCGCGCATTATTTCGAGCATATGATGTTTAAAGGAACGGATAAGATCGGGACGATCGACTATGAGTCCGAGAAAGTCTTGCTGGACATTATCGCCGAGAAATATGACGCTTTGGCGGATACCGAGGATCCCAAGATGCGCGCCCATTTGCAGCAAATCATTAACGACCTGAGCGTACGTGCCGCTGAGTATGTAATACCGAACGAGTTCGACCGGTTGATCTCTCGTTTCGGTGGTACGAAGTTGAATGCCGGGACTTCTTACGACTATACATTATATTTCAATACATTCTCTCCGCAATATATCTCCCAATGGGCCGAGATCAATAGTGAGCGTTTGGTAAATCCCGTATTTCGTCTTTTCCAGAGTGAGCTGGAGACGGTCTATGAGGAAAAGAACATGTATGGGGACACGATGGCTAGCGTCGCCATCGAGAAATTGACAGAGCGTTATTTCTATCCGCATCCGTATGCGTATCCGATTATCGGAAGTGCGGAGAACTTGAAGAATCCCCGTCTTTCGGAGATGCGCCGGTTCTTCGAGAAATACTATGTCGCTTCCAATATGGGATTGATCTTAAGCGGGGATTTCGATACGGAGGAGGTCTTGCCAATCTTGGAATCTACTTTTTCACGGATACGAAAAGGGAAGCCGCCCCACCGGGATATCGTTGCGCTTCCACCATTCGAGGGGCGGGAAAAAGTGAGCGTACGTATTCCTATGCCTTTCGTGAAAATTATGGCATTGGGATTCCGGGGAGTTCCTGCGAATCATCCGGATCAAGTTGCGCTCAATATCGCCGTATCTTTATTGAATAACTCCAATGGTACGGGATTTTTGGATAAGCTGACGGTAGATCATAAGGTGATGGGTGCGATGGCGGTTAACCAAAGTATGAATGAGGCTGGAATATTAGGTTTGTTGGTATTTCCGAAGTTCTTTTTCCAGACCTATGCGGCAGCTGAGAAATTAGTATGGAAACAAATCAACCGTATTAAGGAGGGGGATTTTAGCGATGAGATGTTCCAAAGCTTGAAATTGGAACAGAAACGTGAATATGCCTCCAAATTGGAAGACATAAACTCAAGGGCCGAGGTGATGATGCGTATTTTCTCTCAAGGGAAAAGCTGGCAGGATTATTTGGATGAGGTTACCCGTATCGATGCCTTGTCGAGAGAAGACGTGATTGAGGTCGCCAAGAAATATTTTACGGAGAATTATATGTACGTCACGAAGAAGACCGGACGCTATCCAAAAACGATCTTACCCAAGCCGGATTATTCACCGATTATACCGAAGAACTCCGATGCTTCCTCCGCTTATGTGGAACGTCTGGAAAAGATACCCGTACAAGAATTGAAACCGCATTTTCTCGATTTTGAGAAAGACGCCGAGGTCGTATCCTTGCGTCCGCTTGTCACGTTGTATAAGACTCATAATTCCGTAAATGATATATTCTCGCTGACACTATCTTATGGAGTGGGGCAGTTGGAGCTTCGTGATCTTGATAAATTGTCCGCTTATCTACCTTTCGTAGCGACGGAATCGATGTCTTTTGAGGTCTTTCGGGGTAAATTGCAGGAACTTGGTAGTACATTGACTTTTGATTCCACGGATTCTGAGTTTCTGGTGGTGGTGAATGGTTTTGATGGGCATTTTACCCAAACAATGGCTTTGGTCGGCGATTTCTTGCGGCACGCCAAGCCAGATGACAAGAAGTTACGGCAGATTGTGGACGAGGCGAAGGTAACGGAGAAATCGTTGTTCAATTCCAGCGAGAACGTAGCCGATATGCTGTTAGAGAAAGTCAAATTTGGGGAGCAATCCCGTTATTTGACCAAATTATCGTTCGCTGAAATCAAAAAACTAAAAGGAAAGATGTTGCTGGACACCTTCAGTAAGGTACGTTCGGTCGCTTGTAACCTGCATTATTGTGGTACATTGTCTACGGAGGAGGCCGCTCGGCAGATCAAGCTGCATTTACCCTTGGAGGAGGTAAGTATTCCATCGAACTCTCCCTATATTCGTGATCTTATGACGTATGATAAGCCGACTGTCTTTTTCATGGACATGGAGGATGTCACGCAAAGCATAATCTATGCCTATATGTATATCGATCCGTTGAAGGCTAAGGAGGATCGTCCTATTTCCCGGTTGTTTAGCGCTTATTTCGGAGGGGATATGTCATCTTTGATGTTTCAGGAGATCCGTGAGTTTCGTTCGTTCGCTTATCAAGTAAATGCCCGTTTGAAACATCCTCCTTTGAATCGATCGGAGAAGCCCGCTAGTTTCGTGATGAAACTGGCTACACAGACGGATAAGATGATCGATGCGATGGAAGTGCTGGAAAATCTGGTGCATGATATGCCGGAACGTCCGGAACGGGTGGAGTCGGTGAAGCAGACGATTCGTAATTGGGTGAATAATGAATATCCTACTAGTCGCTCTCTTTCCTTGAAGATCGCCGGTTTCCGGCGTGAAGGGTACGAGAGCGATCCGAACAAGGATTATCTGGAGGTCATCGATCGGATGACTATGGAGGATATCCTTCGTTTTTATAAGGAGAATATACAAGATCATTTAATGATATATGCGATAGTCGGTAATTCAAAGAGTATGGATATGGAGAAACTCTCCAAATTCGGACAGATCGTTAAGGTAACAAGGAAAGACATTTATAAATAATGTATAGTAAGGAGGAACTGAAGAATCTCAAATTGGAGTTTTGGGAAAGCTTCGCCGCTTTTTGTGAGGTGCAACCCTATTTGCGGGGGCGTAAGAAAATTTGGACATTATATGATACGAAGGTAAAGGGC
Source organism: Parabacteroides sp. AF39-10AC (assembly GCF_003635405.1). Taxonomy (NCBI): domain Bacteria; kingdom Pseudomonadati; phylum Bacteroidota; class Bacteroidia; order Bacteroidales; family Tannerellaceae; genus Parabacteroides; species Parabacteroides sp. AF39-10AC. The sequence goes on along the minus strand of NZ_QTLP01000001.1, from coordinate 46,710 downwards.
GTTGAGTTGAAATTCGACGCGAACCGCCAAGGGGCTTACGTTATTCTTGAGGTAAACCACCGTAGCGAGGATTTACGTCTGGAAATGTTTGAGCGCCTGACTTGGTATAAAGAGACCTTGGAACAGGATTTTCCCGAAGGCTTGATCTGGGATATTTGCTTTGTCCGTGAGAATGGCCGACAAGTGGCCCGTATCTATGTGGCAAAGGAAGGATTGGATTTGCATCGGCGAGCGCATTGGGGAGATTTTTTCACGTTTATGGCTAGCCAGATGTATTTGTTGGAACGAAATTTTATGGGTATAGCAGAATACTTAAGAGAATAATTACGAGATATGAACCTAAAGGTATTTATCGGAGCTTGCGTACTGTCCGGTCTGGTTGCTTGTAGCTCTGTTAAACAAGATGAGGCCGGTTTGTCCCGGCCCGGTGTGGGCCTTGAGCTGGCGCGATTCCGGAAGGAGCATTTCTCCGATGTCCGTTATAATCTTTTCTTCTCGATCCCGGAATCTCGTGACGAGGCGATCCGGGGAAAGGTGGAGCTATCGTTACGATTAGACGAGAAGCAGCCGCTTATTATTGATTTCCGCGGAGAACAGGAGCAAGTGACATCCGTAACCTTGAACGGAGGCGATATTCCCTACGAGGTGAAAGATGAGCATATCGTGATAGCCTCAGATTGGGTAGCGGTGGGAGAGAACCGGGTAGCGATCGCTTTTACTCCGGCGGATCAATCCTTGAACCGACGGGATGAGTTCCTGTACACGTTATTGGTTCCGGACCGGGCACGTACGGTATTCCCTTGTTTTGACCAGCCGGATATGAAGTCGCTTTTTACCTTGACCTTGGAAGTTCCTTCCACTTGGCAGGCCGTGGCGAATAGCGCTATCACGCAAACGGATAGTACGGGCGTCTCCGGTCGGAATCGTATTTCTTTCAAGGAGACGGAACCGCTTAGTACCTACCTGTTCTCATTCGTGGCCGGTGAACTGACTCGGGAGGTTTATTCCCGGAACGGACGGGATATCTCTATTTATCATCGGGAGACAGATCCGAAGAAAATCGCTCAATGCCCAGCCATTGCCGATGAGGTGTTCGACGCGTTGGAATGGCAGGAAGACTTTACTGGTATTCCTTATCCTTTTGCTAAATATGACGTGATTATCTTACCCGGTTTCCAATATGGAGGTATGGAACATACGGGTGCTACCTTATATACGGATCGCCGGATGTTTCTGGATGAGCATCCTACCTTAAATGAGCGATTGAGCCGGAGTGCCTTGATCGCGCATGAAACCTCTCATATGTGGTTTGGCGATTATGTAACGATGAAATGGTTTGATGATGTATGGACTAAAGAGGTTTTCGCTAATTATTTCGCTTCCCGTATCGTAGAACCTTTATATCCGGACGTGAATCACCGGTTGAATTTTATTCGGGATTATATTCCTGCGTCTTATTCGGAAGACCGTACGTCAGGTGCGAATCCGATCAAGCAAGATTTGGATAATTTGCGGAACGCCGGTTTGGTATATGGAAATATCATCTATGATAAATCTCCCGTGATTATGGAGATGTTGGTACGTGTTCTGGGAGAAGACGCTTTCCAGCAGGGAATCCGTGAGTACTTGACTACTTATGCGTATGGGAACGCTACGTGGGAGGGCTTGATCCGTATCTTGAATAAATATACGGAAGAGGATCTGGCCGCTTGGAGTGAGGTGTGGGTGAATCAGAAGGGTATGCCGGAGATTACGGCTTCGGTTAAGGACGGCGAGTTGGTCGTAGAGCAGCGTGATCCGTTGGGCCGGGGTTTAAAATGGCCGCAAGAATTAACCTATCGGGTGATCTGTGGAACGGATTCGGAAGAAATCCCGGTTTCTCTCGAAGGAAACTCTGATTCCTTCCGAATGAAATTAAGTTTTCTTCCGAATGGAAATTGTGTCATTCTTCCGAATATAAATGGGCGTGGTTATGGCTTCTTTAAAATAACAGAGGGGGAGTCTTCCGGTCTATGGTCTGTGCTTCGCTCATCGGAAGATGAGGTGTTGAAGGGATCTTTGCTGATTACCCTTTATGAGAATCTTCGTTGGAAAACGATTTCTCCGCAAGGGTTCCGTGAAGAGATGTTAGCGTATTTACCGAATGAGTCTAATTCTTTATTGTTCTCGATGGCTTTAAGCTATTTAGGAGATTGCCAGCGGATATTCCCGTCGGATTCTCGTCCGTTGGAACAGGTCTTGTGGAAGATCGTGACAACGAATCCCGTATCCCAACATCGTTTGCAGGCGTTTCGTTTGTATCGTTCGATAGCGGATTCAGAGGAGGCGGTACAACGTCTGTATACGTTATGGCAGGAACGGAAAGCTCCGAAAGATTGTACGTTGAGCGAGAGTGATTATATTGGCTTATCCTATATGCTGGCGATGCATTTGCCGGAAAAAGCGGATAAGATTATCGCTACGCAATTATCCCGCATACAGAATCCGGACCGGAAGAAGGAGTATCAATTTATCTCCCCATCCGTATCGCCCCGCAAGGCGGAACGTGACAGTGTCTTCGCGTCCTTGTTGATCGCCGGGAATCGTAGGGTGGAGCCATGGGCCTCTTCCGCTCTCGCTAATTTGAACCATCGCCTACGAGAACAAGAGTCGGTCGCTTATATCCGTCCGGCCTTGGAAGCGATGCCGGAAGTACAGCGGACTGGCGATATCTTTTTCCCCACCGCTTGGGTTCGCTCCTTGCTTTCCGCCCATACATCGAAGGAAGCTCGGGAAGAAGTTGATGCGTTTTTTACCGCGCATCCGGACCTCCCCTTGATGCTTTCCAATAAGATTAAGCAGCAAGCGAGTCATTTGTATTAAAGTAAATCATCATCTTTGTCCTTGAGAACGAATTAATTAGAAAGGAGTATTTGTATGACGGCAATGGAACTAAAATGCCTAAAGATGGATTTGGTCGAAGAATTGTTAAGCATCGATGATAAAGACACGCTCAACCGTGTGAAGAACTATCTGAAAAAGCTGAACAATAAAATTAGGACAAAAGCCGAAGAGGAAGAAACGGAATATATTAGCAAGGAAGAAATCTTGGCAGGGATTGATGCCGGGCTGAAAGACATGATTGCCGGGAGGAAACAATCAGCGAGAGATTTCTTAAAAGAAATGAGAGATGGAATATAGAATAGAAGTCTTAGCCTCCTTTAAGAAGGAAGCGAAACGTTTGCGGAAGCATTATGCCTCTTTCATTGATGATTATGAAAACAAAGCAGAGCGTGAATCTATAAGCTTGAAAGAGATAGAAGAGTTGCTTCGTAAGAACGGATTGAAGTAATATAGATATTGTGATAATATTTTGTCAGAAATATTTGTTCTTTCAATTATTATTGTAACTTTGCGACGTAAATAACAAAAGAAATGAAAATAACGACTACATTACATCACCATCATCATTACAGCGGGCGATAGTTCGGTGGGCTGAATGGTATGTATGTACTCATGATAAAAAGATAAAGGCTTGCCGTTTTGCGGTAAGCCTTTTTTGTTGATATTTATAATATAAAAATAAGATATAGTTATGTTGAGAATTGCGGTACAATCGAAGGGCCGTCTGTACGACGAGACCATGATGTTGCTTGAAGAAGCGGGTATTAAACTAAACAGGGGCAAACGCATTCTGTTATTATCGGCAAAAGGTTTTCCGGTAGAGGTATTATTCCTTCGTGATGATGATATTCCTCAGTCTGTGGCTAACGGTGTGGCGGATATTGGTATTGTCGGAGAGAACGAGTACGTGGAGAAAGGGCAAGAGGCGAAATTGATCAAGCGTCTGGGCTTTAGTAAGTGCCGTCTATCCTTAGCTATCCCCAAAGATGAGGAATATAAGGGAGCTGAATGGTTTGAGGGAAAAACGATCGCTACTTCCTATCCCGTGATCCTACGGTCTTTCTTAGAGGAGAGAGGCGTGAAGGCGGATATTCATGTAATCAGCGGCTCTGTGGAAATCGCCCCGGGCATTGGTTTGGCGGACGCTATCTTTGATATCGTAAGCTCCGGTAGCACTTTGGTAAGCAATCAATTGAGAGAAGTGGAGGTAGTCCTTCCTTGTGAGGCTTTATTGATCGCTAACAATAATCTATCCAAAGAGAAACTGGAGATATTGGATGAGCTTCTATTCCGCTTCGAGGCGATTCAAGTCGCCGAGGGCAAGAAGTACGTGTTGCTGAACGCTCCGAAAGAAAAGCTGGATGAGATTATCGAGGTGCTTCCCGGTATGAAGAGCCCGACCATAACGCCTTTGGCAAACGATGAATGGGTCTCTGTTCAATCCGTGATCGCCGAGAAGCATTTCTGGGAAATTATTGGTAAACTAAAATCATTGGGGGCTGAAGGTATCTTAGTGCTTCCGATCGAGAAAATGATTGTATAATATGGAGATTATAAAATATCCCGGACGTGAGGAATGGAGCTCACTAATCAAACGTCCCGCATTAGATGTAACCACCTTGTTCGATACGGTCCGTACGGTATTGGACGAGGTACGCGAGCAGGGTGACACTGCCGTAAAAGCGTATGAGGAAAAGTTTGATAAAGTGCTCCTTTCTTCCCTTCAAGTCTCGGAAGAGGAGATGCGGGAAGCGGATGCCTTGGTCGCTGAGGACTTGAAACAGGCGATTCGTACGGCAAAGGCGAATATCGAGAAGTTCCATGCCTCACAGCGTTTCGAAGGAAAGAAAGTGGAGACTACCCCGGGAGTCACTTGTTGGCAGAAAGCGGTAGCGATCGAGAAAGTCGGTTTATATATTCCGGGCGGAACGGCGCCTTTGTTTTCCACGGTATTGATGTTGGCAGTGCCCGCACGTATCGCCGGATGCAAGGAGATCGTATTATGTACGCCACCGAACCGGGAAGGGAAAGTACATCCCGCTATCCTGTTTGCTGCGGAGGTCGCGGGTGTAAGTAAGATATTCAAGGCTGGAGGAATCCAAGCGATAGCGGCGATGGCCTATGGGACGGAATCAGTTCCCAAGGTGTATAAGATCTTTGGCCCGGGTAATCAATACGTGACGGCGGCGAAGCAATTAGTAAGCCTGAAAGAAGTCGCCATCGATATGCCCGCCGGACCATCCGAGGTAGAGGTGATCGCAGACGAGACAGCAAATCCCGATTTTATCGCCGCCGATTTCCTCTCGCAGGCCGAGCATGGGGTGGATAGCCAAGCGGTCCTCGTAACCGCTTCGGAAACGATCGTGGAACCCGTGGCCCGTGCCATCCAAGAGCAACTCGATCGTTTGCCCCGAAAGGAGATTACCGAGAAATCGTTAGCGCACAGCCGTATCATCGTATTGAAAGATTTGCGGGAAGTCGTGGACTTCACGAATCAATACGCTCCTGAGCACTTGATTATCCAAACATCGGATTACACCGCTATCGCGGAGCGAATCGAGAACGCTGGCAGTGTCTTTATGGGTCCATATACTCCGGAAAGCGCAGGCGATTATGCTTCCGGCACGAATCATACCTTGCCGACCAACGGTTATGCCAAGGCATATAGCGGCGTAAACTTGGATAGCTTCATCAAGAAGATCACTTTCCAAGAGATCTCTTCCGATGGTATCCGTGCCTTGGGTAGCACGATCCAAACCATGGCGGCCAACGAGCATCTGGATGCTCACCGCAACGCAGTAACAATTAGATTGAACACGATATGAAAGACCTGAAAGATTTAGTAAGACCGAATGTCTGGAATTTGAAACCGTATTCATCCGCACGTGATGAGTTTCATGGGGATGCCTCCGTTTTTCTGGACGCGAATGAGAATCCGTGGAATGTGCCGTATAACCGTTATCCCGATCCCTTGCAGTGGAAATTGAAGGATCGTCTGGCCGTGCTGAAAGGCGTGGATCGTAACTCGATCTTTTTGGGCAATGGTAGTGACGAGGCCATCGATCTGGTGATCCGTGCCTTTTGCGAGCCGGGGTTGGATAGTGTGGTGACGATCTCGCCGTCGTATGGTATGTATGAGGTGGCAGCGAATGTAAATAACGTGGAATGTCGCAAGGTCTCTTTGGACGAGAATTTCGACTTGGACGCTGACCGAGTGTTGGAATCGGCGGACGAGTGGACTAAAGTGATCTTCCTATGTTCCCCGAATAACCCCAGTGGCAACAGCCTGGATCGTGGCTCGATCTATAAGATATTGAAGAATTATGAAGGAATCGTGGTGATCGATGAGGCTTATATCGACTTCTCCGCTTATCCCTCTTTCTTGAAGGAATTATCCGGGTTCCCGAATCTGATCGTTCTTCAAACCTTGTCGAAAGCGTGGGGAGCGGCGGGTATTCGTTTGGGTATGGCATTTGCCTCTCCGGAGATTATCGGTGTCTTGAATAAGATCAAATATCCGTATAACGTCAACCAGCTTACACAGGAGAAAGCTTTGGAGCTCTTGAACGACGAGGCGACCATGAAGCACCAAGTGAACGAGATCCTCACGGAGCGTAACCGGTTGGAGAAGATCCTGTCCGAGCCTCCTTTTTCCTATCAAGTATATCCTTCGGACGCTAATTTCTTGTTGGTGAATGTCGCCAAGGCGGATGCCATGTATAATGGGCTCGTGAAGAAAGGGATCGTAGTGCGTAACCGTAGCAACGTGCAGAAATGCCGGGGTTGCCTTCGTATTACGATCGGTACGCCGAAAGAGAATGATAGCTTATTGAACGCGATGAAAAACATGAAATTATGAGCACGAGGAAAAGAGCGTTGTTTATCGATCGAGACGGCACGCTTGTAAAAGAGCCGCCCGTAGATTATCAATTGGATAGCTTGGAGAAACTAGAGTTTGTCCCGAAGGTGATGCGTAACCTCTATTTCATTTGCGAGCGGTTGGATTTCGAGTTCGTGATGGTCTCCAACCAAGACGGGCTGGGTACGCCCTCTTTCCCGGAGGAGACTTTCTGGCCTGCCCATAACTTGATGCTAAAAACGTTGGAAGGCGAGGGGATCGTGTTTGATGATATATTGATCGATCCTTCCTTTCCCGAGGATAATTCCCCGAATCGTAAGCCTCGTACAGGAATGCTTACGAAATATATGACAGGTGAATACGATCTGGAGAATAGTTTCGTGATCGGGGATCGCCTTACGGATATGGAGTTGGCCCATAATCTGGGCGCTAAAGGTATCTGGTTGCGCCCGGAGGAGGGAGCGGAGAGTGAGTTGGCGGCTTACGCTACCTCATTGTCTCCCGCCTATATCACGGATGATTGGGATAAAATCACCGAGTATCTGTTTGCTGGCGAGCGTCGTGCTGTCGTACGGCGTGCCACGAAGGAGACGGATATTTATGTGGACTGGAATCTGGATGGAACCGGAAAGACATCGATCTCTACCGGGCTTGGTTTCTTCGATCATATGTTGGACCAGATCGGTAAGCATTCCGGTACGGACCTGACGGTACGGGTAAAAGGCGACTTGGAAGTCGATGAGCATCATACGATAGAGGACACGGCGATCGCCCTTGGCGAGGCCATGCTGAAAGCGCTGGGTGATAAGCGAGGGATCGAGCGTTATGGGTATTGCCTTCCGATGGACGACTGCTTGTGTAGCGTGGCGCTGGATTTCGGTGGCCGTCCTTGGTTGGTTTGGGACGCTGAGTTCCACCGTGAGAAAGTAGGGGATATGCCTACGGAGATGTTCCTCCATTTCTTCAAGAGCTTGAGCGACGCTGCTCGCATGAATTTGAATATCCGTGCCGAGGGTACGAACGAGCATCATAAGATAGAAGGTATCTTCAAGGCTTTGGCCCGCTCGATCAAGATGGCGATCCGACGAGATATTTATCGGTTTGAGCTACCGAGTACGAAAGGGCTCTTGTAATCTGTAAAAAACACTACTGTATTTGTGCACGAATACAGTAGTGTTTTAGTCTGAATACTATTGTGTTTATCCACAAACACTATAGTGTTTTCGACTCAGATTCTATGACATCAGATAAACCGATAAAAGCCTATAGAGGATATTCCTCGAAAGCATATAGAACCGTGGAGAGATACCTTTCTCCTGTGTCCGGAAGCAACGCCACGATCGTTTTTCCCTCATTCTCCGGAAGTTTAGCTAGTTCCACGGCGGCGTATACAGCGGCGCCGGAAGATATTCCTACCAGCAACCCTTCCTTCCCGGCCAGTTCCCGGCTCGTACGGATAGCGTCATCGTTCGTTACTTGCAGGATCTTGTCAACTACCTCCCCGTTGTAGGTCTTGGGGATAAAGCCGGCTCCGATGCCCTGTATCTTGTGCGGGCCGGGCTTGCCTCCGGAAAGTACCGGTGAATCGCTAGGCTCTACCGCTACGATTTGTACGTTCGGGTTGTGAGCTTTCAATCCGGCACCGACACCGCTGACCGTGCCTCCGGTTCCTACGCCGGCTACAAACAGGTCTACTTTACCATCCGTATCACGCCAGATCTCCTCGGCGGTCGTGCGGATATGCATGGCCGGGTTAGCGGGATTCTCGAATTGTTGTAGGATGATGGAACCGGGAGTCGCGTCACGCAGTTCCTCCGCTTTGGCGATGGCTCCTTTCATGCCTTCCGCCCCGGGGGTGAGGACGAGCTGGGCACCTAACGCTTTCAATAAGTTACGACGCTCGGCACTCATGGTATCCGGCATGGTCAGGATTAATTTGTAGCCTTTCGAGGCGGAGACAAAAGCGAGTCCGACTCCGGTATTACCGCTGGTCGGTTCGATAATGGTAGCGCCGGGTCTCAACAAGCCTTTAGCCTCGGCGTCCTCGATCATCGCCAAGGCGATGCGGTCTTTTACGCTACCAGCCGGGTTGAAATATTCCAGCTTGCCGATTACTTGGGCTTTAAGGCCCTTGCTCGCGTTGAAATTAGAGAACTCCAACAGGGGAGTGTTGCCGACAAGGTCGGTCAGTTGTCTTGCTATTCTTGCCATATACAAATGAATTTTGTTGTTTCTGGATTCTTTTATTTATATGACAAAGATAGTGGATGGATTGTTTACGGCATATACCATAAACCGGGTATTTTTTTACCTCCTTCTATGCGTCACGCACAAAAGGAGGTTACAATCATAATTATATACAAGTCTGAAAGGACTCTCTTTAATGTCTGCCTCCTCCTAAGGCTTGGTAGAGGTTTACGGTGGCTTGAAGCTCGTCAAAACGATCCGTTACTTGGGAGAGCTGGGCGCTGAGCAGGGTTTGCTGTGCCGTGAGCACTTCCAGATAAGTGGTGTTTCCATGCGTCATCAGCAATTGGGTGCTACGGACGGCATCTTCAAGCGATTCGATTTGGTGTGTACGCAAGTCGATCTTTCCCTTTGCGGTCTGGGCTTGGGTAAGTGCGTCGTTCACCTCTTTTCCGGCGTTGAGCACGGTTTGTTGGAAAGTGAGCTTGGCCTCTTCTTGCTGCGCTTTCGCTATTTTCAATTGGGCGATATTCGCTCCTTTGTTAAATAGTGGTTGCGTGAGGGAGCCGACCACCGATAGTAATAGTTTACCCGGATTTACGATGTAACTACCTGCGCTGTTTGTCCATCCCGCGCTGCCGCTAAGACGTAGCGAGGGATAAAAATTGGAGCGTGCGGAGGCTGTCCCGTAGAACGCTTGCGCCAATGCGTACTCGGCGCTACGTACATCCGGACGGTTCGAGAGTATCTGTAGCGGGATACCGATAGCCAGATCCGGGGTTAAGGATTGGTCTTCCAACCTTCCTCGCTCAATATCCTGAGGTGTCTCTCCCAATAAGACGGCAAGCGTATTCTCGGTCTCCCGGATGGTCTGTTCCAGATCCTTAACAGAGGTCTCGATGGAGTAGCAAGTAGCCTCGGTTTGCGATACGGCCGCCTCGGTAGTCATGCCGGCTGCCATTAACGCTTGGGTGGCACGAAGGCTCTCTTGCCATTTCACGGCGGTTTCTGTCGTGATCTCGTATTGCCGATCCAGCATCAATAAGGTGTAATACAGGTTGGCGATATTGGCGATCAGTTGTGTTTGTACGGCTTGGCTATACGCTTGGCTTTGCGACAAGGCGGCTTTTGCTTGTCGTTTGGCGTTTGTCAGCCGGCCGAAGATATCGATCTCCCAACTGGCCGATACCGGGACGTTGTATGTCCACGACGCTTTTGCCTTATTGAAACTACTTGTCGTGCCCTGCGGATCTAGGGAGAGCGACGGGAGGTAGGAGAGGCGGGAGGTCATTAACGCCGCCTCGGCTTCTTGCACCTTTAGATGGGCAATCCGCAGATCTGTATTATTGGCTAATCCCCGTTCGATCAAGGATTGCAAGGCCGGATCGGTGAACAGGTCTCGCCAACTGATATTCCCGATGGAGAAGGTGTCTGCCGGGGCTATCTCCTCCCGGTATAGATTCTCCGGGAGGGTGGTGACAGGCTCGTATTTCTTGTAAATGCCGCAGCTGTTCAACGCTAGCGTCGCTACGGCAAGGAGTATGATGTTATTCTTCATATACAATATATATACAACCGGATAGGTTATTTCTTGCTATCTAAATATTCTTTTCTTTCTTCGGCGGCCTCTTTTACCTCTTCTTGCACCTGCCAATCAAGGGAACGCTCGAATTGGATCGGGCGTAGTTTCTCTTGCAGGTATTGGAACGTGATGAATAAGCAAGGCACGATAAATAACAAAGCCAATGTACCGATCAACATACCGCCAACGGCACCGGTTCCCAACGAGCGGTTTCCATTAGCGCCTACGCCGTTGGAAACGATCAATGGCAGCAAACCGAATATCATCGTAAGAGCGGTCATCAAGATCGGGCGCAGACGAACCTTCGCCGCGCTAAGAGCGGCCGAGGTCAGGCTCATGCCGGACAAGCGGCGCTGGGTAGCGTACTCCGTCAATAAGATGGCGGTCTTCGCCAACAACCCGATCAACATGATCAGACCGGTTTGCAGATAAATGTTATTCTCCAATCCCATGAACTTGGCGAACAAGAAACTACCCATCAAACCCATCGGTACGGAAAGAATCACGGCGAAAGGAACAAGGAAACTCTCGTACAAGGCACTTAGGATCAAATAAATCATCAAGATACAGATACCGAAGATGATAATGGTCGTATTACTCTGCTGGTTCTCCTCACGGGTGATACTACCGAAGTCATACCCGTATCCTTTCGGGAGTGAGGTGGCCGCTGTCTCTTTTACCGCCTTGATAGCATCCCCGGAGCTATATCCATTGGCCGGTACGGCATTGACGGCGATCGAATTATACATATTGAAACGGGCTAAAGATTCGGCACCGTATACCTTGGTCAAGGTGATAAACTGACTAAGCGGTGCCATCTCGCCGTTCGACATGCGTACGAACGTATTATTCAAGGAGGTCTCATCCAGACGATATTTAGGATCGGACTGTATCATCACCTTATACACCTTCGAGAAGCGGTTGATATTCGACACATATTGCCCTCCGTAATAACCGGAAAGGGTTGATAGAACAGCATCCGGAGTGATTCCGGCCCGTTTGCATTTCGCCGCGTCCACATCCACGCGCCATTGCGGGTACTTGATATCGAAGGTAGAGTAAGCCGTAGCGATCTCGGGCCGTTCACGCAAGGCTGCGAGATATTGCTGGGTCGTGTTAAAGAAGGTCGTTAAGTCTCCACCGGCCTTGTCTTGCGTATGCATTTCCAATGCGTTACCCATACCATATCCGGGGATCATGGCGGGGGCGATGGCGAAAATCGTAGCGTCCTTGATATCTGCCGTACGGCCATATACCTGTCCGATCACGGCTTGTACGTTATCTTCCTTGTCCGGGCGCTCATCCCAATGTTTTAGTTTCAAGATGAACATACCGAAAGAGCTACCTTGTCCGGCCAGCAAACCATAACCGGAAACCTTGGAATAAGATTGAAGCTGTGGAATCTGGTTGATCCGTTGCTCGATATTCGTCATGATCTTGTTAGTCGTAGCCAAGGAGCTTCCGGAGGCCGTACTTACGTTGACAAAGACCGTACCTTGATCCTCATCGGGTACCAAGCTGGATTTTGTCGTGTTCATCAAGACGATAAGTAATACGATGGAGCATGCCAATAAAGACCAAGCCAGCCATTTCCGCTTGATAAAGAACAACACCCCGTGCTTATATTTCTTGATGACCGAATCGAATGCGGCGTTGAACGCCTTACGGAAGCGGGCGGCGAAGTTATTCTTTTGGGTGCCGTCCTCGTTGATGTAAGGCTTCAATAAGATAGCGCAAAGCGCCGGGCTTAACGTTAACGCGTTAACGGTAGAGATACCTACGGCCGCTGCCATCGTCAAACCGAACTGCGTATAGAATGTACCGGATGTACCGCTCATGAACGATACCGGGATAAACACGCCCATAAATACCAATGAAGTAGAGACGATGGCGGATGTTAATCCTTTCATCGCGTCCATACTAGCCATATAAGAGGACTTATATCCAACGTCGAACCGAGCTTGGACTGCCTCGACGACAACGATCGCATCGTCCACCACCGTACCGATCACCAATACCAAAGCGAATAAAGTGATCAAGTTGATGCTAAATCCGGCGACCGTCATAAAGGCGAACGTACCGATCAAGGAAACTACGATCGCTACCAACGGAATCAGCGTAGAACGGATATCCTGCAAGAAGACATATACCACAAGGATAACGAGGATAATGGCCTCTATCAAGGTTTTTACAACCTCATGGATCGAGGCGTACAAGAAATCATTCGTACTCATCAATTTTACGACCTCGATACCTTTCGGGAAGTCTTTCGAGGCTTCCTCAAGAAAAGCGTCGATCTTATTATTCACCTCCGTGGCATTCGATCCGGCTGTCTGGAAAACCATACAGGAGATACCCGGCTTACCGTTTGTTTGTCCGATATAGGCATAACTCTCCTTTCCTAACTCAATGTCCGCTATCTCTTTTAGCTTCAATACCTCTCCATCCTCGGTGGAGCGGATCACGATATCGCCGAATTCCTCCGGAGTAAGCAGGCGTCCGCTATATTTCATGGTGTACTGATACGTCTCGTCCGAGTTCTCGCCTAAAGAACCCGTGGCGGACTCAATATTTTGCTCGGCCAACACAGAGGTCACGTCCGAGGGAATCAATTTGTATTGGGCCATCACGTCGGGCTTCATCCAGATACGCATACAGTAATCGCCGCCCATAACCATCAACTCGCCGACTCCGGAGATACGGAGTATCTCTGGTTTTAGGTTGATGCTGATGTAATTACTGAGGAAGTTCTCGTCATAAGAACCGTCCGGGCTATAGAGCGAGAAGATCTGTAACATACTGGTCTGGCGCTTGGAAGTCGTGACACCTACTTGGGTAACCTCGGCCGGCAATTGCCCGGTCGCTTTCGATACACGGTTCTGTACGTTTACGGCGGCCATGTCCGGATCGGTTCCTTGTTGGAAATAGATCGTGATCGTGGCGGTACCGGAGTTGGTAGCCGTGGAGGTCATGTAGGTCATATCTTCCACGCCGTTGATCGCCTCTTCCAAAGGGGCTACGACACTCTTCTGCATGGTCTCGGCATTCGCCCCGAAGTAAGTCGTACTGACCATAACGGTAGGAGGGGCGATATCCGGATATTGTTCTACGGGCAAGGTGAAAAGCCCGATGATACCCGCAACCATAATCGTGATGGAAATCACGGCGGAGAGTACGGGGCGTTCTATAAATGTGCTAACTTTCATTGTTCTTAATTTTGTTTTACTTCAATCGGTGTTCCTTCACGCAATAAGCCTACGCCTTCGGCTACGATCACGTCGCCGCTATTCAATCCGGCGTTTACGATATACTCTTGTCCTCCGTTCACACGGGTAACTTCTACAGGAGCGGATTGCGTCTTGCCGTCCACTACCTTGAAGACAAATACCCGGTCTTGGATCTCGAACGTGGCGGCTTGGGGAATTACGACGCAGTTATCGTATGTAACCGGAATGATCACATTCCCGGAGCCCCCGCTATTCAATAATTGCTCCTCGTTCGGGAATGCGGCACGCAAGCTGACTGTTCCGGTGTTTTGATCGATAATGCCGCTGATCGTCTCGATCTTTCCCGTTTGGGGATAAAGCGATTTATCGTTCAGTTGAAGCTCTATCTCGGGCATATTCTCCAAGGCTTTGTCTTTCGAGCCGTATTGACGGGTCAAGGCCAATAGCTGATTCTCGGTCATGGAGAAATACACATACATCTCGGAATTGTCCGATACCGTGGTGAGCGGTTTGGGCAGGTTTGCGCTTACTAATGCGCCTACACGATAAGGCAGGGTTCCGATGACGCCGTTCGAGGGGCTTTTCACTTCCGTGTAAGAAAGGTTGTTACGGGCGTTTATCTCTTGTGCCTCCGCTTGGGCTAATTGGGCTTTTGCCGAGAGTAGAGTGTTGTAGGCGGTCTTTAGGTCGAACTCGGAAACTACTTTGTTTTTATACAATTCTTGTTTACTGTCGTAGGTCAGTTGCGCTGTCGCTACAGATGCCTTAGCGGCCTCTACGTTCGCAATGGCGGTGTTTAAGGCCGCTTGATAAGGAACTTGATCAATAATAAATAAGACTTGTCCTTTTTTTACACTCTCGCCTTCCGTTACGCAGAGCTTTGTAATAAAGCCGGATACTTGCGGATAAATATCGATGTCCTGTTTTCCTCGTATACTCGCCGAGTAATTATTGGATAAAGTTTTCTCCGAAGTGAATACGGTCATTGTCGCATACCCTGAACTTTGTTGGATTACAGGGCTTTGTTTACACCCAACAGCTACGATACACCATAAGGCGATCGCAGTCTTCATCAATCGATTTTGCTTTTTCATCTTAACTAATACCTATATTTTCGGATGCAAAGCTACTCGCTTATCGGCGAACCATTGTTTCCACAATGAGGCGATGATTGTTCATTTTGAGATGGAATGATCCGTTATATGCTAATGATCTCTTATATTCGCGGGCAAAATAGTAGACATATGAATCCATTTGAGATAGAGAGAGGAGAGTCGTTCATAATAGGCGATTCCGATTTGAGGGAGTTATTGGATCGTCCTTACAAGAGCGGATATGGCATGATCTTATTTTGCTATAAAGGAACGGCGAATATATCCGTCGATTTGAGCCGATGGGATATCCGGCGCAACACGGTGATCGTATTGATACCGGATACGATCCTGACGTTGAATGCGAGTAGCGAGGATTTCAAGGTACAATATATATCCTTTTCGAAGGTCTTGTTCGACGAGGCCGTATTCCGGCTGGATCCGCCCTTTTTCCGCTTCATAAAGGATAGCCCTTGCTATACGCATCCCGCCGATCAGGAGGAGACCATAAATGTGATCATCCGGCTGTTTTGGCTGATTTACATGGATCGGAATAACGTGTACCGTGATATGATCGTGAAAAACCAGTTGCAATGCTTCTTCCTTAATATGTATGATAAGACAAGGTACTCCTTTTCGAGCCGCCAGCAAAATGGGTGCAACCGTGGGGAGGAGTTGTTCCATAAGTTCATCAATTGCATCCATGCCCATTATCTCGACCAGAAAGAGGTCTCTTTCTATGCGAACGAGCTTTGTATCTCTCCCCGTTATCTCTCCACTATCACCCGGCAAGTGGCGGGCGAGTCGGCGAAGACCATTATAGACCGGCATATCATATTGGAGACAAAGGTGTTGTTGCGTACCACGGAAATGACCGTGCAGGAGATAACGAACCACTTGAACTTTCCCAGCCAATCCTATCTGGGACGGTATTTCAAGAAGCATACCGGGGAGTCACCCATAGAGTATCGAATGAAAAGGAAGTGATATGTCTTTTTGTAGATATGGTTGACTCTTAAAGAATCAACCATATCTACAAAAAGACACCATGGAAGTTTGTTCTTATAAAGCCGTGGAAGCCTTTTCCGTTTGCCCTTGATCGAACGTATCCGTGATTAAGGTAAGGGCACCATCTCCCGTCACGTTGCAAGCCGTACCGAAGCTGTCTTGCAAAGCGAATATCGTAAGCAATAATGCCGTTCCTGCCTCGTCGAAACCTAGAATAGCGATGATCAAGCCCAATGAGGCGAGCACCGTACCGCCCGGTACGCCGGGAGCGCCGATTGCGAAGAAACCAAGCAAGATGATAAATACGAGCATCGTCGTGAAGTCCGGCATACTTCCATATAATATTTGTGAGACGGTCAATACGAAAAACACTTCCGTCAAGATAGAGCCGCATAGATGGATGTTCGCGAACAGGGGGACAGTCACGTCGATTACTTCCTCTCGCAAAATCTTGCTTTTCTTGGCGCAGGTCAAGGCCGTGCCCAAGGTGGCGGCGGACGACATGGTGCCTAAGGCTGTCAAATAAGCGGGTCCGTAGTATTTCAATACGCCCCAGCTATTTTTCCGGGAGTAAATCGATGCGACTACATACAGTAAGGTCAACCAGATGTAATGGCAAATGATGACAATCAACAGGACGGATAAAAAGATAGGCAACTGCTTCGTAATCGCCCCCTCATAACTAAGAACGCAGAAATTCGCTGCGATGAAAAGCGGCAGGACCGGCATCAAGACCCGTTCTACCAATTTAAGTACCATGTTCTGGAATACTTCCAGCAACCTCTCCATCTCCTCGGATTTAACCCATGCGGTAGAAAGTCCCAGCATCACGGCCAATACCAATGCCGACATAACGCTCATCACTGGCGGAATCTCTAGATTAAACAACATGGGAGGGATGTCTTTTAGACCTTCCGAGGCGGTTTGAATATGCAAATGCGGTATTAACTCGTAACCCACAACGGCGCCAAAGGTAGCGGCGCCAACCGATGACAGGTATGCGATACTAAAAGCGAATAATAAGACTTTGGATGCGTTGCTTTTTAAGCGGGCGATGGATGGTGCCACGAATCCTAGAATGATCAACGGAACCAAGAAGAAAATAATCTGTCCCGTAATTTGTTTTATGATCATGACCGCTTTTAACACAGGCTCGTTTACGACAAGCCCAACCAGAAGTCCGATCAAGACGGCCAGTATCAACCGTACGATCGTGTTGGAAAGAATCTTTTTCAGCATATTCGGATGTTTTTATTTTTCAATGACAGCAAATATAAGATATTTTCTTGTGTGAATGGGTGAGTGGACAATTTTGATTACTTTTGTTTGATGAAAACAAGATCGTTGGTTTGTATTTTATAATCAAGTAATATGAAAAACATGAGACAAGCTTTACTGGTAGCGGGCTGTTTATTGGCTACCACTACGTTATTTGCCCAGACCGAGAAAGGGGATTGGGCTCAGTTTGGTCGTTACGCGGAGGCTAACAAGACCGTGAAAGTTCCTTCGAACGTGGTATTTATGGGGAACTCCATTACAGACGGATGGTGGCCGGCGGATTCGACCTTCTTTATCCAGAATAATTTCGTAGACCGTGGGATCAGCGGACAGACAACCTCGGAAATGTTAGTTCGTTTTCGCCAAGACGTTATTAATTTGAAACCGAAAGCAGTGGTAATCATGGCGGGTATCAATGATATCGCCCACAATAACGGCGTGATCGCTTTAGAGAACGTGTATGGTAACTTGGTCTCCATGGCGGAATTGGCGAAAGTAAATAATATAAAGGTGATTTTTTGTTCCGTGATGCCGGCATACGATTTTCCTTGGAGACCGGGTATGAAGCCGGCCGATAAGGTTATCCAGCTCAATAAGTGGATCAAGGAGTATGCGGATAAGAATGGCTTGACGTACGTGGATTATCATTCCGCCATGAAAGATGAGCGAAACGGATTGCCCGCTAACCTGTCGAAAGATGGTGTGCATCCGACCTTGGAAGGCTATAAGATCATGGAGAAGATCGTGCTGGAGGCCATTCATAAAACCGTAAAGTAAGCAGATGAGAAACTATTTATTGGCTTTATCTTGTTGTACGGCTTTATCTTGTTGTACGCAAGTGGAAGTTTCCGAGGTATATACGGCGGCGGCAGAGAACTCTTTACGTGCTCCGGCCGTTCCTTTGGTCACGATCGATCCCTATACAAGCGCATGGTCGTTTGCCGATCAATTGAATGATGAGTCGGTACGGCATTGGACCGGCCGTGATTATCCGCTTCTAGGCGGTATACGAGTAGATGGTAAGTCATACCGTTTCATGGGAATGGACGATATACAGGTGACCTCGGTGATCGGTACGGCCTCGGATGGCCTATGGGAGGCCGATTATACGATGTCTCAGCCTGCCGGTGATTGGTTCGCCGAGGCTTATGATCCGAAAGGTTGGAAGCGGGGAAAAGCCGCTTTCGGAACGGAAGATAATCCGAATCGTTCCACGCATTGGTCCGCAGGCGATATCTGGGTACGTCGTACGTTTGACTGGCCCTCGGATGTGCGCAAGGATGCTCTTTACCTCCAATATTCGCACGATGATAATATCGAGGTGTATCTAAATGGAAAGCAAATCGCCGTGGCAGGGAACGGTCTGGACTATGATTTGCTGAAAGAGATACCGGAAGCGGTGGTGGAGAGCTTGAAACCTACGGGTAACGTATTGGCCGCTCATTGCCGGAACAATGGGGGAGGCGCTTATGTGGATATGGGAATCATGCGGAAGGTGAAACGAGGAGATACGTTCGATGAGAAAGCGATCCAGAAATCCGTGAACGTGATGCCTACGCAAACATTCTACACCTTTGAGTGCGGTGGTGTAAGTCTGGACTTGATTTTCACGGCTCCCTTCTTGCTGAATGATCTGGAAGCTATGACTTCTCCGTTTAATTATATAACCTATCAAGTCCGCTCCATCGACGGTAAAGATCACGACGTGCAATTATATATGGAAGCCACGCCGCAATGGGCCGTGAATACGATCGATCAAGAGGTGACTTTTGAGAAAACGGAAACCCCTGATTTAATTTACCTAAAGACAGGAACAATCGATCAAGAGGTTCTGGCGAAAACCGGGGATGATGTACGGATTGACTGGGGATATTTCTATTTGGCTATCCCAAAGAAACCGGGAGTCTCCGCAACGATCGACGAGTATTATGCTACGAAGAAAGCTTTCATGACTACTGGTAATTTACCGGCTGGATCGCAAAGTATCTCTTCGGATATGCGTGAGCAAATGACAGTCCTCGCTTATACGGACCCGATCGGCAAGGTCTCCAAGGAAACCGTCTCCGGACATTTGATGATCGGTTACGATGATTTATATTCGATCCAGTATTTCCAAGACAACCGGATGCCTTATTGGAAGCACGACGGAAAGGTGGATATTCATCAGGCGTTCGAGAAAGGGGAGGCTGCTTACGAGGATCTGATGAGACGTTGCGATTCCTTTGATTCTTCTTTGATGAGCGAGACGAGCGCCGTAGGAGGGAAGAAGTACGCCGAGTTATGCGCTATCGCATACCGGCAGGCGATCGCCGCCCATAAATTGGTGACTGATAAAGAAGGGACTCTCTTATTCCTCTCTAAAGAAAATTTCAGCAACGGTTCTATCGGAACGGTGGATATAACGTATCCTTCCGCTCCTTTATTCTTAGTGTACAATACGGATTTGTTGAAAGGAATGATGAACCCTATTTTCTATTATAGCGAGAGCGGACTGTGGAAGAAACCTTTCCCGGCTCACGACGTGGGTACATATCCGGTTGCGAACGGTCAGACCTACGGTGGCGATATGCCCGTGGAAGAAAGTGGTAATATGCTTGTGCTAGCGACTGCCATAGCGGTAGTGGATGGTAATGCCGATTATGCCGCCCAACATTGGGAGGTTTTGACTACATGGGCGAATTACTTGTTGAAGGAAGGCCTTGATCCGAAGAACCAACTTTGTACGGATGATTTCGCCGGGCATTTCGCCCATAACACGAATTTGTCCATCAAGGCAATTATGGGAGTTGCCGGCTACGGGAAATTGGCGGAGATGTTAGGCAAGACGGATATCGCTAGGCAATATACGGAAGCCGCCCGTGAGATGGCCGCTAAGTGGGTAAAAATGGCAGATGATGGCGATCATTACCGCTTGACTTTCGATAAGCCGGGTACTTGGAGCCAGAAATACAACTTGGTATGGGATCGCTTGCTGGGCTTGAATATCTTCCCAAAAGAGGTTGCCGCTATGGAAATGGCTTATTACAAGACAAAGCAAAATAAATACGGTTTGCCGTTGGATAACCGGAAGGATTATACGAAGTCCGACTGGATTTTATGGTCCGCTTGTTTGACCGGATCGATGGAGGATTTTAATACGTTGATGATTCCGGTCTGGAACTATGCCAACGAGACGACTTCACGTGTTCCTCTAAGCGATTGGCATTTTACTTCTGATGGTACGCAACGAGGTTTTCAAGCCCGTTCGGTTGTCGGGGGATATTTTATGAAGATGCTGGAAAAGAAGCTAGGAAAATAATGTTATTCTAAGAAACAGAAGGGGGATGGCCTCCTTCCGTTTCTTAGTTTTGCGCATATGGATATTCACTGGGGGCGATGCCTGTGATCTTCTTAAATATAAGGCTGAAATACTGTACGTTCGGATAACCTAGTTGCCGTGCTACCAGAGCGGGAGTATTACCGTTTTTCAGTAGCATTGTCTTAGCCACACTCAACCGTTTGAACTGAAAATATTCCTCCAGCGTTTTGCCGGTCTCGAATCTTAACAGGTCGTTGAAGTAAGCGACAGAAAGATTCAGTTCTGCCGTACAATATTCGATGGTGGGTAGCTGGCCGTTCTCTAATTTGCCGGAAATGATATACTCGTCGAGGAGCCTTTCCAATTTCTCCAAGATAGCCTTGTTCTTATTCTCCCGGGTAATGAACTGTCGCTCATAATAGCGTGTACAATAATCCAATAATAATTCAATGTGGCGGGATAGAATGGTACCACTGTGTGTATCGATGGCATGGTGAAGCTCATCCTCGATGTTTTCCAGACAACACGTAACTTTGGCTGTCTCACGTTGGGAGAGATGTAGCGCCTCTTCCTTATTATAAGCGAAGAAGGTATAGTTCTTAATATGGTTGTCCAATGACGTGCGGAACAATAGGTCGGGATGGAACGCTAAAAGGTACCCTTTGTCGGGTAACGTATTATTCTCGCTCATACGGAAAATCTCACCGGGAGTAAGGAATACCATCGTAGCGTTGGAATAATCGTAATACTTACGTCCGCAACAATAACAACCGTCCGGGCAGTCTTCTATCAAGAGAATCGCATAGAACTCGAACTTTACGGCCTCTTGCTCTAGGTTCGGGCTCTCTAGATTGATGAGGCTTACTTGTGGGTGCAGCGTCTTGCATCCCAAGCACCGGTTACATTCATATACGGTCTTAATATCTAACATCTTCTTGAACACCTTCTATAGATTCGTTGATAGACCGATCTGCGCACGGTATTCACTTGGCGTGTATCCTACCCGTTTCTTGAATAGCCGACAGAAGTGCTGCGGATATTGGAAACCGAGGGAATATGCGATTTGGCTGACTGTGTCCGCCGTGTCGGAGATACGTTCTTTGGCTAGCTCGATTACTTTCTCTTGGATGTATTCCTGCGGTGATTTGCCGGTTTCCTTCTTGAACATGTCACCGAAATAGTTCGATGAGAGACAAAGCTTGTCGGCAAAGTATTTCACCGTAGGCAATCCGTCCTGTTCGGCGAGTGCACTTTCGAAATACTCATCCAATAGATTTTCGAAACGTGTCAGCACATCCCGGTTTGTCTTGCCTCGGGTGATGAACTGCCTTTCATAAAAACGCATACAATAATTAAGTAGCAGTTCGATATGGTTTACAAGTAAGGTTTTACTATGTTTATCCACGCCATGCTCCAGTTCCATACGGATAATCTTCAGGCAATCCATCACGATAGATCTTTCTTCTTCCGAGAGGTGTAACGCCTCGTTTACCTCGTAAGAAAAGAACGTATATTTCTTGATACTCTTTCCGAGTGACGTTCCACGCAGTAAATCGGGATGAAAAAGAATACCATGTGCGTTTACTTGGACTTTATCGGTGGTCGGGTTTGTTTCCGCTGTTTGCCCGGGGGCGAAGCAAACGATCGTGCCTTCTTGGTAATCGTATGTCTGGCGTCCGTATTTGATATCGCAGGCTTTCTCTAGTTTTAGATACAGCGCATAGATGCCGTAATTGAAGCGGATGAGATCTACACTACTCGTCGCTTTATTCAAATCTATGACACTGACAAGCGGATTTAGGGTTTCGAGGCCATATAGTTTGTTATATAGGTCTACACTATCTAAGTTAAGTATCTTATCCATAGCCGTACGTATTTAATCAATAATTTTGTATGCGAAAATAGAGGATAATTCATATATAGTTATAACCCTAATTACGGATTATATAACCATTGTTACGGATTATGTGTATTTACAGGTTTTCTGGCTGATTCCGCAAAACCTGTAATTGAGGTCATGACATCCGTAATTTATCTACAAAGGGATGCTATTTGAGCTTCTATCTTTGCCATCGTAAAAATAAACAAGGAACGACATGAAGAAGTCATTAAGAGAATTATGTACGGCAATAGCCATATGCTTTTGCGCTACGGGAAATCTGTTCGCTACAGACAATCAATTTAATACCGGTCATACAATGGACAAGAATTTGAATCTAACTAAGGAGTGGGATAAAGTATTCCCACAGAGTGACAAGGTGAGCCATAGTAAAGTTACTTTTCGTAATCGCTATGGCATTACGCTTGCCGCCGATATGTACAAACCCAAGCATGCGGATGGAAAATTGCCTGCTATCGCTATTAGCGGTCCGTTCGGTGCCGTGAAGGAACAATCCTCGGGTTTATATGCGCAGGAATTGGCGGAACGTGGATTTCTGACGATCGCTTTCGATCCGTCATATACAGGCGAGAGTGGCGGAGAGCCTCGTTATGTAGCTTCTCCCGACATCAATACGGAAGATTTCTGTGCGGCCGTCGATTTCCTTTCGACACGTGATGATGTGGATGCGGAACATATCGGTATCCTCGGTATCTGCGGATGGGGAGGCATGGCTCTTAATGCGGCGGCTATCGATACTCGTATCAAAGCGACCGTTACCTCTACGATGTACGATATGAGCCGTGTGAACGCTAATGGCTATTTTGATGCGATGGATACCGACGCACGTTATGAATTGCGCAAGCAACTCAATGAACAGCGTACCGCTGACGCAAAGTACGACTCATATGCCCTTGCGGGAGGCTTACCCGATACGTTACCCGACGATGCGCCCCAATTCTTGAAAGACTACTACGCTTATTACAAGACGAAGCGTGGTTACCACAAGCGTTCGCTCAACTCGAATGGCGGATGGAACAAGACCTCGGCTTTATCTTTCATCAATATGCCTATACTCTCGTATAGTGACGAGATTCGTAGCGCCGTATTGATTATTCATGGCGAGAAAGCGCATTCACGTTACTTCAGCGAGGATGCTTTCAAGAAACTGAAAGGTGATAACAAGGAATTGCTAATTATACCCGGAGCGAATCATGTGGATTTGTACGATCAGATGAATGTCATTCCCTTCGATAAGATTGAACGGTTCTTTGTAGAAAACTTCAAATAAGATCCATTATGCAACAGATAAAGAATATGGAATTTAGTGGTGAGCGCCCTTTGTTCGCCTCTCACGATTTACAATTAGACAATGTCGTTATTCATGCCGGGGAGTCGGCATTGAAAGAGTGTAGCAATATCATAGCCGTAGGCTGTCGTTTTGAGGGTAAATATCCGTTTTGGCACGTGGATGGCTTCACCATCAAGAATAGCCTGTTTACCGAAGGTGGACGTGCCGCGTTATGGTACTCCCAAAATCTAGTGATGACGGATACACGGGTGGAAGCCCCAAAGATGTTTCGGGAGATGGACGGTATCAGACTGGAAAACGTACAACTACCCAATGCTCAAGAAACCCTTTGGCATTGCCGGAACGTGGAATTGATAAATGTGCAAATAGATCATGCTGATTATTTATTTATGCACGGCGAGAACATTAAAATCCGGAACTACGCTCAAAATGGAAACTACTCGTTCCAGTATTGTAAGAACGTGGAAATCCGTAATGCGGTCATCAATTCGAAAGACGCTTTCTGGAATACGGAGAATGTTACCGTATACGATTCCGAGATTAACGGCGAGTACTTGGGGTGGCACTCGAAGAACCTGCGTTTGGTAAATTGCAAGATCTCGGGTACGCAGCCGCTTTGTTACGCCCACGATCTTATGATGGAGAACTGTACGATGGCAGATGATTGCGATCTAGCCTTTGAATACAGTTCCGTGCAGGCGACTATCAACAGCTCGATCCGTAGCGTGAAGAATCCCCGTACGGGAAGTATCACCGCCGAAAGTTATGGTGAGGTAATCCTCGACGAGAACATCAAGGCTCCGGGTAATTGCCAACTGAGGCTATGGAATGAACGTACTTGCTTTTCCGCATAAAGAATATGAGATATAACTTCGATGAAATAGTGCCTCGTACCGGTACGAACTCTTATAAATGGGATAGTGCCGTGGGCACGGATGTACTACCGATGTGGGTGGCCGATATGGATTTCCGTACGGCACCCGTTATTATCGAAGCTTTACGGCAACGTGTAGAACATGGTATTTTCGGTTATACCCAAGTGCCGGATGCATATTACGAAGCGGTGACAGGTTGGTTTGAACGTCGGCATGGATGGCAAATACGGAAAGAATGGATGATTTATACCTCCGGTGTTGTTCCGGCTATTTCCGCCGTTATCAAAGTGTTGACCGAGCCGGGTGATAAAGTACTGGTGCAGACTCCGGTTTATAACTGTTTTTTCTCATCCATCCGCAATAACGGATGTGAGATTATCCGCAACCCTTTGTCTTATGCCCATGATACATTCACGATTGATTATGAGGATTTGGAGAGAAAAGCCGCTGATCCGAGGGTAAAGGTCATGTTGTTGTGTAATCCTCATAATCCCGCTGGAAGGGTATGGACACGTGAGGAATTAAGTCATATCGGCGAGATATGTATCCGTAATGGTTTAACAGTCGTATCGGATGATATACATTGCGAACTCGTATTTCCGGAATATACTTTTACGCCGTTCGCATCTATCTCGGAAGAATTCCTACGGCATTCCGTGACATGCCTGTCACCTAGCAAGGCTTTCAATATAGCTGGATTACAGATCGCCAATATCGTGTGTTCCGATGAGAACCTACGTCGGAAGATAGACCGGGCAATCAATATCAACGAGGTATGCGATGTGAATCCTTTTGGTGTAATAGCTACCATAGCGGCCTATAATGAGGGAGAGGAATGGCTGTCGCAACTGATCGATTATTTATGGCAGAATTACTTATACATGAAAGATTTTTGCGGGAAATATCTGCCGGACTTCCCGATAACCTTGTTGGAAGGCACTTATCTCGTATGGATGGATTGCCGTAAGTTAGGTAAATCATCGGAAGAATTGGAGCACTTGCTGATCGAGAAAGCGAAGCTATGGCTCAATGCCGGAACGATGTATGGAGCAGAAGGCGAAGGTTTCATGCGTTGGAATATCGCTTGTCCACGTTCCTCGCTGATAAAGGGACTGGAACGGTTTAGGAATTTTGTAGGTAGTGGCTGTTAAAGAATAGTGATGATAGAAAACGAGAGAAGGGGAAAACAACAATTGCTTTCCCCTTCTTTCATATATCTCTCGCTAGATAAAAGATTCGTTTTACTCGATCTCGATGCTATGTTTTACCGGAGTAAGAATGAACGTGAACTCATAGTCGCCGTAAGGAATTTGATATTCCGGGAGTGCGATAGTTCCCCAGCTATTTACACAGCCCAATCCCATCTGCACCTTATCGAGACAAAGGTTTGTCAAGTCAGCTTCCTCTACTTCGGGAGAGTGTCTTTGATCCTTCCGGGCACCGTCATCCAAAGACTCGATCGTATAATGTAAAGCGGAAGCGGAGAATGGGGCAGAGGCTACAACCTCGATACCGTTGCCAGCCTCGTTCAGCATTTTCCACCAGCGGATATCCGATTTCGTTCCATTCTCTTGCGGACGGATATACGAATAGAATTGCTCATCTACGGTCTGGCGGTAAATAGCCAAGTCGGCGTTACCCTTGCGGTCGATATAATTCTCCACGGGACCACGGCCGTAGTATTCGATATTCTCGAATGATCTCGGCATCGGCATTTGCATACCGAAGCGGAACATGGGGGATACCTTGGCATTCTTGTCTGCTGTCATTTTCTGGGTAACCTTGATCGCACCCTTGTTATTGATCACGTACGTCAAGTTCAACTTGGCGGATACGGTCGGCATATCGTAAGCGGCCTCTACGATCACTTGCTTGTTCTCCATCCGTTGGTTAAGAGAAGTCAGCTTCATCTCCGGATTCTTCCATGCGGCGTACTTTTTCTGTAGGCCAGCTCCGAAATCATTGTCTGTCGGCGCGCGCCAGAAGTTAGGAGTCAAAGCCTCTCCTTCCTTGATCATGTCTTGGCCGTTTACCTCGTATTTGATCAGATAACCATTCTCTCGATTGAACTCGGTACGGAAACCACAACCTTCCACGATCAGGTAATTCGCATCGCTATCTTGTACGACTGGAGCCTTGGTTTCGATATTGGTTGTCTCCACGTTTTTCAATTCCATAGATGGAGCCTTGTATGGATTCAACGTCAGCTGATCCTTGGCTACGGTATGTCCGGCGGGTAATAAACCCTCACGGTTCTTCAGTTTATAAGATACATTCAGCAACCATTCCGTGCATTGGCAAGTCTCGCCTAGATCCAATCGGATTGTTGATGTTTGCTGGGGAGCTACTTTCAGGTCATCGACACGTCCGCTACGAACAACCTTGCCACCTTTCAGCATTTCCCATTCCAGATAATAAGCGGAAAGGTCACGGAAGAAATTCTCGTTGTACACCTTGATCTCACCTTTCGACAGATCGCCGGGGGTTGTCCAGATATCTTGGTAATAATACCCCACCTCGTACATA
This sequence comes from Parabacteroides sp. AF39-10AC, assembly GCF_003635405.1. Taxonomy (NCBI): domain Bacteria; kingdom Pseudomonadati; phylum Bacteroidota; class Bacteroidia; order Bacteroidales; family Tannerellaceae; genus Parabacteroides; species Parabacteroides sp. AF39-10AC. Next base: position 19,705 of record NZ_QTLP01000001.1, on the reverse strand, counting down.
TGCGGGTTCGGAACACGATCCGGGCTGATCAAGCCGTTATCGCAGAAGTTATTATCGCTAGCGTCGAACTTATTGAAATCGCCGCCATAAGCATAGATCATTTTCCCGTTCTTGCCGGTCCAGCGTACGGATTGATCCACGAAGTCCCAGATGAAGCCTCCTTGATATTTCGGGTATTTACGGATCAAATCCCAATATTCCTTGAAACCACCTTGAGAGTTACCCATGGCATGGGCGTACTCACATTGTATCAAAGGCTTTTGCATGGAGTTGTCCTCGCAGTATTTAGCGCAATCCTCGTAGTTGTAATACATCGGGCAGAAGATATCTGTCTTTCCGGTCTTTCCGGCCTGCTCGTATTGTACGGCACGGCTGGGATCCTCGTTTTTGATCCAATCGTAAGCGGCCTCGAAGTTAGGACCGTATCCCGCCTCGTTACCCAAGGACCAGAAGATTATACTCGGATGGTTGAAACCACGTTGGACGTTACGTTGGTTACGTTCCAGATGCGCTTTCTTATAAGATGGGTTCTTGGCTAACGTTTCCTCGCCGTATCCCATTCCGTGAGACTCTACATTGGCCTCGGCTACGACATAGATACCGTATTTATCGCAAAGATCGTACCAGAAGTTATCATCCGGGTAGTGGCAGGTACGAACGGCGTTCAAGTTGAATTTCTTCATGATCTGTATGTCCTGTATCATGCGTTCACGTGAAACGACATAACCGCCATCGGGATCCATCTCGTGACGGTCGGCACCCTTGAAAAGAACCGGTTGCCCATTCACGAGTATCTGGGCGTTCTTTAATTCGATCTTACGGAAGCCTACTTTTACAGGGATTACTTCGATTGTTTTGCCTCCCTCTTTTAAAGTAGCCCGTAAAGTATATAGATAAGGAGTCTCCGCAGTCCATTTGTGGGGAGAGGAGACTTCTATCGTCGTGCTGACCTTTCCGGAAGCGTTCAAGGATTGGGTAGCGACAGCTTTATTCTGGGCATCCAATAGTTCAAGCTCTACCGTACCTTTACCCTTCATGGTCAGGTTGACAGCCAACGAGCCATTTTGGTATTGAGCGTCCAGATCCGGAGTCACACGTATATCGGCGATCTGTTGCTTTGGGTTACGGGCGTATAAATAACAATCACGTCCGACACCGCTGTAACGGAAGAAATCTTGGTCTTCCAGATAAGTGCCATCACACCAGCGGAATACTTGGAAAGCGATCAGGTTTTTTTGTCCGGGTTTCAAGTAAGGAGTTAAGTTAAACTCCGCTTCCAGCTTGCTATCTTCGCTATAGCCTACGTACTTCCCGTTTACCCACAAATACATATTGGAGGTAACGGAGCCGAAATGGGCGATGATCTCTTTTCCGTTCCAGCTGGCAGGAACCATGATCTCACGACGGTAGGAACCCACATGGTTATTAACGGTAGGGACCTCGGGCGGGTTGTTCTTGAATTGCTCACGCCAAGCGTAACCAACGTTTACGTAGAGAGGATCTCCATATCCGTTCAGTTCCCATACACCGGGCACAGGCATATTGTTCCATCCTTTGTCGTTGTAATCGGTCCGCCAGAAATCGGTAGGACGAGCGTCAGCGTTCTTTACCCAAAAGAATTTCCAAGGACCGTTCAAGGTCATGAAGTTCTGGGATTGTTCCTTGGCGTCCTTCGCTGCCACCTCGGCGGTCTCGTAGGCGAAGAAATTGGCGTGCATCGGGGCACGGTTTACGGCGTTGACCTCGGGGTCTCGCCACTCATTCGACTGGGCTACCGCTGTGAAAGCCAAAGCGGCAAACAGTCCGGTCATAAGTTGTCTTTTCATGCTATTATATTTTTAATCTGCTTTACGGAATTGCAAAACTAAGAATAAAATTCCGGGTATGGCAATAATTCCGGCGGAAACTAACAGGGCGACACGTAAAGAATAGAAATCATTTAGCCAACCTATAAATGGGGCGATGGCAGCGAATATCAAGCGGATCACAAAGTTACGGATCGACAAGACCGTAGCCCGCATCTCCGAGAAGGTCATTTGATTAATGTAACCTTTCAAAATCGGTGTGGCGAAGCCCCGGACTATATAGAAAATGAACAAGATCGCTAATCCCCAATAAGTAAGGTTATAAGCGAGCGATATATATCCACCTACGATTATAAGTAGTATAAACGTGTTTGATTTACGCATCCCGAAATACCGCTCTACCTGATCAGAATAGAGGGCGGACAATCCCACCGTCAGATTGAGCACGGTCCAAATAACACCGTAATAGGAGGTCGGGGTTTCCAACTTCATCAATACGGGCTGCACGAACCATGCCATCGTTAATGTAGCGGCTCCGATGATACCGGAGAACATGATGTTATAGCATAGCCTACGGTTCGTAACCAAGGAATATTTCAAAATGCGGAGAATCTCGGAAACCGGGTTCTGCACCTTACTCTTAGTATTGAATTCCTGCAAGGCGAACGCTGCCGGAATGCCGATAAAGGCGACAAACGCTTGGGCGTAAAACGGCAATCGCAAGGAATAAGCGGCCAGCAATCCACCGAATATCCCGGCGATGGCCTCGGCGAAATTACCGATCATCGTGATACGTCCCTCGTACCGCAAGTAAAGTTCTTCTTTTTTATATCGTACGGTTGTATCGTAGAGCAGCGCCGAATCCGCTCCGTTTACCAAGGTTTGCCCGGTTCCCAACAGGATCTCGGCAAAGAGAAATGCCGTGAAAGTGGAGGTGAAAGAATAACATAGGTACCCACCAAAGAACAGTATACAACCTAGAATCAAGCATTTCTTACGTCCCCATACGTCCGCTAGGTAGCCCGAGGGAATCTCCAAAGCGACAGCGGCGACCGAGTAGACACTCTTCAAAATAAATACGTCTTGCAATCCTAACCCATGATCCTCATAGAAAAGGACAATGATAGGCATTACGAGCGAGAACCATTTGGATAACTTGATCAGATAGAGAGCGAGTATATTTTGTTTCATATTTTTCAACGGGATTGCCCTGTCGTTTTTATTTAGACACGCGAATGTATGAATTCTTTGCCAATAGCCTGAACTTTTTTAGGAAGCTTCTGTTCTTTTTGAAAAAGGAAAAATATGGTATTCAATCAACTTGATATTCATTTACTGATTACGGCCATTTGTGTGATATCATCCGCCTTGATATGCTATACGATCGGGGTCTGGGGCGAGCGTTTCCAAGGACAGTTAAAAGCGTGGCATCTTTGGTTTTTTGTATTAGGACTTTATGCGGACGCTATTGGAACGGGCTTGATGGAGCATATCGCCCAGCTGACCCATCTGCATGATACGGCGCATACCGTAACGGGAATTATCGCTATTTGCTTGATGCTAATCCATGCGATCTGGGCGATTTGGACTTACTTTAAAGGTTCGTTAAAAGCCAAGCAGCATTTCAACAGATTTAGCATTGTTGTGTGGTTCATCTGGTTAATTCCTTATTGCATCGGTATCTACATGGGGATGTCTCTCCATAAATAGAGGCCATCGCTCATATATCTTGAGAAATAAATCGTACATTTGGTGATATGTTTACTATATGCCATATCCCGGAAAAAGGTTTTGCCGATAAATACGCCCGTATCACCTCGGAAGGGGTCGTGAAGTGTCTATTTAGCTTCATAATGTAAGGGATGTAGAGGATTTCCCCCCGGCGGAATATCCCGAGACCGTAAATAAGGATGAACTGGGGAACTTAGCTTTATCTCAGGAAGAGGAGACTGCGATTGTCGCTTTTTTACGAACATTGACGGATTGCATCAAATAAAAATCAGCCTTTCCAAAAACTTTCTCCAGCCCTTGATAGTTTTCTTATAAAATAAAAAGAAGAGTTTAAACTATGGCGAAGAAAGTTGCGGACCAGTTAGTGGATACGCTGGAAAAAGCAGGCGTACGACGTATATACGCCGTGACAGGCGATAGCCTGAATGAGGTGAACGAGGCTGTTCGGAAAAACGGCAGATTGCGGTGGATTCATGTCCGTCATGAGGAAACGGGGGCTTATGCCGCTGCGGCGGAGGCCCAGTTGACAGGCGAGTTGGCTTGTTGCGCAGGTAGTAGTGGCCCCGGGCATGTACATTTAATTAATGGGCTGTATGATGCCCAACGATCCGGAGCACGGGTCTTGGCGATCGCTTCCACGATCCCTTCCCGGGAGTTTGGTACGGAATATTTCCAAGAGACAAATACGATCAAATTATTCGATGATTGTAGCTATTATAACCAAGTAGCCACTACGCCGGAACAATTTCCCCGGATGCTTCAAGGCGCTATGCAAGCGGCGATCTCATCACGTGGGGTCGGGGTGATCGGACTTCCAGGTGACTTGGCGGCAGAGAATGCTACAGCGGGTTTGTCCTCTACCATTTCTTTTCCTACGCGACAACGGGTTTGTCCCGCCGAACAGGAAATCCGGGAATTAGCGGATTTGTTGAATAACGCAAAGAAAGTGACACTTTATTGTGGAATAGGGGCGAAAGATGCCCATCCGGAATTGGTGCAGTTGGCTAAATTACTGAATGCTCCGGTAGCCTATTCTTTCAAGGGTAAGATGGAGATCCAATACGATAATCCGAACGAGGTGGGGATGACCGGTCTATTGGGCATGCCTTCCGGCTATTATAGTATGCACGAGGCAGAGGTGTTGGTGTTGTTGGGAACCGATTTTCCATACGAGGCATTCATGCCAGAGAGCAACACGATCGTACAGGTGGATATCAATCCGAATCGTCTGGGGCGTCGTGCCAAGATACAAATGGGGCTTTGTGGCGATGTGAAGGATACTTTGGATGAGTTGATTCCGTTGATTCACCAGAAAGAAGATGATAGTTTCTTGCGGGAACAGTTGGCTAAATATGAGAAAGTTCGGGAAAATCTCCGTTCTGCCGCCGCTGTCCGGGGGAAAGAAGAGAAGATACAGCCAGAGTACGTGATCTCGGTCGTAGACGAGCTTAGCTCGGACGACGCCATATTTACCGTGGATACGGGTATGACTTGTGTATGGGGTGCCCGCTATTTGCAAGCTACGGGTATGCGGAAGATGTTGGGATCATTCAATCATGGCTCGATGGCGAACGCCATGCCGCAAGCGATAGGGGCGGCATTGGCTTACCCCGGTAGGCAAGTCGTTGCGTTGTGTGGTGATGGAGGTATCTCAATGTTGTTGGGCGACCTTGCTACGATCGTGCAATACCATTTGCCGATTAAATTAATCGTGTTTAATAACCGTTCCCTAGGAATGGTAAAACTTGAGATGGAGGTGGCTGGACTGCCGGATTGGCAGACCACGATGTTGAACCCGGATTTCGCCCGGGTAGCCCTTTCAATGGGAATGGCGGGCTACAACGTGATCAACCCCGACGATGTATTCCCCACCTTGCAGAAAGTGTTTAACGCTGACGGACCGGCCTTGGTTAACATCATGACCGATCCGAACGCATTAGCGATGCCTCCCAAGATTGAGTTCTCCCAAATGCTTGGTTTTGCCCAAACCATGTATAAGTTAATGATGGAGGGGCGAAGCAAGGAGGTCTTGGATACCATCGATACGAATCTAAAACATTGGAAAGAGGTGTTTTAAACTCTCAAAAGAGCTGGATAACCGCTTTAGATTTTGCGCTTTGAATGGCAGCGTCCAATATCCGCACTACCATTAGGTTATTCTCCAACGAGGAAAGGTCCGTGGGAGGTACGTCAATCTCTTTACGGACAGCGGCTTTCAAGAAATAAAAGGAATCATTATAAGGAGCGTTCAAGGAAGGTGCTATTTCTTGGCGCTCCTTTCCGTTGGTATAAATTCGCATTTCCTTAGGTGTATCTTGGTAGATATATCCTTTGTCGCCATAGATATGCATATCTTTTCTACCCATCGGCCAACACCATGATCCCATGATCTGGACGGTCGCGGAAGGATATTCCACGATAATAGTCGCGTCATCGTCTACCTTGGGATAAAGATTCGGTTTATTCTGCCGTAGTACGGCGTATACGCTAAGAGGCTTTTCATCTTTCATGAGACGGGTGGCTAAGTTGGCTCCGTAACATCCAAAATCGATAACCGCCCCGCCGCCATTCAGCACGGGGTCAGTTAACCAGTCCGTGAACTCTTTTCCGCAGTTGATCTCGAAGGGACCTTGATGCCCGTCGTATACGTTGATACGATCGATCTTCCCGATAGCACCGCTGTCGATAAGGCGGAATGCCTCATGGTTAGTATTATACCACGTAGTCTCGTAGTTGGTAAGCAACAAGATATTTTTCTCACGGGCGAGCGATGCCATTCGGGTAGCATGTTCGTTATTGACGGCCAATGGCTTTTCTACCATAACATGTATGCCTCTCGGTGCGCAAGCCTCTACCACACGAAGATGGTCGTGGATCGGCTCGTATACGATGACCGCCTCCGGATGGGTCTTATCCAGCATCTCGCCAAGGTCCGCATAGAATAGGTTAGGATCCAGCTTATCCCGCAGACCGTTATGTTCCCGTAAGTAATCATCTTTCTCGGCGACTCCTACAATCTTGAAATCGCCTCTATCCAAACGGCTTATCACCTCCCATAGATGTCCGTGGGATACCCCTGCCACGGCCAGTCGCAAAGGCTCTCCATCTTGCCCTTTCGCCGTGAGAGTTAAGAACGTAAATGTACATAACATAAGTAAGTAACGTGTGATCTTGTGTATATTCATGATATTATCTATATATAGTTTTTACAAAGATATACGATTATTTCTTACCTTTGCAACCCATTACTTATTCAGATTAAGGAAAACAGTATAATTTAGAAATATAAAGAAATGGCAAAAGAGCTGAAAGAACTTACACCGAGAAGTGTAAACTATTCGCAGTGGTACCAAGATTTGGTAATTAAGGCAGATTTGGCGGAGAATTCCGCCGTGCGTGGTTGTATGGTGATCAAGCCTTACGGATACGCTATCTGGGAGAAGATGCAACGTATCCTAGACGATATGTTCAAGGAAACCGGTCATGTGAACGCTTATTTCCCCTTGCTGATCCCGAAGTCTTTCTTAAGCAAAGAAGCTGAGCACGTAGAAGGGTTCGCCAAGGAGTGCGCCGTGGTTACTCACTATCGTTTGAAGACAAATCATGACGGTACGGGGGTTGTCGTAGATCCGGCAGCTAAACTGGAAGAGGAATTGATCATTCGCCCGACTTCGGAGACCATTATATGGAATACATACCGTAACTGGATTCAGTCTTACCGTGACCTGCCTATCTTGTGCAACCAATGGGCGAACGTGATGCGCTGGGAGATGCGTACTCGCTTGTTCCTTCGTACGGCTGAGTTCTTGTGGCAGGAAGGCCATACCGCTCACGCTACTCGTGAAGAAGCGGAGATAGAAGCTAAGAAGATGCAAGACGTTTATGCGAACTTCGCAGAGAATTATATGGCAATGCCGGTAATAAAGGGCGTGAAGTCTGAGAGCGAGCGTTTCGCCGGTGCTTTGGATACCTATACGATCGAGGCGATGATGCAGGATGGAAAAGCTTTGCAGGCGGGAACTTCCCATTTCTTGGGGCAGAACTTCGGTAAGGCTTTCGACGTTACTTTCATCGACAAGAACGGTAAGAGCGACTATGCTTGGGCTACTTCTTGGGGTGTTTCCACACGTTTGATCGGAGCGTTGATTATGTCTCACTCTGATGATAACGGTTTGGTATTGCCTCCACATTTGGCTCCGATACAGGTTGTGATCGTACCGATCTACCGTAGCGCTGAGCAATTGACGCAGATCAGCGAGAAGGTCGCTGGTATCGTGGCTAAATTGAAAGCGTTAGGCATTTCCGTGAAATATGATGACGCTGATAACAAGAAGCCGGGCTGGAAGTTCGCTGAGTACGAGTTAAAAGGTGTTCCCGTGCGTTTGGCTATGGGTGGTCGTGATTTGGAGAATAATACGATCGAAGTAATGCGCCGTGATACTTTGGAGAAGGAGACGATCACGTGTGATGGCATTGAGGAATACGTGAAGAATCTGTTGGAGGAAATCCAAGCGAATATCTTCAAGAAAGCGTACGATCACCGTGAGGCTAACATCATAAACGTAGATACGTATGAGGAATTTAAGGAGAAGATCGAGGATGGCGTCTTCATCATGGCCCACTGGGATGGAACCCCGGAAACAGAAGAATTGATCAAGAACGAGACGAAAGCTACGATCCGCTGTATTCCTTTAGCTGGTGATAAGACTCCGGGTAAGTGTATGGTGACAGGTAAACCGTCGGCTTGCCGGGTACTGTTCGCCAGAGCTTATTGATCGCCCCCCGGTTTCGGGGCGAGAGTGGTTATAAAAAAGGTACGCCTTACTGAATGTGTGAGGCGTACCTTTTTTTATTTAAATTGTTTTACTGTCTATTAACTCAATCCCTCAATCATGCCATCCACGATATCGATCTTTCGGGCTTGCGGCTCTTTAGGGAGCCCCGGCATACGCATGATCTCGCCCATGACGACAACGATCATCTCGGCTCCGTTATTGATGATTACATCTCGTACTTTTAGTTCGAAATCCTTGGCGACCCCATAAGCTTTCGGATCGGAAGAGAATGAATATTGAGTCTTGGCGATACAGATCGGATAATGGGAAATACCCAAGCTTTCGATCTGACGCAATTTTTTATCGGCCAAAGTCGTATAAACAATCGAAGAGGCTCCGTATATCTTCTGGGCCACTTTTTGTACCTTCGTACGGATCGGATCATTCAGATCATATGTATATTGTAAAGGAGCGGAAGGATGATTTTCGATCGTATCAACCACTAAGCGGGCAAGTTCCGTACCCCCTTCACCTCCTTCAGAGAAAACGTTATTCATGGCGAATCCAACCCCTTTTTCCTTGCAATGCTCAGCCACTAAAGCGATCTCCTCGTCCGTATCGGTAGCGAAACGGTTGAAAGTCACGATTACTTGCTGTCCGAAGCTCTTCATATTCTCAATGTGTTTATCTAAGTTAGTGAATCCGTTCTTTAATCCTTCGATATTCGGTTCCTTGATTTCTTTTTCAGGAACGCCACCATGAAGTTTTAAGCTCTGGGCAGTCGCTACGATGACTGTCAGTTTCGGTGAAAGCCCCGCTTTTCTACATTTGATATTAAAGAATTTCTCTGCGCCCAGATCAGCGCCGAAACCAGCCTCCGTAATCACATAATCTCCATAAGTAAGAGCCATTTGGGTGGCCAATATGGAATTACATCCATGGGCGATATTAGCGAAAGGACCTCCATGTACAAATGCGGGAGTATTCTCCGTTGTTTGTACTAGGTTCGGCAGTAATGCGTCTTTTAGCAATACGGTAATAGCTCCGGCTATGCCAAGATCATTTACCGTGAAAGGCTTATCTTCGTTTGTATAACCCAATAAAATATTTCCGACACGTCGTTTCAAATCCTCTATATCCGTAGCCAAGCAAAGGATCGCCATGATCTCTGAAGCGGGAGTGATGTCAAATCCGGTCTCGGTAGGGACACCGTTCGCCGAGCCGCCTAGACCCGATACGATGTTACGTAAGCTACGGTCGTTTACGTCAAGAACCCGTTTCCATTTGATCTCCTTTAACCCCTCGCAGGTGTTGCGAGTCTGATAAATATAGTTATCCAATAAAGCGGTAATCATATTGTGGGCGGAAGTAACCGCATGAAAATCCCCTGTAAAATGCAAGTTGATGTTTTCCATAGGAAGCACTTGGGCATATCCACCTCCGGCAGCACCACCTTTCATGCCGAAACACGGGCCAAGAGACGGCTCACGTAAAGCGACCACCGCTTTCTTCCCTATTTTATTCAGACCTAAAGCCAGACCGATCGAAACCGTAGTCTTTCCGATTCCCGCTTTAGTGGGAGTGATAGCGGTCACTAAAATTAAATTATGCTGGTCCATTTGCTTTTTATCGATCAAATGGATAGGAACCTTGGCAATATACCTGCCATAATTTTGTACTTCCTCACGAGGGATACCTAACGTTGTCGCAACTTCCTTAATTTTACGCAAGTCTGTTTCTCTTGCTATCTCAATGTCCGATTTCATGTGCTTTATGTAAGTTTATATAGTTTGAACAAAGTAAATCTAATTTATTATAATAACAAAATGATACGGAACAAGGTTTTCCCCCTTTATGGAATAATAAGATTGTGTTATTTTGATATTTTTGTGCGAAGATGGCGATGATCTTGCTTTTTGTGATAGCTGTTAGGCTTGAAATTAAACTTTTTGTAAAGTGAACTTTGCAAAAATCATACGTTTTGCTTGTCGCACTCTTAAAGAATTATAAAATAGTCTTTAAAATTATCCATCTATGATAATTTGATTAATTTTGTGGTGTCGCAACGATAAAAAGAAAGATAAAATGATTTGAGTGTGATAAATTGAAACAGATAAGAGATTAATAACATTAGCAATATAATATGTAAATTTAAGGTTATGTCAACAGTAAGATTTAGTCAGGTTACATTTGCTACTAAATCGTGGGTAGCAGAAGCATGGGAAAAGATGGTAGTGGAATTGTTTAGCGGCCGTGTCGTAGCGGAAGTCAAACAATTGGATGAAGTATGTGAATCAAAGTGGGAAGTAGAATTGAAGAAGCTTCAAAACGAGGTTCATTCTTTATGTCATCATGCGATCCATCAATTGCTCCCGATAGCCGGCTCTTATCAACAGGCATTACTGGATGACGTTGCCCAAGCCTATACGGTATACGCTCCGGAAGAAGCAGAGTCTATCTTCAACCGGGGAAACCAAGCGATCGAGGATATCAAAGGACATGTATCGGGTATTCGCTACAACGCTTGTAAAATGCGTGAGGCGAACCGTAAAGTAAGCGAGTTGGAAGATATGCACGCAAAAGCGATCATGTATCATAATTCAGTGAAACCTTATATGGATACACTTCGTTTCCATATCGATCAGCTTAAGCATATATTGCATGTAGCGTAATAAGATGGGCTGTCCGGGTTTGGTTACTCTCCGGGCAGCCTTCTTCTTTTAGCGAGGTTGGATAATCAGTAGGGAGAAATAGGGGAAATCCTTGGAATGTATAGTGGTGATATCAGTAGTATAATATTCTTTTCCTGTTCCAACATTCTCGAAATAATGAAAAACCGCCTTATCCGCATACTGCCGGATACAAGTATGAATAGCCTCTTGGCAACCCGGTAATTTCATGATGACGATGATCATTCCATTTTCTATTTTTGCCGAAAGTTCATCGAACGACGCAGTCCCGGGGATTACGTTAATTTGCTCCTCTTGTTTTACGATATGTATCCCGGCCAAGGCACCTGCCGCTATAAATGCCGGAATTCCTGCGATTCGATCGACCGGGATTCCTGCTTCCTCGAATTTATCGTATACATATTGTATAGATGAATAAAAACCAGCGTCTCCCTCGGCGACGATCACGATTTGTTTTCCTTTCAAATATTCAGCTTGGGCATCCAGAAACAATTCGTTATAAGCGTTTAACGCATCTGTCCGTTCCTTACTCATTGGCAAAATAAACGGATGGATCAAGGATTCGTCTACCTCAATAGCTTTCAATATATCCGTCGCCCGAGATATGATTCCATGCTTGCCTTGTGTAGCAGGACAATAGATAATATCAGCCTTTTGTAATGTTTTAAGCCCTTTCAGCGTAATTAATTCCGGATCACCGGGACCTAATGAGACGAAGTGAATAGGATGATTCATGTGTATCTGTTTTTATTTGAAACGCAAAAGTCCTTAAAATTGCGGATGTATACAAATATTCTTACTACTTTTGTCGCTGTAATAGGCTCCGCTTATCTCTTTTTCCGGGAGGCGGATTAAAAGGGAACCGGGTGAGAATCCCGGACAGACCACGCTGCTGTGAACTTCTAAACATTCGGACAATACCTTGGCCACTGGTTTCGTAATCGGGAAGGCGTCCAGAATGGAAGTAAGTCAGAAGACCTGCCGGTTCATAAATAAATGTTGCTGTCCCGTGGAGCAGGACGAGAGTAACTGTCAATGATCAACTGTCAATTAAACAAGGATTATGAATAAGTTTATAGCGGGTGGATGCTTGCTTTTATCGGTATTGACTTTATCATGTACTTCAGGTATCCGTGAAAAAGGAGAAATAGGGAAGACGGCTTCCGTAGAGCAATCCGCATTCTCGCAAGAGCAGGTTAAGCCTTTATACGCCCAAGGATTCAAGCTTACCTATGCGGATCAATATGTCTTGGCTGATATTCAAGATCCTCAAAACGAGGAAAGCACCACGTTTCATTATGCGTTCGTAAAAAGAGGTTCGAAACCCACGGGGATTCCCGTTGATTATACGATGATAGAGCTTCCCATCCGAAGCGTTATCTGTATGACTTCCCTGCAATTATCGAATTTTATTAAATTGGGTGCTTTGGATAAGGTCGTTGGGATTACCAGTACACGGCATTTGTTCAATAAAGAGATGAACGAACGCCTGAAAGAAGGTAAAACCGCAAAGATCGGTATAGAGGGAAATTTCGATAACGAGGTTATCATGAGTATGAATCCTGATTTGATCCTTGTATCGCCATTCAAGCGGGGAGGCTATGAGACGCTGAAAGACGTGGGTATCCCCTTGATTCCCCATTTGGGTTATAAGGAGACTACGCCATTGGGACAAGCTGAATGGATCAAGTTCATAGGCTTGTTGTTAGGGGTAGAGAAAGAGGGCAATGAGCGTTTTGCCGCCATTGAGAAGAGGTATAATGAATTAAAGGAACTTACGGCGGATGGCAAGGTTAAAAAACGTCCGATCGTTTTTAGTGGCGAGTTACGGGGTGGAAACTGGTATGCCGTAGGAGGAAAGAGTTTCTTGGCACAGCTTTTCAAGGATGCCGGCGCTGATTATTTCTTGAAAGACGATGAGCGATCCGGTGGTGTTACATTAGACTTCGAGACGGTCTATAACCAAGCGGACGATGCTGATTACTGGCGTATCGTGAATAGTTTCCCGGGAACGTTTAGCTATGAGGCATTGAAAGAGCAAGATCCTCGTTATGCGGATTTCCGTGCGTTCCGGGAGAAAGGGATTATCTATTGTAATATGAAGAACACGCCGTTTTATGAGAGTATGCCGACAGAACCGGAGATCGTCCTAGCGGATTTGCTTCATATCTTTCATCCGGATTTATTACCGGATCATGAGCCGGTCTATTATTCTCGACTTAAATAAGGAACACTGATGAGACATTCAAATACCCTATGGATGCTGGCGATTGTCACGGCTATTTTTGTTCTAATCTTTTTGAATTTGGTGTTGGGGTCAGTCTCTATTCCTCTTCAATCGGTTTGGCATATTATCTGGAATTCAGGAAATGAGCCTATTACATGGCAGAATATTATCTGGAAATCCCGACTACCACAGGCATTGACAGCGTTGGTAGCGGGAGCAGGCTTATCCATCAGCGGCTTACAGATGCAAACCGTTTTCCGTAATCCATTGGCCGGACCTTCGGTCTTAGGTATCAGTTCGGGAGCGAGCATGGGTGTCGCTTTTGTGGTGTTGTTAAGCGGTAGTTTAGGGGGCGTTGCCTTGAGTAAACTTGGTTTTATGGGGGAGATCGCCTTATCGATAGCGGCCGTGATCGGTTCCTTATCCGTGATGGCGCTGATCGTGTATGTTTCCCAAAAGGTAAAAGGAAATGTCACGTTGTTGATTATCGGTGTGATGATCGGTTACGTGGCAAACGCCGTGATCGGTGTACTTAAATTCTTTAGCGTCGAGGAGGATATCCGTGCATACGTGATTTGGGGATTGGGTAGTTTCGCCCGTGTTTCCGGTAATCAGATGACGTTGTTCGTGATTCTTATGACAATCTTGATCCCTCTCTCGTTCCTGCTTATCAAGACCATGAACTTGATGCTTCTTGGGGATAGCTACGCACGCAATTTGGGACTTAATATCAAGCGGGCCCGTTTGTTGGTTATCACCTCGGCCGGGGTCCTTACGGCGATTGTCACGGCTTATTGCGGACCTATTATCTTCTTGGGGCTAGCCGTTCCGCATTTATGCCGGGCCATATTTCAAACTTCCGACCATCGGATTTTAATGCCTGCGGTCTTATTCGCAGGTGCGGCGTTGGCGTTGATCTGTAATTTGATCGCCCGTATGCCGGGGTTCGAGGGAGCGTTACCTGTCAACTCGGTAACCGCTTTAGTAGGTGCTCCTGTAGTGGCTTCGGTATTATTTAGAAAACGAAAGAATGAATTGAACGAGTAAGATGAAACAAGATACGATTCATATTAACGGACTTTCGATCGGTTACCATTCTAAGAGTAGTACAAAGCTGGTAGCTAAAGGTATACACTCTACGATCTATAGTGGTGAATTAACCTGTTTGCTGGGTGCTAACGGGGTGGGGAAGTCTACTTTATTGCGCACGTTATCGGCTTTCCAACCTAAATTAGATGGGGAAATATTGGTCCTAGGAAAAGATATAGATGCTTATTCCGATAAGGAATTGAGCACCACGATCGGTGTCGTGCTGACCGATAAATGTGAGATCCGGAATATGTTGGTACGGGAATTGGTCGGGATGGGACGTAGCCCGTATACCGGCTTCTGGGGCAAGTTGAGCAAGGATGATAAGCGGATCGTGGAAGAATCCATCGCCCTTGTCCGCATTGAGGAACTAGCATCCCGCATGGTCCATACCTTATCGGATGGAGAACGCCAGAAAGTGATGATCGCTAAGGCGCTCGCTCAGGAGACTCCGGTTATTTACTTGGATGAACCTACCGCATTCCTTGATTTTCCCAGCAAGGTAGAGATTATGCAATTACTCCATCATCTAACCCGGAAAACGAATAAGACGATATTTATGTCCACTCACGATTTGGAGCTGGCTCTCCAGATATCGGATAAGATCTGGTTAATGGACAAAGCGAATGGTATCTCTACCGGTACCCCCGAGGATTTGGCATTGAGTGGTCATCTAAGCAATTTCTTCGCCCGGAAAGGGATTGTTTTCGATAAGGATACCGGATTATTCCGTATAGATAATCAATTCTCCCGACAGATCCGCCTCGTTGGACATGGCCAGAAATACGCTATGGTGCGTAAAGCGCTCCAGCGAAACGGAATTTTGGCGAATCGGGAAGTGGAATCGAATATCTGGATTGAGACTGGCGATTTAAAGACCACCCACTTTATCATCCATGAGACTTCCGGCGGTACCTATATCACCCAAACGATAGAAGAATTACTTGCCTATTTTGATACTGAAAAATCATAACTATGAAATTTTCAATTCATAACTATGTTTTTCTTCATTCATAGTTATGAATTTTTTCCATTCAAATCCATTGTTTTAAAGTAAGCTAGCTTCGTCGGCTTTCCTGTAATTGCTTGAAAGATACATACAACTTTAATTCCACCATTCCTGTCACTTCTACGGCTGTGTGGAGTACAGGTGTTGTATAAGCATACGAAATCACTGATTACAGACAATATAAAACTCCTACTTGATTATTGTGAGCGGTTCTATGACCGTCAATTCGAAACGCGGGAGAATGTGAATCAATTCAACGTCATGTAACAATATGAAGTTTGCATGTATGGATCTTTACACGGTTCTTCCGTCGGGAATCGTGCTAGCTCGTGCGTGCCTTTCCGGACAGTAAGTCCTAAATGTTAAATGAGTAGTGAGATGTAAAGAGACAAACGGTAAAAAAAACGATAATGTAAAATGAATCGAAAAATAGAAGTGATTGAGAATAAAGAAGTAGGGAGAAAAAAAATGTCTCTTTCTTACGTAGAAAGAGACAACTTTCAGAATGACGGATAAATATCCGTTTTCGGGTGTAAAAGTAGCTCAAATTGCTGATAAAGGCAAGGAGAGTGCTTAAATCTTTTATCAAAATTTAAAAAGACAAACAATAGTGAGCCGTCGAGCGTGACGTGCCTTGTCCTATTAACATTTCCAAGGGATTGAAAAACAGCGGATAAAGAGCGATTTCTCTTTATTGTCTCTTTCTACGTAAGAAAGAGACAGCGTGTTTGAAGCAAAAAAATGTGAAATGTAGTAGTGAAAAAGCACGTGCAGGTATGGAGGTCATAGGAATAAAATTACAAAAAGCAGTATTGATCATGATGTCAATAGTATGGATGTTAGGAATGTCAAGTTGCGAGGATCGTCTCGATACGCCCCGTCCATCTACGGGTGGAGGCAAGACGGTGGAGGTATCCTTATGCGTGGGTATCGCCGACGAGGTGGATGCCGGCTCTTTGGAGGCTGGACCACCCACGACTAAGGTCATAGGGAGCGGTGGAAAGGCAGGCTTCGACGTGCGGTTGGTCCCCGCCAGCCGTACCAAGGCTGGGGGAGACGATGCTTTGGCTACCGTCAAGCCGGATAAACTTTACGGCTTGGAGGTCTGGCAATATGATACGAACGGTAATTTCAAGTCGGGGAAAGGGCTAAGCATTGGAGATGTAGAGATCGGTTCCTCATTCACGGTAACCTTGGATGCCTTGACCGATTGCCAATTGGTGATAATCGCCCGAGGCAAAAAAAATTCCACCTACACAGTCGGATCCCTTAGCGGGAAAAGTCTTTCCGAGGTACAGGGCACGACTGCCACCGCTTCCGCTATCGAGGGCATAACCGCCAGTGCCTACGAAACGGATAAGTCTGTAATCAACGCTATGCCATACATCTTGCACCTTCCGAAAGTGAAGGTCGTGAACGACGGCGGTGCTTACAAGATTCAAAGTCCTGACGGTACGGATATCCGTATCCTCCTTCGCCGGTTAGCTACCCGGTTGACACTGAATTGGAAGAATTTCCCTCAGAAAACCGGCTATGAGTTAGAGCAAGTCTTGCTCCAATCCATTCCCGTGGAGTATAAGTTGTTGAGACCAGAGAATACGGATACCTATCCCTCTCTATTGGATCAATACGCCACTATACAAGTAGAGAACGTATCGGACGAAGGGCGTTATTCCTGCTGGATCCCTTCCTTGGTACGTGGGGAGAGCACGGCCGCCACCTCCGATTATTATCGTACGAAAGCAAACGCCCCCAAGGGTAGCGCTTACGCCACGTTCATCTCCCGTTTCGTAACGGGAGGCGGTGGCGATAGCCAAAAGAAACTAAAGTACCGGGTCTATCTGGGTGGTAGTGTGAGCAAGGAATTCAACTTACTCGATAATACGAACTATATATATAATGTAACGATGTCGCATACTAAGCTCCCTGTGGACGACCGACGCGTCACGATCATCGACCCGATCCCAGCCTCTAGCAATAATGACAATCTGGTGCCTACGGCCAACTGTTTCATGGTGGTACCGGGTGGGGCTTTTTGCTTCAATCCCTATAAATATACGGTGAATGGTGTAACCGTAGATAATACCGTGATGCAGGGGACGGATTGGTGCGATGTCAGTGGCGAGATGATCTCGACTCCCATCAAATCAGTGAAGGTACTCTGGCAAACCTTGGAGGATGGTGATCTTGGCGATCCGGTACTTGGAGTCGTGAATAGTAGCGAAGACCATACGAATATCGTAGAGCTAAGGAACGGCTCCAGTCTCACGGATGCCCGTATCTATTGCCGTGTGGCCCCGAACACGAGCGGGGGCAGCGGAGTAATCGCCGCTTACGATGATGAGAACGGGACGGGTAATATCCTTTGGAGCTGGCATGTTTGGGTAACAGACTACGCTCCGTCTGCCATAGGGACGGAGACCGTATTGGAAAAGAATAAGAGAAAGTTCGTCCTAACGAATGGCACTACCACTACGCAGCCTCTCATGGATCGTAGCCTGGGGGCTTACGAAGGCTATGTGCAAGTTCCCGGAACTACTTTAGAGATGTCCCGTGTCGGTGGTTTTTACTATCAGCATGGGCGTAAAGACCCGCTTCCCGGCGCTTATACATCAGAACAATTACCTAATAAATATACCTTCACGTTAAATGCGGTGACACCTCCGAAGAACTGTCTGAACCGGTATTTACCGGATGGTTTTAACTGGCTGATACCGGAAATGAAGTCGAGAACTTCACTTCGTAACGCATATAAAAATCCACAGTTCCAAATTGCTGGAGCGAGTGGACAAGGTTGGTGCTCGGACGCAGCCCAGCCAGCTTGGGGTAGCACGAAAACAGTACACGATCCTTGTCCTGCAGGTTGGAGAGTACCTAGTAAGGCTGAACTTGAACCATTGACGGCACTTAATACGAGTATTCCTTCATCTGCGGTGAAGGAGGGAGGACTCCTTTTACGATACGATGCGGATCAGTCCCATCTGACATATATTCGATTTACGGGCTATCCCCCAATGCCTACGCAATTGAATGACGTAGGATTTTCCGGATACATGGGTACTTTTGATAGATCTGGTGGATCAAGACAAGTATTTACCGTGAGTCGGGGCGGTGGAATTATTGAAAGTCAGGCCGGTATTTGTTTCACGGCAAAACAAGTGTACGACGCTCATTCGATCCGCTGCATACAAGAACGGACGGATTGATACGACGAACCATAAAGGCTCCCCCACGTGCCTTGCCGCAAACGCTGGGGGAAACGTTCTTTGACATGATGAGATTAATAAGGAAAAGTGATAATCGCTGTTATCATATAAATTGTTATATTTGTATTCACTACTCAAAATAGTGATACTTATGGAAACGAGAAGACTACCGATCGGCATCAGCGATTACAAGAAAATGATAGATGAGGGCTATTATTATGTGGATAAGACCGATTTTATCCGTCAAATAATAGAAGAAGGCGCTTTGATCACGCTTCTTCCCCGTCCGCGTCGCTTCGGCAAGACGCTGAACCTTTCGATGCTGCGGTACTTCTTCGAGAAGACGGATGGTAACGTGTTCCGTCCGTTGTTCGACGGCAAGCGTATCCGGGAGTGGAAGGATTTCGATAAGCATCAAGGTCAATACCCTGTGATCATGTTAACGTTGAAGGACTGCAAGGCGGATACGTTCGAGGACACGTTGGTCAGAATAGGCTATGAGTTGAAAAACGAGTTTACTCGCCATGCTTACTTGCTCGATTCTCCTAAGATGCGGCCTAATTACTTGGATGACTTTATGGCACTTTATGAGGGCAAGGCTTCCCGGGGACAATTAGAGGGTTCGATCCGCTTGCTATCCGAACTGTTGACGCTCCATTGGGGCATGCCCCCTCTGGTATTGCTCGATGAGTATGACACCCCCATTCATGTGGCTTTCGACAAGGGCTTTTATGATCGGATGATCGTCTTCATGCGTAATTTGATGTCAATGGTTTTCAAGGATAATACGTCCATCTTCCGGGGGGTGATCACGGGTATCCTCCGTGTAAGCAAGGAGTCGATCTTTAGCGGGCTGAACAATATCGACGTGGATACCTTGCTGGATCGTCCGATGAGTACGGCGTTTGGCTTCACGCAAGTGGATGTCGACACGCTGCTCGACTCATACTCGTTGGGTGATCAGAAGTCAGAGGTCAAGCACTGGTATAACGGTTACTTGTTCGGGAATGAGGTGGTCTATAATCCATGGTCTGTATTGAACTATATAAATAAAGGTGGTGTCTTTGCCCCTTACTGGGTGAATACGGGCTCAGACGTGTTGCTTCGTCATTTGATAGCGGAGGGCCCCTCCCAAGTACGGAAGGGAATCGAGACGCTTGTCCAAGGCGGTAG